>NZ_UGHR01000001.1:3020845-3322930 GCF_900451195.1 Iodobacter fluviatilis
GGGATAGTTTTCTAATCATGCTATAGCAGTTTTTAAGTCAGATAAAAACTATTATAGTACGTATTGATTACCGAAATAGACTTAGTCACTCATTTAAAACGTAACTGACTCTGACCGGACGCTGATACGATCAATCCCGAACAGAGAGCGCTTGCAAACTTTACTGCCCACTCTCCGCCTCAACCCAAAGCCCCGGAAACAGGTACCTGAATAGCTTAATGGGAAAAGCCAGCTTATAAGGGGCATGCAGCGATTCTGATTTCAGAATACCCAGCGTGGTCAGATCTTTAATTACTCTGGATTGGGTACGATCAGAATCACCGCCCAGCATGGCTTTAAAATCTTGCTTAGGCATCTGGCCAGCATGCAGCAGATATTTTAATGGCAGCAGACTATTTAATTTGAGCAGATTGGGTGTTTCCGGCGAAACAGATTCTGCCATCAGCATTTTATGCAACCGCTCTTCAAAGCCCGTCATTTCCAGCATTTGATTCATAAAGCTCACCTGATCAAGGCAGGTATCGAGCATAAAGTCGATAAATTGAATAAAGTGCTTTTCGGATAAATTGCCCCGCCCGTCCTGATCCCCCTCCCGCGGTAAATCGGCCCGTGCAAGTACCTCGTTATAACGGGCGTGACTTCGTGCCAGCCCTCTCATCGGCGACCAGATCCCCTTGGTCAGCCCCAAAGCATGAAGGCCAGAGTGGGTATGCAGACGAATTGTGCGGCCATTCCCATCACCAAAGGGGTGAATCCAAGCCAACCGGTGATGCGCTGCCAGAATAGCAATCACAGCGCGCTCTCCCCTCAGCTCAAAGCGATAGCCATTATGGAACTCGTCCATAAATGCCGGCAGGTAATCCTTGCTGGGCGGGATATGCAAACCCACCTGAACATCATGCTTGCGCAGCTGGCCGGGGACCACCTCCTCATCCCAGGCAGAGCCATCCTGATGAACTCCATGCGCCATGCGATCTTCCATGCTCAGATGCTGATACATCGCGTGATGCAAAGAACAAATAAATTCAGAACCAAAATAAAGCCCCCCGGCAGGCAGAATGCCCGGGGAGCCAATCGTGCCCTCTGCCCACACTTCAGCCTGCATACAAGCCAAAGCCGCGCGCTGCTTCTGCGCCTCATCCGGCTTGGCAGAGAAATCCTTACTCATGGCCTGCGCAATTAGTAACGGAGTTGTGTGCTGCCCCTCGATCTTATTGGTGTAATAAGAATTCATCGGCCGTAGCGCCTCGCGAAGAATCTCCGCAATCCCCTGCGGGCAATGCTGCTGATAGGACGAATAAATCAGCGCCGAAGCCTTCTCTGACAGAGCCTCCATCTGAGGCGTGCCCTGGCGTGGCAGCAAGGGAGACATTGAAAACGGGGAGGTATACATACTCGGCATAAGGCAACAATCCTGCGATGATCTTTGGCGTAAACTTTGGCCGACCAAAAAAAGCGTCTAACCATAGGTTTTATAACATAAACTAATACTAAAAACATCACAGAATAGCTAAGTATTGGCGAAAACTTTGGCTAAAATAATTGCCTTGGTGCCTTAAGCAAAATACTCTTTTAGTTATTCAAAATAGTCCTCCCAAATCCCCCGCATCCCAATTAGTAATCACCAGCTCCTTACTGCTTGCAATCTGGCCCTGCTTACCGTTATTACCGTTACTGTATTTAATACTCAGCCCCTGCATAGTCAGCCCTTCAAAGGCTTGCCGGATGTCGGGATGGTCGTTGATGCTGACCATCACCCTGCCCTGGCAATTGCGCATAAAGTCGGCCATGGCCAGGTATTGATCAAACTCGAAAGGCACACCGTAGCCTTCGGTTTGCCAGTACGGCGGATCGCAATAAAAGAAGGTGTGGGCGCGATCGTAGCGGCGCATGCAATCCAGCCAGCTGAGGTTTTCTACCGTGGTACCGGCCAGACGCAGGTGGGCGGAAGAGATGTTTTCTTCGATGCGGCACAGGTTCACGATCGGGGCCGTAGTGGCTGTGCCAAATGATTGGCCATTGACCTTGCCGCCAAATGCATGCTGCTGCAGATAAAAGAACCGCGCGGCGCGCTGAATATCGGTCAGCGTTTCTGAACGGGTATCTTGCAGCCATTTAAAGACCTGGCGCGATGATAGCGCCCATTTAAATTGCCGAACAAACTCTTCCATATGGTTTTGCACCACGCGGTAAAGATTGACCAAGTCACCGTTAATATCATTAATGATTTCAACCGACGCAGGCACCGGCCTTAAGAAATACAGCGCCCCGCCGCCACAAAATACTTCTACATAGCACTCGTGAGGTGGAAACAGCGCAAGCAGTTTATCTGCAAGGCGGCGTTTACCGCCCATCCAAGGAATGATTGGGGATGTTGACATATGAAGCTCCGGCCAAAGACCCGCTGAGCGGGTCTGATTGGAGGCTCGGGGCCTTCAGATGATTGAATGCACCGCAGCGCGGGCATTTGATGGATAGCTCTAAATACCGACCCTCTGCGAGCTTTTTATGGCATTGGGCACAACGAATATTTTGCATGGCCCATTATAGAACGATCGTTCTGCATGATCCATATTTTAAATACTTAATTTAGCCTCAAACAATAAACACTAAACTGGCCATCTTTTATCCCCAGAGGCTGAGAAAAGGGTTAACCACCATAACTAGGTTCATATTTAGCACGGGCCGTACTCCCTGGCTTGGTAATCCTGTTCAAGTGTGCACACTGAGGACACCAACTTCTATGCAACACCCGGCTTGGCGGAGCCTGCCAAATATGCCCGCGATGGCACTGCCAGGTCAGCTTGTAATTAACATTGCGGAAACTCTCCGACAGGCAAAGCCCACCACGCGTTTTAGCAAAAGCCTGCATATTTTCCAGAGTGTAATAATGCAATTCACGATAGCACTGAGGGCACCCTCCTTTATTCATCCGAATCGCTGAAGGCGTACTCTGCCACTCATGCCCTTTACCGCAGCGCCAGCGTAAATGACTTCGGCTATGGAGAAACTCATCGGACAAACACGTCCAGCCGCGCTCTGCAGCCAATGTCTGCATGGCCTTAAGTGCTTTTTTGCTGCGACTATTACAAACGGAGCAAAAATGCCCGGATAAAATCATCGCTGGCGTTTTTTCCCATTGATGCCCTTTGCTACAACTAAACGATAGATGCGTCTGGATGCCCAAATACTCAGCAGATAAGCACGCTCCACCCCATGCATGAGCAATACGATGCATCATGAGTAACTGAATTTCTCGCAGCTCAGGGCCGGGATGAACGCCTGCAGGGCCAGAGTTAAATTGTAAAATCGCCTCTTGCACCTCAGGCGCAAGAGTAGAAAACGCAGGTTTACGCTTCCTGCTATTGCCACCAATCACAAAAATCTCGCTTTATTCATATGAAATATGATGCCAAATATCAGAAGTAACCAATGTTGCTTTTTTCTTAGATTGATTTATTGGACGGATACGAATCGTTTTTAAAATTTATTCTTAAATTAAAAAACACACCCATGATCAAAATCCTCGAAAATGATTACCATAATCCATATTGCCACATCACTTAAAAATATCACTACATTTCAAAGCACGAGTATTTTCATCTAGCCCATCAAAAGATACTTTTTCTTTTCTTTCAACATCCCAAACTTCACCTAAAAAAGGGCTACAGGTCACTCCAACTGGTGCTATATACTTCCCATCATCAGAAATAAAATTAACCTTTAACGTAGATACCCCATCTTCTCTATTATCCATTGGAGTTGGTGGAGCAAACCCCTTATTCAACAATCCGGAATTCAATTCGGAGCGGTAAATGTATTTATACTCATTTTTGAGAGGGCTAAAAGGAAAGATTATTGGCTGCAAATCTTTATATCTCCACACACTAATAAGCCATCTCCCATCAATATTATTTACAGCACCTGTTTTATACAAATAATAGCTTTTTGTGATCAAAATATTTGATTTTTTATTTACATCAACTATTAATTCATACTTTGGTGCAGGATTCATCCCAACTTTAAGTCCATTACTACAATTTTCATATGCCGACAATAAATCAACAAAACCTGATTGAATAATGTTTTTATAGTCTGCCTCAAGAGAGTAAAAAATTAAAAACTGCCCATCATTTGAATAATTAAAATTTTTATATCTAAATTTCGTCTTGCATAAAAAAGACTTACCTTCCTTTGAAAAAGATAAAGAGCTTTCCGAAACCCTAGAAGCTACAATGGTTTCAGCACTCGCATAGTTAAATATAGCCACCAAAGCAAGTGATATGTAAATTTTTTTCATCATATTTAAAAGTCCAATAAAATGCTTTTTGCTGCACGAGTCGCTTTTAGCCGGCCTTCCCAGTCGATATAGCCCCCATTGATTGCATATGTTACTGCCTTTGAAATTAATTGCTCCCTTTGAATATCTTGTGCTGAAGATGCTAAAAATTTAAAATCACTATCCATTTTTTTATTTACTGCAGGGCGCTGAAAAGTCATATACCAACCACCACTATCCATACAGTTATAGGGTATTGCAGTAACGACTTCTGGATTATTAACTATACCTGCTCTTCTCCTCATACCAGCTTCATTATGAGCCAGATACTGTGGATCATCCCACCAATAATCATCAAAGCTACTTGTAGATAGCCAACTGCGATAAACCCAATATTGGACATAATTAGTACGACCAGTTAATTGTTTAAATCCTCGACCACGAAACTTCTGAGCATCAGGATCTCCAAGACTGCCACCTCTCCAATTATATGAGCTCGCAATATAGCCACCACTGCTGTTATATTTTGTTGAGCCGAACCAATCGACTCGCTCACCCGCCTCTCTTCCCCACCAATGGCCGAGCTGACTTTCGTTTACCTTTGACTGTTGCATTATCCTCGATCCTCTAGGAGGGCGAACGGCGCCATTAACGGCAGTTCCCGGCATAGCGCTCTCCTGCATTTCCTTCATATATGTTGACTCAATAGCTCCCTGACCGAGGATATGTGGTAACCTTTTTTTTGTATTAAGACCATACTTTCTCGTCATTCTATTTAGTTCAGAAACATTATGATTTATAATTTTTTTATAAGCTAATATTTTATCTTGATCATTTGTTGAACCCACTGCTAAAGGCTGATAAATTCTTTCTAGCTCATCTGCACTCAACCAACCACACTTTCTAAAATGCCCAATAAACTCTCTTGGATGAAAGTGCCAATGCTCATCTGCAATTCCTAAATCAGCCTCGGCCCAAAAACATAAAGCAGTTGCTAGCTTTATAAGATTGTCATACTGAGCTGGATCTAAGGGAACTTCCAATAAATCACTTTTTGTTTTTATCCATTCATACCTTGTATTTAACGTTGCTAATGCCCATTCTGTAGGGAATTTGCAAATTGCACGTGAAAGTCTTTCTTTTATTTTATCCTGACCTACAGCTTGCACTAACTCTCTGCTGGTATATTTTTCATCTCCATCACTATCCAGCCATGCTAAAAGAGTTGGCGAATTACATTGACTATCTGGTGTTGCATCATCAGCAATTAAATTCCAGCCCATCCATTGAGGAAAATCAGCATCACTATATTTTGTAACGCCAACTGCATTTAAATTAACCCAGCCCTGCCCACCTGGAAAGTTAACTTTTCGCCAATGTGGAGCTGCACCAGCAAGAATTACTGTTTCATTGTTAATATTAATCACTCGACCAAAGCGCAGTAACTCATATATTGCACTCGGCGCGAGCTGATTTTGATTGGCTAGAGTTGTTGCGCTTTTATATAAATTGTATTCGTAATCGGTCTCAATTATTTCATTGCCAACACAGACATATTCACCCAAAATTTCTGGATTTTCTTCCCGCGTTGACATTTTACAATTGCCTTTTTCAAAACGCATTGAGATAAATAGTGGTGCCACAGAGGTATAGGCGGGAGTACCAGTCCCTGTTTGTGAGTTTGCACTAGGCTGTGCCCCATAAAATGTTGCTCCCACAGGAAGATAAAAATGTATATCCCCATAAACAACATCCATACGGCCATCTTTACTTAAATCTAAGTTTCCTTTTTCACGACCAACTAATTTTTTTAAATTAGGGTCATCACAAATGATTTCCATATGCATGGCATTGTCACCATTGCACAGGCCGACTGAACCTAATTCAGCTTTACGATAAACAGGTTGATTTTTTTGAACAAAAACCTGTTTCAGATGCATATAAATGGAGTAATACTCCACGTTTCCGTCAGGGCCTTCCCCAATTTCGGTCTTGTGTTTAATAATCACGCAACCATCATTACTACCACCATTAATCGCAAGATCAGGCTTTGCTTTTTCTCCCGTTAAAGGGGAAGACGGGCGGGCATATATAACAATACCATCTGCAATTGCACGTACAGGCTCACCTCGTGTCCCTGTATCGTTGTGTTTAATATGTTGGCCACCATGCCAAGCCAGCAAGCTGCTTATTGGATAATTACCTTTGGCTTCAAAGGGCATCAGATCTTTCAACCAATCCTCGTCGGAGTGATTGCCCTGAGCTGTTTTAAGTAAAGGAGGACTAATGATCATAGATGTTTGCCAGTATTATTATTCAGAAAATGGGAATGAATTAGGCGAAGTGAATTTACTCTTAGGCATGTTTGGCAGAGCCAGTTTCAAGCTGGCTGGCCCGCTTATCTCATGATTCGCCCCCTTAATACTCACCTTCCCCGGGCAGTGGATTTCAATATTGCCGCCTTTGATGCGGATGTATGCCCCGCCAGCGGTCATCAGAATTTCGTCTTGTGCGACGACGGTGATGCTTTCTTTGCAGGCAGTGATTTTGACGTTTTTGTCGCCAGTGATTTCAATATCATCGCTTTGCGCCTGCAGCTGGATTTTGCCTTTGGCTGCGATTAGCTTTAGCGCGACTTTGTCTTTTACCCCGGCCACAAACAGGCTGATGTGTGATCCTGCATTATGTATCCAGCGGCGGCCGGAGGTTTGGTTGGTGTCTCTTTGAGCAACCAGATCCAGGTTGGTACCTGCGGAGAGCGTCTGGCTTTGCGGGCTGGTGATGGCTACGCCGTCCTCACCGTGCAGCAGGATGATTTTTTGTTGACCTGCCTGACTTTGAGATTTGCTCTTGCCGTCTTTATCGGTGTTGCTGCCCGCTTCCAAGCTTTTGCTGGCATGCACGTGGTGATACAAATGACCCGTGCTGGCCTTGCTGCCTGCACTGTTGTCTGCCTCTACGGTTTTGCCTTCGTCGCCAGTTTCTATGGTGTCCGCAAGCTGGTTGGTGGCGGTTTCACCTAGGCTTTGAGCCAACGCTAAAGCTGATTCCAGCTGGCTTTGTGCGGGGCTATGGTCGAGTTGTTTACCGCTGGCGCCGCCTTTGGCTTCGGTGCTGATCAGCAGGCCATTGGCGCGGATTGCGCCTTGGTTATCCGTGCGCAGCTCGAAGCCTTCGCCGCGTGGCTCACCCTTACCATCGGTTCTTGGGTGGATCAGATAACCTAGGTTGAGCTGGGTTTTGCCGTGCTCGCTGGATAATTTGGTACGAACTTCGCCCTTAGTATCATCAAACAGCAGCTCGCCATACTGGCCGCCTTCATGCTCTTTGGTTTTGATGCCAGACAGCGTTTTATTCGCTGGCAATGCGCCTGTGCCGCTGAACGCTGGCACGGGGTGGCTGCCGTTATAAACAACACCAGTGACTACAGGGCGGTCGATATCGCCTTCAACAAAGCTGATGGTCACTTCCTGACCGATACGCGGGATGAATTGATGCCCCCAGCCTGCCCCCGCCGATGGCGCGGCGACGCGTATCCAGCAAGATGATTTGTCATCCAGATTGGCGCCAAACTCAGGGTGCTCGGCGGCACGCTGCCAGTGAAATTGTACTTTTATTCTCCCCTGCTCATCGGTGTGGACTTCTGACCCGGCAGGGCCAACTACCGTGGCGGTTTGCAGGCCTGGGCTGGTGGGCTTAGTAAATTCTTGCTCGCCCAGATGGCTGAGCACAGGCTGGCCGCGTCTTTGCGCGGTAAAGTCCGCTTGGTAAGGCGCGTTATCTTTGGCAGGAGTGGCAAGTAGGCTGGGCGCAACTAAGCCAAGTTGCTGGCTTAAATCTGCAGGTAAATTATTGTTGGCGGTGAATGTCAGCCCGGTAATGGCAAATTCGCGCTGCTCTGCGCTATCCCATTCGTGCGCGGGGTGGTCTTCTAAACGGAACCATTGCCCAGCCTGCAGGCTGCGTAATGTGCCAGAGCCGGTAAATGATTTCTTTTGCCCGTCTAAAGCATCCTGACGCAGCTTGGCATCATTGCTGAGCTGATCCGAATCGCTGGCGTAATAATGTGTTTGCGGGTCGTAATATTCGAGGCTGGTCTGGATTTGTTGCCCGCCATCGCCCTGATCAATGGCGCTGTCGCTTAAGCTGTGGCTGGTATTGGCGGCTTTGTAATCAAAGCTGGCAAGGGCCACCGAGCTGCTGCCAATTTGCCGTTGGGTATTCCATGCGGTAAGCGAATCGCTTTCTTCTGTGGCGTCCGCACGATGGAATCTCACCGCAGATTCTGCCGCTTCGGGCAGGCCAAAAGCATCATCAAATACAATAAGCTGAACCTGAGGTGTGTCTCCGGCCAAATGCTCAAAGCGCCATGCCAAGCCACTTTCTTTCATTAAGCGGCATAAAAAGGCGTAGTCATCTTCACGGTATTGCAGGCAGTAAGAGCGCGGCGGGTATTCTGCCGATAGTTTGAAATCCAGCGTTTGTACCGAGGCAAAGACAGGATTTTTGGCCTGATGCTCTGCCAGTACCTGCTTAATCAGATCTGGAATAGATAAATCCTGAAATACACGGGAAGTGCGGCGGTATCTGAGCAGCGCGAATGGCGGCTCTACGGTAATAGAATATTTAGCAAAGCCACCATCTGAGCCTAAAAGCTGCGCCTGCGAGATGACGCCACAGCGCTCGATCGCATCACCATTGGCATCGGCCACGGCCAGAACAACCGGCAGGCCAAGCAGCGATTTAAGCTCTAAGGCCGCATCGGATGACAGGCAATCTATCTGATAGCGATAGGCCTGATTAATCCCCTCGCTGCCTGTTACACGCTGAGGTAAAAGCTGCTCGCCCCACGCTACGCCATCGCCCAGTTGGAGAGAGATAAGACGCTGCTCTTGACTAAACGCAGAGGCAAATGAAGCAAGCAGATCACTAAGATTCATAATAAATCAACGATGTATGGCGACCGTAAAATATTACACGAAGCTTTAAGCTGCCTGTTTTATAATTTACCCTATTTGTGTATATTTACTAATTTACTAGCTTCGCAATGTAAGCAAAACAATGTACGCACTAATTAAGAAGTATGTAGAGCTTCAAACAAAGCAGGATATCGGATCGTTTTTTACCCCTTCATGAAGCCCAATCAACCAGCCCATCATGCCTAATCCGGCAATCATGATAAATTGTTGCCCATTCGGTCATGGTGTGCAGGACATCCCCGGCAGAGCCATCAGCCAAAGCGGGCAGTTCAGCGGGGCAGCGCACCAACAGGCTGGCTTGCGGCATGGCCCTTGGCGGCGGCATTGATGAGCAAGCGCCCAGCAGCAGGCAGGCACTCGCGGCTATAGATCGTGCTATTGGTTTTAACTTCACGGATGACTCCCCGTTCGATAATGCGTTCTGTGATTTTCAGGGCAGCCAGGCGCTCTTCTACTGCTGAAGCAATGGCCTCGCTTTTTGCCTGTGTTTTAACTGCCGCACTGATGGCGGCTTTTTGAGCGACTAATTCCAGCGCATCCTGCCACCAGCCATTCACCAGCCAGCCCGCGCCAAAGCCCAGCGCGGCTGCAATAATCGTGGCCCGGATCATGAGGTTTCCTCGCACAAGGCCCGCTCTGCAGCGCGGCGGCGAACCAAGCCGGGGAGTTTTTCTCCTCCGGCGTAGACCCATTTACTCAGCTCAGCACATGCGCCCGCGGTATCGCCGGCATTAAGTTTTTTAAGCAGGCTGGAGCGGCAGAACTTCCCTCCCCCAACGTTAAAGGTAAAAGAGGCAAAAGCGCCGCGTTGATTGGCGGTCAGCGGCATGGTGACGCAAGCATCGATCGCTCGGTTGGCCGTCAGCAGATCCGCGGCCAGCAAGTCTTTACACGCCTCAACGCTGTTTTTTTGCCCCAGCTTGACCTCTGCCCCGGTATGCCCCCAGCAGATGGTTGGAATGCCAACCGGATCCTGGTACGCCGCGGTGCGCAGCCCTTCAAAGTGCATCACCACCGGCGTGGCCAGCCCGATGGCCGCCGCCACCGCAGCACTGATGATTTTCTTATTCATCGTTCGCTTCCTCCTCTTTATTCCAGCGTTTACGCAGTACGCGCCAGTATTTGAGCGCGAGTAAACCAATCTGCAATACGAGATAAAGCAAGGTCACCAGCTGGATCAGTTCATCCATGCTCCATGAGCCCACCGCCGAAATACTGAGGGTGAATCCTGTTTTAATGCCGACGCTGCCGATATCGTCTTTCAACATGTTTTGATCCATAAAAAAAACCCGCTCGAGGCGGGTGTGGTTTCTTCAATAAAAGGGGCTTTATGCGCGTAAACGGCTTTTTTATGCGGTGATTGAGACCAGTTTCTTAGCGGGCTTTTTCTTTTTCGCGGGTTTTCTGGATTTCTTAAGCTGGGCTTTGCTGATCACCAGCTCGAGGCTGCTGGACCAGCCATTGGCACTAAAATCATGGGTAATCGTATCCACCACCCACTGGCCATCGACCCCCAGCTTCACGCCTGACAGGCTGATTTTACGTTCGGCCACGATATCGGCCCTGCCTGCCAAATCCAGCGTTAAGGTGCCGGTGGAGCGGTTATTGCGCTCTAACGTCCCTTTTGCGCTTGCCCCCGCCCGACCTGCACTCGGCACAGAATGGCGAGCGGCCCGTACAGGGGCAGAGGGGTTGTCTTTATCCGGCACAATGATTTCCAGCGTTTTACCGGTCTTTTTGTTATGGCTTTTAACAGCCACGCCACCCGACTCATTCCGGTCTGAAAGGGTATAGCGCCAGCTTTTAATATCAGCCCTGCGCAACACCAGCAGCGGAATCGCTTTACCACTCACGCTTTTAGCCTGCCCGCCCCGCGGAACCACGAGCAATTTTCCGGCTTTGACGGAGGCGGTGGCGTCGTACTGGCGGGCAATGCGGGTTATAAAGTGAATATCCGATTCATTCACCTGATCCAGCCGCTCTACCCTGGCCTTCATCGTGCAAACCGGTGTCAGCTTATTACGCTGCGCGATCTCTTTGACCACCTGAGCGAGGCTGACGTTTTCCCATGCATGGCGGCGTACCGCTTTCACCGTGCCAGATAAATCCGCAGGCCGGCCACACAGGGTGATTTGTTGTGGCGGGCCGCTGGATTCCACTTCATCAATCCGATAGCTGCCCAGCATCGTCAGCCCTGTTTCCTGATAGCCCAGCGAAATCTGCAGCCGTGCACCTCGTGCCGGCAACGCCACTGCGCCATCCCGGTCATCGAGCGAGATCTCCGCTTCATCACTATCCATGCCTGCTTTATCCGTAATCCGGATACTAAGCAACCGATCCGACAACAGCGCCGTAATATCACGCCCGGCAGCCTGGCCAGCAGCCGTGGCCACAATTTTAAAAATGGGTTGCATGCTCTACTCCCAAAGCGTAATGGTTTCGCGCATCGGCGCAGCTAAATCAGGAAAATGGATCATGACGCCTGAGGGATACGGTTGTTTAATCGCAGCCAGCCCGTGATTACGTGCCAGCACCGCTTCGACCGTGCCTTTCACATGGCCGTAAACGGCATAGCACAGGCGATCGAGCAGGTCGCCATCACACGTTCTGATAGTCTTCGCCATAGCGTTTGAACTCCATATTAAAAGTCTGTTTACGCGGTGCGCCATCGGTAAAGAGAAACTCCTGATCCTCTTCAATGTGGGTGATGTACCAGCGCCCGAATGATTGCCCATAGCCCGTTGTTAGCGTGACGGGTTTCAATGCGCTGGCGATCTCACGCAAGGTATCGAGATGCCCAGTTCCCTGCTGCGCCAAATAAATCACGCCATTAATCTTGATGGTTTCACCGCCTTTAGAAACCGCCTGCTCAGCCGGCGTGCGGGTCAACCGCTCTTGTGACTGAATACCGTACTGGCTGGACCGGCTCAGGCGATCAAATGCGGCCTGCCCCAGCGCGAAACGAAAGATCCGGCCTTTTTCAGCGGCAATTTCTAATAAAAAGCCTTTAGCAATCGGGGTCTCATCCCGACGAAGCCCTTCATCAAATAAAACATCACGCGCACGAATAGCGCCATTAACGCCGGCAGAACGCATATCCAGTACACCCCCCATCGATTTCTTTAAGGCGCCATGACTTAAATCCAGCCATGCACCGGCTTCACGCAATGCCTGACTGCTACTGCGGCTAATATCCCGCACAGCGAGCTGAAGCACGCCAGCAGAACGACTCACCGCACGGGCACTGGGGCCATCCAGCATTTCTCCCGCACTGGCAATCAGCCCTGCTGCTTTTTGAGTGAGCTCGGCCGCAGTTCTGGTGTCTTTGATTGCCACAGAGATATCCCGCGGCAATATCCGCATATTGGCGACAGCAGCAGACCGGCTGGCCACTTGGGTGGCCGCCTGAAGTAAGGGCATAAAATCCATAATCAGCCTATTGGGTCATACATGGCAGAGCGGCTGGCCTGTTGCTGCCAGCCATCAAAAATGCGCTTCAAATGCGGGGCGATTTCAGTGGCAATCTGCTGCGGGTTTTTAACGTCGCCCTTTACCGTGACCTGAATCGTTGGCTGAAAGGTGAAGACCTGACTGGGAATGATTTTAGGCTCAGGCTTCACAGCCGGAGGAACAACGACCGGCGGTGCAGCAGGTGGCGCAGGGGCAGCAGGAGCAGGCGGTTTTGCTTCCTCTTTACCCGCAATCGCCTTGCCAATCAGCGCGCCGATTTTTTCACCACCCAAAGCGCCAATGGCCCCGCCCAGCAAGCCCCCAATCGCAGTGCCTATACCTGGCGCAATCATGGTGCCAATCACGGCCCCCATTTTGGCTCCTGCCAGCCCTCCCCCTAATGAGCCTGCAGCACCGCCGTAACCTTTGCCTTTCTCCGGCGCGGTTTTAGCATTTTTGTAAGTGTCATAAGCGGTAAAACCCGCACTGGCCACCGACAAAGCGGCGCCACCCACCTTGCCCAAGACTTTGCCACCCACTTTAAATGCTTGGCCTATTTTGGCAAATTTGCCAACCCGCTCCACGGCAGGCAGCGGCCCCAGCGCAGGCCTTACCCGGCCTGCTCCGCGCCCACGCCTGCGGCTTGATCGCTCGCGGCCTCCTCCAGATCGATCGGCGCCTTCCCCTGAAAGATCAAGACCGCCCCCTGCCGGCAGATTAGTGACAAAGACTTCTTGCACACCGCCTGCATCCGCACCCTGCCCGCCTTCCTCGCCCTGGCCGTCCCGCAAGACACCTACGGCATCATCTAAAAAGCCACCCACCGCCGAACCAATACCTGGCGCAATCATTTCGCCAAGGGTGGCGCCGATTTTGATGCCATCGGGCGGATCACTTGCCTGCGCTTTTTGCTCACCTGCAGGCAGTGCAAATTCGGGGACGTGTTCTCCATTTTTGTAGTTGCCATAAGCGGATGCGCCTAAGGACCCCAGCGCCATGACTGATCCGCCAAAGCGGCTCACCAAACGCCCGCCCGCCTTGAATGCGCGGCCGATTTTGGCCCGTTTTCCTGGCCGGACTGGCCCTTCTGCCTGTGGGGTTTCATGGCTGGCTGGCGATGCAGTACCACCTACTGACGGCCTGCGGCTTGATCCACCCAAGGGCCCAGTCGGCCAATTGGTGACAAAGACTTGCTGTACACCCGCCTCAGCAGGGCCAGCCCCGCCTGCGGCGCTGCCCTCGCTACTTGCGCCGGGTAAACGCAAGCCCATTTTTTCCAGCGACTTACCGACCAGCCAAGTCCCCGCCCCTGCTGCGACCCGTTTGAGTGCAACCAGCCCCACACCGATGCCAGCCGCTAAGGCCGTCAGTGCAATCGCCGGATTATTCGCGGTGATCGTTGTGCCAAATTTCAGTACTTGCGCAGCCGTATCCGCCACAAAGTCAGTCACCGGGCGAATCGCATCGCCAATCGTCACCATGGCCGCCGTAAATTCACTGGCGACCACATCCCATTTACGGTTTGAGGTTTCATCCCGTTTGGATTTATCGGTATCGAGTTTTTTAATCCCGTCGGTATTTTGAATTTTGATCAGGTCATCTTTAATTTGCTGACCATATTTGATCTGTGCCAGCGCGGCAGAACGCGCCTGCATATCGCTGAGCACTTCCCCCAGCCCTGCTGCCTGCATATAGGCGGAGAGTGCTTCTTCTTCGGCTTTTTTATCCCCGCTGGCGTTTTTGATCCGCGCTTTGATATCTGCCAGCTTTTTAGCCCGGGTCGCATCGCCGCTAGTGGCTAGGTTTTCGGTCAGACGCATAAAGGCCGCGACTGGTCCGTCGCCATGCGCGCGCATGGTGGCTTCCATCGAGCCCTGCAGATCGATCCCTGCATCTGCAAATTTCTTATTGGAATCCGGCGCGATGATTTTAGAGAGTAAGTTTTTAAAGTTATTGGCCGCGCTGTCGGCATTCCCCGTCAGCTTAATCTGCGCTTGCAAGCTGGCGGCGATATAGCGCACGGCCTCTGGCCCTTGCATGCCCATGCTGCCTACGGTCGCCAGCAGCTCGGGCATAAACTTGGCCATCTTGTCGGATTCAAAAGCCCCGATATCACCGGCCACCGCAATCTGGCCCATGACTTTTTCCATCTCAGCCTGATTCACACCGTTTTGCTGTAATGAGTAAATCAGTTGCGCAGCATCGCCGGATTCCATCTTTTGACCGATGGTGAGCTTGCCCAGCAAATCGCTATAGCCCACCGCTTCACGCCAGTCCATGCCTTGAGTGACAAGGCCATTCACAGAAGCGGCCAGATCACTCTGAGCCATTTTTTGCCGTTTGGCTGCGGCACGAATCGCCCCGTCCAGCTCTTTTTCTCCGCCTTGCCCGGCAATGCCGGCCTTAATGGCGATATCACGGATTTCGGCCTGATAGTCACCAGATATTTTGGTTGGAATCGCCGCCGTAGCCAGACCCAATCCCGCGGTTCGGCCCAGCTTCATGCCCGAATCCATTTGCGTTTTGCCTGCTTCCTGCAGGGCTAAACCACGGCTGGTACGGCCAAGGCGAATGTATTCACGGTCCAACTTATCAACCGCAATGCCCGCTTGTCTGAGCTGCCCAATATGCGTATCTAAGCGACGACGCAGGCCGCCATCTGCAACGGCACGCTGAGAAGTCGCCACATCCCGCATACTGGAACCCAGCGCGGTACTCGCTTGCCTTGCGCCGCCTAAAGCTTGAGTCTGCTGCTTTAATTCATTTTTAGTGGCATGCAAAGCCGCACGTTTCGCTTCAAACGCTTGCTTGGCCCGTTTTGCTTCTTGCTGGGTTTTTTCCAGCTCACGGGATAGCTTACTTTCTGCGGCGGTTGCCTCTTTACTCGCTGCAATCTGCGCCCGTTTTTCAGCAAGCAGTGCTTTTTGCCCTTTAGCCGCCAGCAGTGCGGCCTGGTACTCCGCTTTCAGTGCCAGCACTTCTCCACTTGGGCCGGTTTTGTCTTTGCGGGCGTGTAGCCAGGCGTTTTTCTTTGCTTCTGCAGCCGACTGAGTCAACTTCAGCGAGCGGCTCAGCGCGGTGTGTTCTGCCTCAAGGGCTGACACATCCGCCTTGCCCGCCGTGCTCTTACGCATCGTCGCCAGCTGTTTCGCCATGCCACCGACCCGATCGGTCGCGCCTTTCCAGTCTTTTTCAAGGCCGGTGACTTCTGAGCGTAAGGTACGAACACCATCTAGGCCAATCCGGCGAGAGGCGCGATCGGCCTGCTCCATACTGCGCTGCAGGCGCTGAGTCTCACCCACCAGCGATTGTAAGCCCTTGGTATTGGCGAGCTTGCCCTGTAAACCCTCGACCGAGCGCTGGGTTTTATTGATCGCAGAGCCAAAGGTCGACGAGACAGCGCCGCCGATCACAATGCCAATGGCCAGATCTCTGGACATAACAGCCTCCTGTAAAAAAAGAGCGGGCCTCAGCCCGCTTCATCACGATTCAACCAGTGCCCGATCTCGCTGACCGGCACACTGCGTACCGTCTCACGCGACCAGCCCAGCTCACGCGCCAGCCTTCTGGCTAACGGCCACCATTCATGGCTCCCTATCATCGCTAAGTAAACGAAAATAAGCGTCCTGCAGCTTTTTGTAATCGCGCAAAGTCAGCTGCCGCAGATCATTAGGTGCACAATCACACAGCCGCGCAAACATCAGTTGCTCCCGCTCCGCATCGCTTTTGCCCAAGACCTGCACATCGAGTTGATCGCCCACCGTCGGCTCACGTAACTGCAGCTGATTCACCAGCACATCGTTTAATTTAATCGCGGTACTTAACTTAATCGTTTCTTGCATGATGGTTTCCTGATTGGCCCGCTGTGTGCGGGCCTCTGTGATTAAAGGCCGATTGCGGCGCGCTCTGCGGCCAGCTCATCATTGCCATTGATAATGCGGATTGCGTTCACCGGATCAATTTCAAAGATCACCCGGTTATCCACTTCCAGCTTGTAATAGCTCAAGCTGGCGCTGTACTTGGTTTCGCTTTTGTCCCCCGGCTTCCAGCTGCCCGAATCCACTTCGGTTAGCAGTCCTCGCCAGGTCACGATCACCGCCATCACTGCGCCTTTCTGATCCGTGAATGCCCCGCGAAAATTGCCGGCAAACAAGGTGCTGTCGGCAATCCCGAAGAAAGCCAGCGCTTCTGGGCTGACGCCAGCCAGGGTAAAACCGCACTCCAATTTTTCTAGGCCCATGGGCATGTCGACTTCGGCATCCATCCCGCCAGCCCGATAGGCATCGGTTTTACGTTTTAATTTGGGCAACGTAATTTCCATCACTCTGGCGGCAAAGCCACGGCCATCGAGAAACATATTTAAGTTAGTTAGAACTTGAGGAATCATCGTGTGCGCTCCTTAGCGGCCGAAGTCGAGGACTTCGGTGATCCATTGATTGGTCACTTCTACCTGGAAGACGGGGTTTTCAGCGGGCGGTACATCGGTAAAGCGGATCGTCCAATAAATACGCCCTTGCTCGATCGCGCTGGCGGTGTTTTTATCCGGGTCTGGAAACACTTCAAAATTAATCACCGCCCCCAGCGCTTTAAGGTCGCGCATAAAAGCATCCAAGCCATCGGTCACATCTTTGACATAGGTTTTGGTAATCCCGCGATCCACCGCCCATTGATGGCCTTTGAGAATCGCATCCATCACCATATCCACGGTGCGCACCCGGGTGACAAAGCTCCACTTCGGATCCGCCGACAAGGTACGGTTACCCCAGAGGCGAAAACCGCCTTCGCGGATAATGGTGGTGATATGCGCTTCATTCAGCAGATTGGCGCGGCAGGTGGCATCGCCATAGAGATATTCAATCGGGCGCTTGGTCCCCAGCACTTCGCTGAATTCGGTATTAGACGGGCTGGCCCAGAAACCGACACTGGCATCCTGACGGGCAAACAAACCTGCCGTGGCCGCCGATGCGGGTGCATCGGCTTCGGCGCTCAGTTTGCTATCCCAAACCCGTAAGCCCGGATCAACCACATAAGCGCGCTTACTGCCTAGGTTCTTAACAAAAGCCAACGCGGCTTCATCGTCCGTATTAGGACCATCAATGATGGCGATCGCCCGAAGCTTATCGGCCAGCGACACCATGGCCGAAGCCACGGCTGCACTGCTGCTGTGGCCCGGTGCAATAATCAGCCGAGGGGATTGATTGGTTTTAGATTTTGCATCCAGCAAAGCTTGTAAACCAGTGCGCTTACCCTTGGCATCGACGCCACCAATAATGGCGCTGGTCAGCTGTGCGGGCGTTTCAGCGGTTTGGCTCACGCCAACAGCAACCACTACGGCAGCAGCCTGGGCATAGATTTCTTTCAGGCGCTTGGCCATGGCGCTCTCTTCGCCAAACTGAGCCACACCTTCCCGTAAATTGGTAATCAAAATGGGGGTATCTGCCGCAGCCAAGCCCGCACCCGGTGTAAATGTATCGACAATGCCAATAATCGATGAAGACGGCAGCGCAATGACGCGCGGCCCTGTATCCACCAGCGTCACCGTCACGCCATGGAAAAAACCACCTGTTCCGGCCATAGGGCCTCCTGAAAATAGGCGAAAAAAAACCGCCTTAGGGCGGGTTGATTGAAATAAATACGGATATAAATCAAGAATACTGATGAACCTAGAACCGTAATTTGTCTTGGAAGAGACTCATTCTGGCCAGCCCACAGAGTACAGCGCTAACTCTTGTTGTGATAAAGCAATCACTTCTTCTTTCATAAGCTGCATGCGGGCAAAAATCTGATTGCTATGTGTTTGCAACGCGGCATACATACCTTCAATCGCAGCATGGTTTTTAACTTCCACTCGCTGATTATCTTCGTCAATCCAATAACCCGTTACAGGCCCGGTTCCCGCAATCAGTGTTCGCATCAGCGCCTCACGGGATTCAATATCAGATTGATAACGATGACCTTCATATTCAAAACCAGCCGCCATCTCTTGGTCTGACCAAGCGTTAATTTCTATACGCTTTTGTTCAAGATAATCCAGGACAGCGGGTGCAGCCTCATGCCCCTCAGCTCGCCATGCCTCATAGTCTGCCCACCAGCGGTGACCGCGGGGGATATTGGCATAGTCATTAAGTCGGATGACAACATTGGGATCGGTTGATAGTTGATACATTTTGCCTTCACCTTTTATCGAAACTGCCATTTACAACTCACAATCCGCAGTCCACTCAACTGTCAGATTATCCCCAAGAACAGTTAAAGGAGGAGCTATAAAATTAAATGAAAAATACATTTCAGTTTTAGATAGGGTGGAAATAGTGCCTGTTGCTGCATGGGTACCTTTTGACCAGTTAGAGACGCTTGAAACGGCAGCCACACCAGGGCTGAAAAATGTTACTGCAGTGTTGTTATTTCTTTTTTGCACTGCATATTTAACTTGATGTAGGCATGATTGGCCTGCAGGAACCAATGCCGGAAAACAAAACCCACCGCTTGGCAATCCATTTCCTGCTTGAATTGGCACTCCTGAGACAAAACTTTTCTCAAAGTACCGCTGACATAGAAATAATTCCAAGCCTATCGGCCTTTGCTCAAAAGCAGTAGCAATCGCCCCTTCTTCCAGCTGGACTTGGGCGATATCAATGAAATAAGTGCTTGCTGCGACAGGAAAATTAAAACAAACCCCCAGTCGATCATCTCCGTTGCTACCTAATTTTTTCCCCACAATAGCCGGCAGATCAAACGTGGCACTGTACTTTTTCCATTCACTCGTAATTTGAACAGGCTGTATTGCTGTGGCACTTAACTCGGAAGTCACGCCTCCAGAACCAAACACCTGCTCCAGACTCAAATAAATCGTGCGGGCAACATCCGCACGCATATAAAACGATAACGTCACCTTGCACCCAGCAAATGAAGCCACGGATTCGATATTTTGTTTCAACCAAGGCGTAGGAGCAGACACATCCGGATTTTTAATCTGTACTCGTAAGCCATAGCGTGCAGAAGGCACCTTCTCAATAGGCCCCGTTGTCTGGCTAAAAGAAACCGTTGCTGGCCCCATACCTGAACCAAAACACCAGCGGTCCGCGGATCCATAGCCGCCATTAATCGTCCAATCCTTGCTAGTCCCTCGCTGCCAAATATCAAAATTTCCATTTATTAGCTTATTTTTAAATGTGCCACTCCCCAATGAACTGACTTTATTGGCGACTAATAAATCGATCGCCTCCATTTTGTTGTTCACGGCTTGGGTTAATGCAGTCACTGCCGTTGTTTGGTCGGCAATAGCAGATTCAAGCGTCATAGCGAGATCCCTGTAGTTTAAGTTTTGGCAAAATGAGCATGTGCTGGGTACGCACAATCGCCGTTGATAACAGGGCAAACTCTGTGGCCAGAGTCAGATTGATTGGCGCATTCATTGAAATGATATTGATACTGTCCGCTGGCACAGCACTCAGCGCTAAGTCATAAGCAAGCAGGTGTTTTTGCCCTGCTTTGTTGTAAACCAAAGGGGTATCCGGATGGCTCCATACCGCGATCAAAATACCCGTATCCGAAATAAACCCCACCTCCCGAATCCAGAAGTCCTCGTTGCTGTCGAGCAGGGTGTTGACATGAATTTGCGTCGGGCCGACTTTCTCGCCCCCTGTGAGCGTGCGGCGGGCACGTTCGCTTTTTAAGGCTATTTGTGTGCGGTCAGGGCGATAAGCCGCATCGCCTACGGCAATGGCCGCGATCTTTATATCAAGGCCGGTGCTGCTGGCATTAAAACAAGCAGCCAGCCCCGCATCCGTCATCAGCGGAATAAGCGCACTCATTGAATCTCCATCGCGATGCGAGTCAGGGTAAAAAAACAGGAGGCACTGGCAAGCGCCATTTCCTGCGTAAAAGCGAGCGGTGCCGCCTTCATATCAGCGCCAAAACGGCTGAGGGTTGTGAGATCGGCTGTGCTGGCCAAGGCCAGCGACTGATTAAATTGTGAACCCGTGATCAGCTCGTAATAACTACGAACAGGCTTAAGCTCATCGACCAGCGTTTTAATCTGCTGAAACGTTTCGGGGCTCAGCGGCGCACCACCATCACGGTTTTCATTGGCCCATGCCATGAGCGAAAAACTATGCGGGCTCCCTTTGGGCGATGTTTGCCACCACTCGATCAAATCCACATTGATATTAAGCGCCGCCAGCGCCCCTTTTACCGCGCCAACAGTGCCCTTAATCCGATGCGTTGGCAGCGAATTAGCAATCAAATCACGCTGCATTTGTTCGGTAGTGGCCAGCTCCCAACCTTCAACAGAAGCACCCCACGCAAGTAAGGGCAAAAAGGGCACGGGGCAGGATTTAGCCGCCCCCAGGCAGGCCATGGGTGAAGGGTCCAGCTCTAAACAACAAGCACTTGATAAGGCCAACTCAAGCAATGTGGCATTGGGAGGCAGTAAGCTCATATCGCCTCCAGCGTAATGCCCTCACACTGAGGAAAATGCCGTGCGTCACAAGTGATATCGGCCCCCGGCGCAGCCAGCGTGACACGACGAACCCCTGCAATATGCAAGGCAGCAAAAATGGCCGAGCGTGACAATGTGCCGCCCAGTTTTCTGGCGCTCTTCAGCGCGATTTCCAGCCTGTCTTTTGCCTCTGCCAGCACAGACTGTGATGCAGGGCCATTTTCCAGCTCAATCTGTGCAGCCACCTTAAACCCGATCATGCTTCCCGGCTGCACTCTGGGTCGGTCAGTCAGCGGCCTTACATCATCAGCAGAGAGTGCACTTTGCACGGCGGCCGTTAAAACAGAGCCATCGATATCGGGTGCATGCGGTAAAACCGTGACCGAAACATCCCCCGGCAAAGGCAACAACAAACCCGCATCATAAGTACATGCCAAAACAAGGCTATTCGCCGGCAACTGATGGCGCAGCTCATCGCTGATCGCTACTGCAATAAACACGGGAGCATCAATGGATACATCCGCAATCTGTCCCGACGCGCTCAAACTATGAAATAAATAAGCTCCGCGTGAACCGGCCACCGATAAGCCTTCCAGCGCCATCTGGCAGCGATAACGCAGACGCTCGTCTTCTTCATAAACTGCCCCAAGTGGCGGCTCTGCATCTGGGTTGGCGGGCGTCATCAACAGCCGACTAACGCCATAATCGGCGGCCTTATTGTCCAAATCAGTGCCCCGCGCATAGGCCAGCATGGTGGACACAGCCGCATCATTCACCCAGGCTCGCAGCATCAGCTCCTGATAGGCCGATAATTCCAGCAGTTTGACTACCGGATCGCTTTCCAGCACGGCGCTCCAATCAGGATAAATCGCCTTAAACTGCTCAAGCTTACGGGCGTAGATCGCTTCAAAATCCAGCGCTTCCAGCAACTGTGGCGGCGGGAGTTGGCTTAAATCGATCATGCGGTCACCTCCAGCAACATGCTGTCGCCCAGATAAATCCCTGAAATTTTCATATTCACCCTGCCATCGATCACAGAAATAATCGTGACCTTGCTGACTTTGATCCGCGGCTCCCAGCGCACCAGATTGCGGGCGATTTCCGCCTGTGCAGCAGCAATCCAGCCCGCATTCACCGGCAAATCCACCATACGTGGTAAATGGCTACCATATTCTGGCCGCTCCCGACGACTGCCCAGGGGCGTGGTCAAAATATCGACAATGGATTGCGCCAGATGCGCGGAGCCAGTCATAAGCTGCCCTGTTGTGCGATCCATGCCCATCATCGGATTAAGCCTCGCTAGCAGGCGGCAAGATCAAACGCTCAAAGTCCGGGCGCTGATCCAGATGAGCAATCAGCACTTCATCATCGCTGCTAATAGCGCGATTGATCACCGCAAACGAGCGGCCATCATCAAGAAGAATCGTTCGGGAACGAAAAGCCTTATCCGAAAAGGAAACGGGCTGAATCGGTGTATTGCTTGGCTTAGCCATATTGACCTCCTGCAGATGTAAAAACGCCCCGGAGCAGTGAAGCGCTGGGGCGTAAGTAAAGATAAAAGGGTGAGAACGCATTAAAAGTACAAACTTTTCCCCCTCGCATTTCGTGTTGTGTGCGTATACACTACACAGATGATTAAAACGTTCAACCACAAAGGGCTCGAAGCGTTTTTCCTAACTGGTAGCAAAGCAGGGATTCGCCCAGACCACGCAAGTAAGCTGCGATTATTACTAGCACGACTTGACACGGCTAGCGGTGCACCAGATATGAACGTTCCCAGCTGGCGCTTACACCCCTTAAAAGGGGATCTGACGACACATTGGGCCGTCACGGTAAATGGCAATTGGCGCTTAACCTTCCGCTTCCTGCCGGATGGCAACGTGGAATTAGTCAATTATCAAGACTATCACTAGGAGTACCAAATAATGCGTATGCATAACCCGCCTCACCCAGGCGAAGTTCTAAAAGAGTGGTTTGCCGAGGTCAGCATAACCACGGCCGCTTCCAAGCTTGGAATTACCCGTGCCCATCTGTCGCGGATTCTAAATGGCCATGCCGGCATCAGTGCCGAAATGGCATTGCGCCTTGCCGCCTGCTTAAATACTTCGCCAGAAAGCTGGCTGCAAATGCAAATGAATTACGACTTATGGCAGGCAGAACAGCGGCCTTTACCGCCCATCGAACGCTTAGCTGCCTAAGCCCCAAGCCAAATGGCACAGCAGGGACGTGAAAGATCAAGACCCCATGATTAAAACACGGCCCTGCCCACAATCAATCAAATCGCCTCACCCGTCATCTGCCCGTCCCCCTGTTCCCTGTGCGCGTGTTTCATCAGGCTAATATCTCCCGCGCATACGTCACCTTTGGCTTCAATTGCACCACCAAAGCTGGCTTTCGAGCCGCCATTGGCTAAGTGATTGATGGCCGCGCCTACCGTCAGATTCTTAGTCACGAGGACATCATCGGCATCCAGGGTAATGGTGGTGGACTTAACCGTGACGCTCTCTGCCGCATTCACGGTCACGGTTTTACAACCATCGATCAGGGCGGTGCCCGCGGTAAAGTCATACTCAATTTTGCAACCATCGGGCATCTGCCACGCCACCACATTGGCTCGCCCATCATGACCCAGCGCGTCGGTGTAAAAACCCACCAGCGCAAAGCCGTTGTCTGGCTCGCCGGATGGATTCAGCATTAATGCTTGCTCGCCTACCGAAGGCAGGCGCCAATGCCGTGCTGTGCCTGCTGCTAAGCCCAGCCAAGGAATCCAACTCGATACCCAGCCATCTGAGGCAATTCGCACTCTGGCCTTGCCCGCATCAACAGCAGACACCACGCCAGGAATAAGCAAGCCGGACAGCATGCGATCTAATTCTGATATCTCGTAACGCATCGCATCCTGCCTTATAGATCTTGCGGTTTCAAATAGGCATCAGCGGGTTCAGGTCTGTTGTCATCATAAGGTGACAACTCGCCCAACTCAGGCATCGGCCATTCTTCTACGTCCCCTACATGCAGCTCGTGCTCAAAGGTCACGCACCAAACCAGATATCCTTCCAGCTCACCTTTAAATCCATCAGGGGCAACGCTTTGAATCCGTGCCAAACCCACTGGCTGGCCCCAAGTTTTAAAATGGATGGCGGCGGCCAGGCGGCAAACTAACTGCCGGATATGTAACTCGGCATCGGCGCGGGTTGGATCCATCACCAGCCGCGCTTCAAAGCGGGCAATTAAAGATAGCTCGCCATTCCCTGGCTGAGTGCCATCGCTAAATTCAGCCAGCTCGATCAGCAGTAAAGGTAAGCTGACCCGCCCTTCTAAATCCGGATAGGTCAGCACTTCCATCTTCGGAAAAACGCCCTGTAGCTGCTGCTCTATGGCCCGGTGCAAATCAGCAATATCCATCAGCGCGCCCTACCGGCCAACTTATGCAGCTCATAATTTAATTCCTGCTGCATCAGGGTCTGCAGGCGGCCGGGTATCAAACCCGAAACGCTGGAAAAAGCCGTATTGGCCATCAGATCCACCTCTACCTTGGCCCGCTTGATCGGCAAGCGGGCCTTTGAGGTGCGCTGATAAAGCTTGCCGTTATAACGTGAGTTTTTAGAGGGCGTAAACGCGGCTTCAAAATGCCACGACTTCACCCGATAACCTCTGGCGGTTTTGATGGGTTTACCCAGCTCATCCGCATTCAGGGCTGAAATCCCAAACCAGATTTTGACCGCTGGCCCGCCATCGCTGCCTTCCCGCCATTGTTTGTCGTAGATCCGGACGCGATGCACAATCATTTTGCGGCGGATCCCGCTATCTTTCAGCTCCCGCAGCAAATGCGTGCGCGTCCACAAGGCCGTTTTTCGGACTGCACGTTTTGCCGCTCGCTCCAGCGCATGAATGCTGAGTCCGGAGGCTAGTGCCTTAAGTGATGCATCATCAAAGTCGATCTTGATATCAATCATAAATCCCCCTTAGCACCAGTACCGTCAGCCCACTGCCATCGGGCTCCAGATTCACAACGCTGTATTCCCCCTGGCCCGCCACACTGACACGGCTGTTTTTAATCACGCCACGGGCTCGCTCGTCTCGCACCACAAAGTGCGGCTCACGCAGGCCGGTATTTAATTTGCCAATCATGGGCTGCAGCCAAGGTGCAGCAAACATGCCTTGCGCCGGCTGCCCGTCGATCAGCGCCTGATCCCCCAACGAATCAAAAACAGCCGTATCCATTTCTGCAATCAGATCGCGAAACATGGCTTACACCTTGAGTTTAATCACCGCACCTGGCCGGGAGCAGAGATTGAGCGGATTAGATTGCGATTCGAGATCAATGCCCTTGCCATGCTGCATGATTTCTTGCGAGGTGTAATACGGCAGGCCATTGGTATTCACGGTTTCGATATGATCGGCCGGAGCGAAATGCGTCACAAATAACTCCGGTACGCCTTCCGGCACGGCATAGGCTTCGTCATCACCGACAAAAGCAACACCCCCCACTTTGCCGCGATAACGCTCAAAGACGCAGCCGCCAAATTCAATGACTTCCCGCGGCTCGCCACGCAATGCGGCAGCCAGCTCACTATTTAAATAAGTGGCTTCAAACGAATCATTGGAGAGCAAGGCTGACCAGAAATTCTTACCGCAAAACACTCGCACCCCTGTATGCGTCAGGGCGCCCAGCGCATCTTCGATCGCCTCATGGATTTCCAGACACTTACTGCGTAAATGCATATCCGGCTTAGCCAGATCCATCGTAATCACAACCTGTTTAATACCAAACCGGTCATATAAATTAAGCAGCGGCGTCTTACCATCCGCATCCAGAATCACGCCCTTGATGGCGCCAATGCGGTGAAACTCAATCGTGGCATCCAACTGGCGGCGATGTTTAGCCAGGCGTTTGGAAACAAGGTTTTGCACGGTTTCCAGTTCTGTTTCACTGCCAAACGCGCGCAATCCTTGCACTTCATCGGCGCGGATAGCGGAACGCTGTGGCAAATGGACCGTATTAAACGGGATCAGCTCACGCCGGGTGCCACCCACGGTCTGGCCGGAGGATCCACGCTCGCCCGCCGATACCAGCGCGATCTTATCGCCGTCTTTTTCAATCTGAACAGTGATCGTCGTGATGCCTTCTTCTTCAAACAAACCCAGCGCACCAATCCGCCCAGGGACATGCGGCATATTGTTAATGGCCAAGGTCAGGTTGGACATTGAAAAGGCGCCATCATTAAAAATATCGATGCTAGCCATGAGCGGCTTCCTTAAATGAAAAAACCCAGCAGCGCTGGGTTATGGGTAGAGAGGGATATCGGCCTTAGCGGACGATAATGTGCAGTTCAGCCAGTTGCGCCGTGACCTGCGCATCTAAGCCGGTCAATTCGGCCGCACTGACCTCGGCCAGCCGGGCCGTAATCGTCACTTGCAAAGGCGCTTCGCGTTCTCCTGCCGGCGCATACAAGATGGCGGTGGCTTTAACCACCGCCTTACTGCCTTCAGCCGGTGTGGCATAGGCCGAATAGAGCTGAGTTTTTTCATCAAAAGAAAGAATCTGCCCAGAAGGCAAAGCAGGGCCGGCGGCCAGCTGCGCCAGATCGGCGCTCAGCGTGCCGACGGTTGACAATAAATACTGACCCGCGCGGGCCTTTTGGGTAATGACGTTCATGATAAACCTCGGATCGTGATGGGATTAGCCGCCGGACTGCGGCGCTGTGCATAAATACTGTGGGCATTCGGGCCGCAAGCAGTGGGTTTAATCGGCGTTTCATCGGGTGGCGTCGCATCCAGCTCTTCCCCCGCAGCCGTCACCAGTTTGTTAAATAATCGCTCCCGCGCTGCATCAATGCTGATCCCGGCGGCAATCAGGCTGGCCGCCATTTCTGGCAGCTTGGCCGTGAGCGTCATATCGCGAATGGCGATCGCTTCATTCACGCTGTTCCGCACCGCCTGCTCGCTGGCCAGCGCCGAAACCGCCACCACCCGCATCACGGCGACACTGGGCAATTGAGCGCTATTACATAACTCAGCGGCCAGCGCAGCCATGGCCACGGCATCAACCGCTTGAATAACCGGCTCAGGCTCAGAGGTTAAATCAGGGGGCACGCTCTCTGCCGAATCCTTTAGCGCCGCCATCAATGCCACCGGCGCATTACCCATCCGGCCCACCGCCGCAGTCATTGCTGCACTGGCCTGCATATTGACGGTCGGTGCAATCTCATCAGCAAAGCCCAGCGCAAGCGACTCCTGCGCGGTCAGCCATGTGGTTTCGTTCATCATTTTGGACAGCGTATCCACATCCATCCCGCTGGCTTTCACACGGTAGCAAGCGATCAGGCATTGCTTGGCCTGATCCATAAAATCAGCCACCGCACGCAAATCACCCGATTCCCCCATCGCCACCGTTGCTGGGTTATGGATCATCAGCATGGCGTTGTCTGGCATCACCACTTTATGAGCGCCCATTGCAATTACACTGGCAATACTGGCGGCAAGGCCATCAATCCGAGCCGTCACCCGATCCCCCATGCGGCGCAACACGTTATGAATGGCGAGGCCATCCCAGACATCGCCACCGATGCTGTTAATGGCCACCACCACCGGCCGCTTGCCATCATCGGCCGCATTCAGATCACGGATAAAATCGGCAGCACGAATCCCCCAGTCACCGATCTGATCGTATAAAAACACTTCGATCGGTGCATCAGGCTTGCCTTCCGCCGCATTACGAATGCTGTACCAGCTGCTGCCACTGCCATCGCCAGCCGATGCGGCACTATTCATCAGCCGCGGGTCGTTATTTTTAATCTTCATCATTTTCCTTAGGAGATCCGTCTGCTGCCTCAACAAGGCGGGCATCAGAATCAAAATGCAGCTTCATCCGGTCTGCCCGGGCGTTGTCTTCTTCGATCTCACGATCGATCGTTTCAGGGTCTTCACCGCGTTTAAGAATGACGGCAGAGCGGCTGGTAAACCCAGCCCGCACCAGTTTTTGGTCGGCTTGCACGTCTTGTACCGGGTGCAAATACGGCCAGCCTTGCGGCACCCAATTAGTGCGGCGATAAACGCGCGGATGATTGGCATAGCCCGGCAACACAATCGCCCCCGACAGCACCGCCATATCCATCCAGGCATTGCGGGTGGGCCTGCACAACTGATGCACAAAAACACCGTGCTGCCGTTGCTCTACCCTGCGGCGAAATTCATTCAAAATGACGCGCATCACTCGATCACTGATATTGCGTAAGTCACCAGAGAGCAGTTCATAAGGCAAGCCAATCCCGGCCGCGACCGCCGCCAGTTGCTGGCGCATAAATTCGTCATAGTTATTGCCAGCATCCGGCGGTTTAGAAAACGCCACTTCTTCGCCCGGCTCCAGCTCTTGCATGGTGCCGGGCTCTAAACCCACCATCGAAAAGCCCTGTGATTCCGACGCCTGCATCCCGGGAAACATCGCGCCTTCCGGACTGGGCTTACTGATAAAACCAGCAAACAGATTGGCCACCTCTTGCCGGAACAACACCGCATCATCGAATTCATCCAGCGTTTTCATACGCAGCAAAACGGGTGCCAGATGCGGCACACCCCGCAGCTGCCCCGGTCGGGTAGGTTCAAAGATATGCAGGATCTGACTGGCCTCGATGCGGATCAGATCGTTATAAATGCCCAGCCCCCGCTCCCCCGGATGGCTGCGATACATCCAATAGGCAACGCGCTGGCCGGTTTGATTAAATTCAATTCCCTGCCGAATATCATTGCCATTGAGCGCCTTGCCATTTTTGTCATGCGGGATAAACTCCGGCTCCAGAATCTGAATTTGCAAAGGCACCGCCAACCCTTCCTTCAGGCTACGCGGCCGCAGGCGTACAAAGCACTCGCCCGACTCAAACATCGAACGAGCCGCCAGCAGCTGCTGACCATAAAAATCCAGCTGGCCGTCAGCATCCGATTCCTCGCACCAATCACCCCATAAATCCTGTAATTCACGGCGAATAGTCGCGTCCGAATGCTTAGGCATCGGCACAATGCCGGTGCCAATATGATTACTGCCCAGCTTATCCAGTGCCGTGGCGGCGTAAGGATCATTACGAACTGCCGCCCGGCTGCGATTTCGCAGTGTTTGTAAGCCTGCACTGCCGGTGCTGACTGGCCCGTTGCCACCGGGTTGCCAGTTGGCCGCCCGGCGCCCTTGCCCCGCCCCGTCATAGCTATTTTTTAAACGCGCCGGCAGGATAAACCCCTTAGAAGCCAGTGCTGAATAAGCCATCAGATCCCCTTTCCGGCATGAAACATCCGGTGCTGACGCGTTTTAGCATGGCCCGCTTGTGCCGACAGATCACTGATCGCGAGATGCCTGGCCGCAATCAGCTCAGAAATATTGCGGTATTCAACCCGGCGGTCTGCGTACTGAATCACCCGCTCGCCCCGGGCGATGGCTTTATTGATTGCGTCCAGATCTTGCTGAGTAAATGCCATATTAACGTCGCTTCAAATAGCCAGAGCGCGCCACTCGGCGAGCTGCAATGTGAGGGTCAAAAACAAAAGACCCCGCAGTTGCGGGGTCTCGTCGGGATGATGCGTGGGCTTGCGCCGGTTTGGGCTCATCAAATAAGCCTGTTTGCGCATAGCGCATCTTCAGCGCATTCCAATCGGCTTGCTGAAAACGGTGCAAGCCCATGTAATGCGCCATCGCTAAGCTATATACGGTTAAATCCAGTACCTCATTACGGTCTGATTTGGCCTTGGTCCAGTCGGTGATTTCACGGCCTTTAATAAAGCGCCGAATCTTGCGCTCTACTGTCAGCTGATCGTAGTACTCACTGGGCAGATCTTTACTAAAGTGCTGAGCGCCCGGCCCGTCGAGCAGCTTAAAGCGGTTATAAATCCAGTCTTTAGCGGTGTCGGTTCCGATCATCCACAGCTCACAGCCGCCTTTATCGGTGGTTCCACGCCAGGTGACATCCACTTTGCTGGCCCGCGCCGCCAGAATCGGCCGGCCACGCTTACTCTCGCCTTTAATCGCCAGCACATGCCGATAACGGCGCAGCCGGCAGAACTGATACACCTCCTGCGTGTGATGGCCCCCGGTATCGATGGCCGTCGCAGAAATCCCCATACTCTGGCCATGCGGGTGAATAAATTCCTTCTTTAATTCTTCATCCAGCATTTCCCATGAGCGCTCTTCGGCCGGATCACACATCATCACCCGATGATCGATGGTCCAGCTTTCTAGCCCTTCGCCCCAGCCTTTAATCAACAGCTCCAAGCGGTTGGCCTGCACGTCCACGGAGGCCGTCAGAATCAACACACCCAGCGGAAGACTGCGTAAGGCGTAGTCCTCGGCCCGCGCCATCAGCTCGCTGCCTCGGGTGCGCTCTTGCGCGTTATCCCAGACCTGCGCCAGCCGTGTATTGTAAAAAACCTGCATCGGCTCCGGGTCTCCCCGCTGTAATGCAATGGCGGCTTTTTCATATTGCTTCAACAATGAGCCCCAGGACACCCAGCCAAGCGGCATATTTAAAGCATTAATCTGGAAGGATTCGGTTTCCCCGTCTCCCGCAGCACCGGCCCGCCACTCACCGGCAGGCAGCATCGCTGTTTTATGGTGTTCATCAATCAGGCAACCGCTGGCGGTGCACACATAGTGGGCCTCGCTGTGGTCAGAATTCCAGCGCAACTGCTCAAACACCAGCGTCTGAAATTCACCGCAATGCGGGCAGCCTACAAAAAATCGCTGCTGCGTGCCTTCCAGATACAGATCGTTAATCCGGCTGGAGCCTTCCAGCGTGGGAGAACTGGAATAATAAATTTTAGCGTTACGGCCAAAGGTACTGGTGCGCGCCTCGGCCAAATCAACCGGGTCGCCTTCTTCATTCACATTACGTTCCCAGCGATCAATCTCATCGCCGTATAAATAGCGCGCACTGACTTCGGCCAGATTAGCAGCCGAGCCCGCGGTGGTAATCATTAAAGTGCCGCCTGCAAATTCTTTGGTATCGATGGTATTGCGGCTGTCACGGCTCCGTGGGGAGGCGACTTTTTCGCGCAGCACGGGAATGGCGTCGATGTTTTTACCAATGCGCCCAGACAAACGCTTGGCCAGATTTAATGACGGCTCCAGCGCCAGAATATTGCTGGGTGCCATATGGATTACTGCGCACATCCAGTTTAAAAACACCTGCGTCTTCAGCATCTGCGATGCCCCCATCACCACAACCCGGCGACAAGGATGCGTCGGAGAGAGCACCCGCATCACCTGCTGCGCATACGGCGTGCGACGGGTTAAATACTTACCCGGCTCTGCCGCCCCTGAATCGGTGGGGATCCGCTGGTATTTGTCGGCCCATTCATCAATCCATAAAGCCGGATCGGGCATCAGCCCAGCGGCAAAGCCCTCAAGATAAGTGGCAAATCCGTCTGCATACATCGTGGGGTCCTTAACTCATGGCGCGGTCCATATCGTCCTTGCCCAGTTTTGAAACGTCTTCCAGCGTTTTACGCAGGCGCTCAGTTAAAAGCTGCTCCAGCACCCACGGATCAGTGATCGCGGCGAGATCAGACGAGATTTGTTTGGGTACACCCAGTAAGGTATCGCGCAAAAGACGGCCATAGCGGTGAGCAGCATCGTGCACCGCCTGCCGGTCCACCGTTTGCTGGCAGACACGCTCGTATTCCACCTTGGCCAATTTAGCCAGATAGCCTTCACGACTGGTACGGGCTTCCTGAAAGTCAGTAAACATCAGCTCGCCAGGCAAAGGCGCTGCAGCGGTTTTAACCGGCAGCACCGGCCTGTCGGCGTGAACTTCGTCGTACACATCGCGCTGGATCCGCGCCTGCTCATGCCGCTGCCGCACGCCCTCTTTTGCGGGGTCGATGGTTTTACCGATCAGCGCCAAGGTAGCGGCACCATCGACTTTCTTACCATCGGGGGAAAGAATTAAACGGCCTGTTTTTAACAGCTTGGTCACATAGCTGGGCGACCAGCCTTGCGAATCCGCAAAGGCCTTCTTGCTCAGATATGGGTCCATGCTTTCACCGATTATTTTAGGATTTCACTCGATTTCACCTGAGGTGAAATTTCACTAACTTCACCCGACAGCCACTAAGAAGAAGCTGCGAGTCCTAGGCCCCGTACTGCCTCGGAAAGTGCTAGGGTCCCCGGCTGTAAATTGAAACCTCCATTCAGACCGTGACTGACACGGCCATCATCAGCACATTCATAAAAAAACACCCAATCAGCAGCATGCGGTAAGGACCATTGAGTTATCAAATATTGATGTCCTGGCACGCTGCTGATTGAATGCTTGAAATGCATATAAAAACCCATTGGGCTGACGGCCAGCACTAAAACGCATTCAAGCTGAATGCGTACGATTGGGGATCTGGGGGCTGGCCATCAAGCCGATGGGTTCAAACGACGGGCAACAAAAAAGCCCCGATTTCTCAGGGCTTTGTATTTTTTAGGCGTAATTGTATCCGCTGCAAATATGATAGTTTTGTTCCATTACGAAGTCAAGAAATAGCCTCATATATTTGCCCATAGCCGGTTGTTATACAGCTTCACAGTACTCCTCTGAGCCATACATACAGCGCTCAAGGAGACATTTATGCTGAGTTTCTAACCGTTCATACGCTGCGTGCATTAGCATATTCAAGCGTTTAAATACTTCAATTTCATATCGGTACGCAGTAACGTGACCAACTAAATGGCGCTTGCCCAGCTCCCTGCAGCTAGGACCTTCACTTGTAGCCCACTTCCGTACCAGTTCAACATCAGTACTTCGCCCAAATTTACTGGGCAGCTTTGTCGCTAGGTAAATCATTTCTGTATCACGCTGCAGATGTAACGCCCATAAAGCCGCCCTTTCTTCTACACACAACCTACCCACCTTAGCCAACACCATAGCGGCCTGATAGCGCTGATCTTCCATACTCATGGCACCAAAACCTGCCCCAGTTTGTTCACCATAAGTCGCGATTTTAATGCCTGCCGAACACTCAATTTGAAACGCCCAAGCCAGTAAAGCTTTAATATTTTTGAATTGCATTATTGTCCCCAATCATTCCCCGAGGCTCTTAGCCCGATCATTGTCAGGCTTTATTTTTGGTACTGCGCGTACTTAAGCGACGATCATTTGCGCTCTTAATGCGGCCATGGCTTCATCCCTAGCAAAGCGGGTGGCCCGCTGAAAGATCTTTACCGGCTCTGCTGCCGGAATCGCCGGGCAATGCGCTGCTTCCAGCCGCCGGGCATAAACCTCAATCCAGCGCACCTTGGTTTTACTGCGGTAAAAAGCAGAGCGCAGCGTGGTAAAGCCAAAATCAAATGCCGCCCAATATAATTCCGGGCTGCTCCAGCTGGCCATCAAAGGATCAGGTGATTGCGCATTGCGCTTGGCTTCTTCAAAAGCGATCGCATAATCTGTTTCAGGCCTGCACATTGCCGCCAGCTCCCCCAAGCTGGGCGGTAATGATTCGGCCTTTAACTGGCCGCGCAAACGATCCAAAGCCAGCCGCATCCATTGCCACTTGATGCCCTCGGCGTACAAATAGGCGGCGGCTTCATCTTGCCAAGCAATCACGGCAGCCTCATCTGAAAACAAAACCTGCCATCTCGCGCCATACATTGCCGCCAATCGCTGCCGTAAGACGATCACCGGCACAAAACCATCCGCCCCGGCTGGGCGATTCCATGCATTTTTGCTCATATCACTCCCCTAAGCCCAATTGCCGGCCCAAGCCTAATTCTCTGGCACGCAGGATTAAGCTATTGGGCACTTCTTCGCGCAGCCCGCGTAAAGCGAGAACTGCCGAAGTGATTTGCACCATGCCTGCCTGCTTAGCCGTTTCGGCAATTTGATGCGGCCATGATTTGGCATTGCGTAAGCCACTGATCGCCAATTTAAGCTGAGCCGCTTGCTCATTGGCCTGCGCCTTAGTCATCGTTCGTTTGGCTGGCGGAGGCAATAGCACTTGGGTGCTGGCATCCGGAATGGTGCGGTTACTATCCCGCTCTGCATCCATCCAAGCGGCCACCCATTTGGCTTTTAAACGCCAAGGCTCTTGAATCAGCAAATCATTGCCGATACGTTGTGCCGCCCAAAAGGTGCGGTTATCCGGCCAGCTTTCTTCCAGATATTGGCGGCGGCGGCTCATCTGGGTAATCGCCAGCTGCATCCGCACTTCGATATCGATCTCAACGGTTTGGCGGCACGCCACCTGAAACTTATCCAAATCTGGTGCTCCGTATAAAAACTTGGCGGCCATGCCGCGAGCAATCTCTTCTCCTGAAAACCCTGCCAGCTCTTCGGCCCACACCGTTTTTGCGTTCTCAATGCCGGTATCGCGCTCTTCGGTATTGCCATCCATCAGCGTGACTTCAAAGCTTTCGCCAGAGCGGAATTTATCTACAAACTGGTTACCAAAGCGCCCGTGCATCTTTCTAAAAATCTTCTCGACCCAAGCCAGTGGCAAGGCGTGACTTTCAGTTAATCGTTGTGTATTCAGCGTTGACTGTACGTTCATGTCGGCCCTCCTCAAATGATCCAAAGATGGAACGCACTGCTGGAGCGCGCCCTTTATGCCCGCCTTGGGCTAATGATTGTTTTGCTGACGGTTTTAAGCGTTGCTGCCGCATGATCGCCGCCAGATACAGCGGGCTGGTCGGCATGCCGACAATGGCTTTGGCCTGAAATAAAGCCTGATTAAACTCAGCCTGACTGGCTTGCTCGGCCAGCCAAGTTTGGTACTGCACCATCGCCTTAGGGCTTTTTGCACTGGCCGCTGAAAAACCGGCCTTCATGGTGATCACCCGCCATTGCCAGATCTCGCTGGGCACTTCTGGGATCGCCACATCAATTTTGTTGGCAGGCTTTAAATCATCTTTCACACTGGGCTCATCCAATACTGTTTGAGATCGCATAGATGATGAAAAGAACTTAGAGGTTTTGGTTTTATGAACTGGTGAACTATTGATTATGTGCCGCTCCTCCCCGCCCATACTTTGCCCTTCCTCAGCCCCAAGCCCTTGCTGTGTATGACTTTGCTCGGTCGGCGCTGCTCCTGCCATGCTCCTCCGCTCCTCTGCAGGACGAATGAAGCCGTTTGCGCTGTACACGAGGAAAATTTTAAGGCAACGATAGTGCTCACCATGTTGTGAGTCGCGCTGAATTAGCCCCACACGGGTCAGCTTGTCCAGCAGTTCGCGCACTTGGCGGGTGCTGTAATTCAAGGCTTTAGCGTGTGATCCGGCAGGCGGTAAATAGCCCATCCGTGTGGCTAAGCCACCTAAGGAAACCTTGCTTACTTCGCCGGTTTCAAAATTGGCCAGTGGCTTTAAATACATCAGAAACAAACGCTGGCAATCCGGGCTTAGCCCTTCAAGCAGCTCCAGCTCAGTTTGCAGATAGGTATAAAACGCTTCCCTCATACCGCCTCTCTGTGTGCAGTACTGCGAATCACGTTGATCATGGTTTGTAATTGATCCAAGGCCGCATCAAGCTCTAGCAGCTCGCGGTGTTCCACCTTCCAATCCTCAAACACACCGGCCAGCGTCATCCCCGCCCGTGAGGTTTCAGTCATAAACTGCGCCAGCACTTTATTTGCCAGCTGCTGCGGACCATCTGCATGCAGCAAGCCACCCACCGAAACGGGGACAGCCACATAACCGGCCAGCGCCGCAATCTGCTGCACCAGCGCCCCACACTTGGATTCTTCAACCAGAGAGAACAGGTGATTCGCCAGATACTGCTGCGAGTGCAAATTAGGATTGGCGCAATTAGCCACCGATGAAGTAGCGCGATCAATGATCTCGCTAAACCGACGCACCCCCACTCGGGTCGTCGCCAGCTGCACCGCTTCATTCAATGCTCGATAACGGTCGTTTAATAATTCAGGAGTCATGTTTAAACCTCTAAGTAACTTGGCCAGCTTTCTCTTATCGAAAGAGAAAGAATCCAGTTACATTACTCATTGGGGAGGCGCAGACGCGCCGGCATAAAAAAGCCGATGGGGATCGGCAAAACCATCCAATGGGGATTGGGTGGCAGAGTAAATTTGGGATTCATAATGAAGTCTGGTTCGAATGCGAAACATCAACACGCCTTTGTTGTGCAAAGTACGTATCAATAACGCGCACATAAGTCTCACGCGGCTCTCTTCCATTTTTGATTCTGTTAATCGTTGGCTGAGGAATGCCGGTTCCTTCGGAAATTTGGCGTTCCGTAAACCCACGTTCAATCAGTGACAAGAGCTTGTCTTTCGCATTAAAGGTATTCATGAACGCATGATAATACGCAAACGTATAATTATCAATTCAAAAACGTATTTAACTAACTCGATACGTTTACGTATCATTACCCTATGGACCTAAAACTTGCTCTCAGCCTATGGATGCGGGAAAAAAACCTAGATCAAACTGAGCTAGGCCGCATTGCAGACGTACCCCAGCCCACGATTAATAGAATTCTATTGGGCGTTACCGGCTCGCCTCGCGGGGATACCCTAAGCAAGATTGCCAAAGCAATGGATATCTCTATCGACCAGCTCATGCTAGGCCCAAATCAGCAGAAAACTGTTAACCCACAACCACAAGCACCATCAGAAGAGGATTACGCTCTTATCCCTCAATACAGTAGTAGTGCAGACTGCGGGGCTGGCTTATTCAATGATCACGTTGAAATTAAAGGCGGCATGGCCTTTAAACGAGACTGGATGGCTCGCTTAAATCTAAAAGAAGAAAACTTGAGCGTTATCTATGCTCAAGGGCAAAGCATGGAGCCAACAATCCGAGAAGGATCTGTCCTACTACTCGACAAAAGCCAGCGAAAACTTGAAAGCGGCAAGGTATATGCACTCCTTCACGACGGGGACTTCCGAGTAAAACGCCTCTTTAAAAATTACAGCCATCAATGGATAGTTCGCAGTGATAACGGCGATAAAACGCTTTATCCTGACGAAACAGTCGCCACCTCTGATGACGCAGAACGATTTATGATTGTTGGCCGCATCGTATGGCAAGGCGGAGAGCTGTAAGCCACACACCACAATCAATACAACCCAACGCAAAAAACCGCCATCTGGCGGTTTTTTTACGTCTTTGCATGATTTACACCACCAAAAAATACACACACGCATAAATGAATACGAATTCGCATTGACATGATTTATTCGTTTTCGTATAGTTGCGGCATCAACAGCAGCAATTCGCGCTCAAGACAGGCCGCTACTATTACAGGAAACAACCATGCAAGAAATCAGACTGAATTACGCAACACTGAGCGAATCACTTGATGAATTAAGCACGCTAAAAGCAGCCGGCTGGACCATGCGCTTTAGTAGTAACGGAGCGGAAATTATTGCCAGGAAGATGCTACAGCAGAGCCCAAACTGAGCCAACAAGCCGAGGCTCTTATGCCAACAAATCAGCAGTGGAAAATCCGCTACTACACGGCAACAAAATCACCCAAGCACATCGTCACACTAATCATCAGCGCATCAGGCCCGGCAGAAGCATTAGCAGCAGGCAACCAATCTATGCGCGATAACCATCAGCTCAATCCCGCCACTTTAGCGGCAACGATTGAACCTGACGGCTAATTCAAAGGAATAAACATGAACACCGCATTTGCACTAATGGCCTGCTATAAATCCGCCCTGATCCCACTGGAAACAGTCGGCAGCGAATACCTAGGATTGGGCAAGCGTGAAGTCAACGAGCAAGCCGCCCGCAACCGCCTGCCCTTCCCCGCTATCCGCTTAAGCGACAGCAACAAAGCCCCACGCTTTGTACGAGTAGAAGAGCTGGCCAACTGGATAGACCATCAGGCAGCGGCCGCGCAAAAGAGCTGGCTGCAGAGCCAAGTGTAAAAACGACTTAATCAACGAAAAAAAACTTATCAATAAAATCATCTAAATAGACTTTATCTTATTTTAAGCAACTGCAATTCAATGGCTTTGTACTTACCATGATGTGCGCCCGCATAAGGGATTAGGTGGCTGACCTGTCCTGACAACAGTAGACACACCTCACTAAAATCCCGACCGCTTGCCTGCTGAATTTTTGTGCAAACGTGGGCGGGGATAGATTGCCCAAGCGCGTGTGGCGCCGCTGGCGATTGTAAAAAATTTCGATGTATTCCCGAATCGATGCTTCTGCCTCAAACCGGCTGCCGTAACGGTGATGATGCACCAGCTCATTCTTCAAACTACCCCAAAAGCTTTCCATCGGTGCATTGTCGTAGCAGTTCCCTCGCCGCGACATCGATGCCTGCAAACCAAACTGCTCAATCAGCTTCCGATAGCTATGCGAACAATACTGGCTACCCCGATCTGAATGCAGGATTAAACCGGCTTGTGGCCGCTTCCATTTCACTGCTTTCCACAGCGCTTGGCCGACCAATTCCTGAGTCATACGTGACCCCATGGCATAGCCGACGATCTCACAGGTAAAGACATCCTTGATACCAGCCAAATACAGCCAGCCTTCACCCGTCGGAATATAAGGGTGAGTAGACCGGGGGAATTTCACCCCCAGCCCCTCGCAGAACCGGACGTGAGCCTCTCAACTCATCCGGCTCCCATCATCCAGCCTTCGGCACAAATCCCATTTCCCAATGTACAAATGCGTTAGGAAACGCCTGCGCAAGTCGGCCAAGTGCACGCCATGCTCGAGTTTTATGCCGGGCAAGATGCTTGTACTTGCGCATCAACCAGCGCACCAGATAGCTATTCATGTGCTTCCAAATGGCCGACATCGCCGAGGCATAAAACCGACCATAATAACGCTGCCAGCCACGCAACACTGTGTTAAACATCGCCGACAGGTCGTCGAGTTTGCAATCACATTTCAATTGCAAGTGCCATCCCCGTATCGTCTGTCGCATTGCTTTGAGAGCATCACGACTGACTGCCGGTGAGAAATTCACATAAACTCGGCCATACTTATCCACCGCCTTACGCGGTCGAAACGTATAACCCAGAAACGTAAACTGCACGCAGTCGAACGCTTGCTGCCGATTAATATCCTGACAGTAAACGATCTTGGTTTTCTCTGGATGTAATTCAAGCCCACACTGTCGAAATCGCTCACCAATCTTGTCAAGCGCAAATTGTGCTTGCGCCAAACTCTTACAATGCACCACGCCATCGTCAGCGTAACGACAAATCCGTACGCTGCGCAGATGCTGTTTAACCCACACATCAAAGGCGTAATGCAAAAATAAGTTGGCCAGCAGCGGACTGACTACGCCACCTTGCGGTGTACCGCGTGTTCGCGCCAGAATTTGACCGTCTGCAGTTTGCATCGGCGCTTTAAGCCAACGCTCGACATACAGTAAAATCCATGGCGTTTTACAGTGCTTCTTAAGCGCACGCAGGAGTAAATCATGGTCGATGTTATCGAAAAGCCCTTTTATATCGAACTCCAGAACCCAGTCGTACTCCCAATTTCGCCGCCTTACCAAGGCAATCGCATCGTGCGCTGAGCGCCCGGGACGATAACCATAGGAATTGGGGTGAAATAGTGGATCAAGCTCTGGCTCAAGCAAAAGCTTGGCCGCAGTTTGCGCCACCCGGTCTGCCACCGTCGGTATACCCAGCATGCGTACTCCCCCTGATTTCTTGGGAATCGCAACACCTTTGACTGCCGGCGGGAAATAACTACCCGAACCAAGCCGATTCCAAAGTTTATACAGGTTGTCACTCAAGTTAGACTCAAATTGTGCAATCGACTCCTGATCGACGCCAGCGGCTCCGCCGTTGGCTTTTACACGTTGAAAAGCTCCCCAGATTAACGCTTTGGGAATGTCATAAGGCTTGGTCATGGCCGAGTACTCCTCCCACTTGCGTGGTTGACACCCAACCAGACCGGGATGACGCAGCCCCTTCGCTCCACCGCCATTACAGCGGTTTCATCACTACTACGAGCTGCTCCGCCCCTTGGTGGCGCATCGCTACTATCAGCCTCGCCTTGTCGGCTTGTGCTTTTCGCTTGCCATCGCCACCGAAGGTTCCCGCAGTTCAACATAAGAGCCCGGATTACGCTGACGCTGCCTCTATGCCGGACACCGCTTGACCCGTAAGCAGGTAACGGCCAAGCTAATCCCGGAGCAACATCACTCCCCGGTTTTGATGTCATCTGAACACTTTCGACACTTGAACGGCAGTTCACGGTTGTTCGCCTTCATTAATCCATACCTGACGCCTCAACGGACGCCTTTTCCGTAACGCTCACGACACAAGCTTTTGACTTGTGCCGCTTACGGTGGTTTGCCACCTGCTCCTGCAAGCCGATGGCGAGGGGCCATACCCTCATCTCTTACGCCGCTTGCTGCGGCACACTGATGTCACTCACCCAGACTTGGTTCGGCTCAGTGGGTTTAAATTCCTGATTTAGCAAGTTATCTGCGACCGGCAGAGTGTGGTTTGAGTTCGTCGTCGCTTTGAATTTACGCTTTTGGATGCAACGAATACCTTCTTCACGTCGCAGCCGGGCGATCCGGTCACGACCCGCTTTAATTCCTTCTTCTGCCAGTTCCTCCTGCAAGCGCTTGGCGCTATAAGTCCGGCGAGTCTTGTTGTGTGCGGCCCGAATCTCTACCCGTAAACGCTCATTCTCTAGCGAACGGCGACAAGGTGGTCGCTTCTGCCAAGCGTAAAAACCACCGCGAGATACTGCCAAAACCCGGCACAAAAGCTTGATCGGATATTGAGCTTGCCATTGCTTCACGAACGCGTACCGGGTAGTGATTCCCTGGCAAAGTACGCCGTCGATTTTTTAAGATATCGCGCTCCATTCGGGCTTCGGCTAGCTCTTTGCGTAATTGCCGTACCTCGGCCATCAAGTCAGCGGCACTGGGTATCTCGGTCTGCGTAGAAGGGTTTTTGACTGCTTTGCGGGCTTGTGTGACCCAATAGGCCAGCGTGCTCTGCTTCATATTCAGTCGCGCTGCGGCCTCGGCTACCGAAAACCCCTGCTCAAACACCAGCTTGATCGCTTCCGCCCGAAATTCCGGCGTATGGCTTTGCGTTATTCTTTTGCTCATTTCTCACTCCTGTTGGCTCAAAGTTTACCAAACAAGCGTGTCTACGGAATTCAGGCTACCTCACACCCTGCTCATTCTTCCCGTGAAAACAAATGATGTCCGGGCCGTAGTAACCCATATCTTCAATGTGAAATGTGACGGTCGTTCCGAATGAAACAAGGCGGGCGCCGATTTCATGATCTTGGTCGAGCTTTTCCTCAAAGTCCTTTATGTATTTGGCAAGACGCTCGTACATCCATTTGGCTGGATTGATTGTTACGTCATCGATACGAGGAACTTCAATTGGCATTGGTTGAACAATCGCCCGGGCCATTACAGACCGGGGATCGTCCATCCCGGGGAGAAGGTTGTGAAACTTAAAGGGGTTCTTAAAATCATCAGTCACGGGAAACTCCTTGTGAGGCATAACGTAAAATTAAGCAGCTGGCCTACGCTGCAATTGGATAAAAAAGCCGCACGTTCCGGCCAGTCTACTTGAATGCCATGTTTGGCGTATTGCTTCAGAAATGAATTCGAGAGTAGCCACTTTAATATAGCCACTCACGAAAGCACCTCTAGGTCCGAAGGTTTTACCCAAATAAAATGGATTTGGCCTTGCTCATCATTAAACATGAGCTCGGCATGACCGTACTGATCGAATTCTTCGACCACCATCACGTTCCCAACCACCGACTGTATTGCTGTTTGGTCCGATTCAGGAAGGCCATTGATTAGCTCAGGTGCAGCAAGGAGTAGCCGCACCCGCGCGCCAACCGATACCGCCTTGCCTAAGGAATCTTTCGGCTCGTGCATGAGAAACGCCTAACGTTTGAGATAAGAGGCGTTTTCCGGTTTGCCGGAAAACGTCCTCTCGATTGAAAGGTTAGACATCTGTTTGTCGCTCACGGCGATTTACAAAGAGCGCCGCTACGAGGCCAGCGATGACACCGACAGGCAATACGACGAATACCGAGAGTAGAGAACAGATGAAGCCGCCAAACACCAAGTTTGCGACAAGGCTATTTGACCCACAGCCGCTACAGCCAGCGCCCGTATCACAGTGACACCTAGGAATGAATTGCTCCACGCAAGGCCGACCGCAAAGGCTAGCAATGCCAAAAGAACAATGGCAAAAGTGGACTTAAAAATGATGGAAGGAAGTGAGCTTGGCATTCTATCTTTTCTTGCAGCTAGCAAGTTCTTCAAGGTCCCAATAGTGCGGGCAAATGTCTAACGTCAAAATTAAGCCGCTGGCCTACGCTGCAATTGAATAAAAAAGCCGCACGTTCCGGCCAGCCTGCTTGAATGCCATGTTAGGCGCATTACACACTAGACTATAAATAAGTACGTCATAAAAACAGTAATTAAATGGGCAATTAACCGTGGTCTGTCCCCGGTTTTTTCTACGGTTTTCTCTGTGGACTTCAATTAAACAATTTCATTCAATTTTTCTTCAATCATCTTTTTCATTGACAAAGCATATTTGTCATCAGGCTCAATGAAAAGCCAAAAATTTAGCTTTCCAAGAATTCGCTCAGGAAAAATAGGATCAAAAACCAACTCTTTATTTTTCCAACTTTCAGAAGGTAGTTTATACTCAGGCCGAGGCAAGTTAGATACTAAACAATCAATTTCTTTAATAAAAAGATGGCATTGAGCTCTTATCCGCCTACGCATTTCCTTTGGAATTCTAACAACTCCTTTATTAACCACCAAACCAGTTAGAAACCTAACCTCTTTCGCTCTATCATAAACTTTAGTTTTTGCATGATTCAGGCTTAACCCATTATCATTAAATAATTTCTTAATGGATTTCAAACAATTTATTAATTCAACCCCGCCCGATACTGCTATATCATCTGCATAGCGAGTACAAAAAAATCCCTTCTGCTCACAATATAAAGTCAATTCAGCATCAAAAATCTTCATGTATATATTGCTTAAACATGGGCTAGTAGATGCACCTTGAGGCAAAGACCCATTGAATGTAACCAATGAACTGAGAATTTTAGAAACAGAATGGCAATATCCAATATTTTTAAATATTAAATACACATGATCAAACAAAATAGAGGGAAAAAAATTCTTAAGATCAAACTTCAAAATACATTCTGAAGAGGCATGGGGGGAAACATGATCTTTAATCGACTTATTCTTTTGATACCCAACAACCATCGGCAAGAAATCACAAAAAGCTTTTTCTAAAATATTAGTCAATATCCAGCGCTGAACACTTTCTAGCGATGGATATGGTGCATAAATATTTCTAATTCCGCCACTACGTTTAGGGATTTCAAAGCTTTTATAAAACAAATGAGTATCAAAAGACATTGCCCTAAGGGTCTTGGGTGAAATGCCTAAAATATCAGAAAAATGATAGAAACTAAAAATAACCGGGACACTGCGTTCTTCTAGCTTAGAAATATACTCAGCATATAAGTTTATTTTTTTTTCTGTTTTATACTTGGCTTTCACTAGTTCAAGCAGATCGGCGTTACTCAGCACACTAGGGTCCTTTCCTGCCACTTTAAAGGAAGCTTTAGGTTTATGACTTTGATATTTTTTAAACTTGACTTTCGTGGATAAATTTATTTATCCACTGGCCACAGAGTGGCCATCATCTGGGCGTGCGGCACTTTGCACGTTCAGATGATGATCATTATGAACCCATGTCAAACCGAAGGGCGATACACCCTCGCTGACAGAAAAGGACGGTGAAGCTTACCTCTCAGGCCCTCTTGATGTCAACCCAAGAAAACAAATACTTAGAAGGGAATCTTTCCGCACTAATTTCTTTGGAATTCAATTCCAAAACATTTTTATAAATAAATTTATTTTTCCTCATAAACAGCTTTTTTCTATTCTTAATCGCCCACAAACGACCTTTATTTGTTAACTCAAATTTATAATCGTCCATTACTAAAATATCATCAATACAAAGCTCAGAGTAAACAGCAGCTAACGAATTAATTGATATATTTGCTCTCTCCATCAAGTCTACCAAAGAAATAGGCTCATTAAGGCCATAAAGAACCTTAATAACTCTTCTCCTCGCTACAACCAAAACATCTTGTTCATATTTTTCCAACAAGTCATCTTCTGGTAAAAAGTGTTTCTCTAGGTTTTCCATCTGCATACTTATCCCACCATAGAAATGGAAAATTATTATTTGGCATATTGTAACTTTCCAAAAAGAAAGATGCTTCACTTTGTTTATAACCAAAACTATAAACACCAGGATTATCAAATATCTTTCTTTCCAATAGACGAATTCCTTCAGAAAAACGAATTGCCTTATCTTCAGAAACACCCGAAGAGATACATTTTTTCAATGTCATTACAACGAAAATATCACCACCAACAACTGCAGAAAGAGCATTGATCCCCTCTTCCATTCCCGCAAAGGCCACGACATGTATCTTATAATCGGAGGTTTTAGGATTGCGTTTTAAACTGTCTATTTTCTTCTTAAGCTTCTCACCAGTTCCAATAAAATCATCGGCAATAACTATCGATTTCTTTCCATTTCTTGCACCAAAAGCTTTCTTAAAATTAGTAAAAATACTTTCAAGCCACTCCCGTGGAAGCTCCGACTGAATAGCACGAACAAACCCCAAAGACCCACATGGCTTACTATCCTCAGCGACCCCAACAAGCAAGGCATCCTTTGGATCAAGCACCCAAATAGTCTGAATAACCTCAGCAATAACTGATGCAGCGCTCACAAGATCACTGGAAGTACAATACTTTAATTTGGTTAACACATGCTCGATTACTGAAAAATCATCGCAACTTTCACACTCTCCCAAAAGGCTTAGAGCACCATGCCTATACCTTTCTTTTCGCATCCAATCCAGCTTAGACATCAACGTAAATAACAACTCCAGACGCTCATCTCCCAACATAAAAACCTCAAGAATTATTTATATTTAACTCCAATAATACGCTCATAAATATATTAATAAAACAACCTCCTAATTACATTAGGCCGACAAAAAAAGCCCCCCCCACCACTACTCATAACATTATCAACAACCAAAAACATAAATATTTCATTACCGCCTATCACCCCTCCCCTCAATAGCTACCACCAGCGGAATAACCCGGTGCAAATCCACGGCTCTTAGCTGGGTATAGCGTTTTAGGTTTTTCCAGCTTTTATGGCCAGAGACGAGGGCAACTTCCTGGATTTGGTAGCCTTGCTCAAACAGCCGGCTGATGCCTTCATGGCGCAGGTCGTGAAAGTGCAGGTCTTGAATGCCGGCCTTGCTGACAATGCCGCGAAACGCCACACCAACAGATTCGGATTTATAGGGAAAGATAAAGTCGCTGGTGCGCGGCTGCACCTGAATGATGCCTAAAGAAGCACCGAGCAGCGGCACAGTTTGATCATTGCCGATTTTCTTCTTTGGATCTTTCCTATCCCGGATCAGAATGGTGCGGTTTTTCTCGTTTAAATCACTCCATTGCAAGCGGGTGATTTCACTGCGGCGCATGGTGGTTTCAATCGCAAAGCGCACCAGATCTGCGATAGGGATTTGCCTGAAATGTTCGGTGGCTTTTGCGCCAGCCAGAATCAAACCCAATTCTGAATCTTGCAATCTCCTCTCGCGCTCAACAGAGCCGCAAATCATGCCCTTTTCTTTTAAGTATTCATTGGCCAATGAATACTGGGCAATATCCACATCTAATTTGGCAAATAATTTGGCTTCTTTTAATACACAGCCCAAATAAATAATATCCAGCTGAATAGATTGCGGCTTTACGCCAAATGATCGGCGATGGCGGACATGATCAATAATTTTATCGGCGGTTAATTCCAAAATAGCCACGTCTGCCATGGGGGAGCGAGCCAGCACATTCAGCACGCTGCGCTTTGATGCCCACAGGTGTTTGTCTTTCTCAAAGAACTCGATGTATTTGCTGATTAAATCTTTAAGAGTTAAGCCTTTTAATTTGCGCTGGGCAATTGCACCTTGCTCACGCATTTTCTCGGTAAGCAGTGCTGCCCACTCCTCGGCTAGGCGCTTGGCCTGTGCTTCAGCACGAAGACCCACCCCTGCCGCAAGAAAGCTTCTGGACTCGTTTAACAGCAGCTTGCCGCCCCGCTTAAGCCTCACCTGCGCCTGATAAGAAACAGAACCATCTTTGTTTTGTAAACGAATAATTGAGGCCATATGTGGGAAAGTGCTATCTCTGTTTTTTGACGCCCCAAGATAGCACCTAGCCAGCACTTTTCCTAACATAACCCCGCTTTAAGTGCCTTTTTACCGTAACAACACCGGATGAGTGCTAATTATAGCAGCGGTATAATCCTAGCAAAAAAAAGGCGCCGAGATCACTCAACGCCTTATTTAAAGCCACTCTTACCAGATACGGATGCGCTCTTTAGCCGATTTATACATGCCATCACCTTCTTTTACGTTAAAAGCTTTATAAAATGCATCGCTATTAACCGCTGCACCATTGGCGCGGAATTGGCCGGGGCTGTGGGGGTCTGTCAGGAGTAATTGCAAGGTCATGGGCTCGCGCATTTTGCTGGCCCATACCTGGCTCCAGCCTAAAAAGAAGCGCTGCTCACCGGTGCGCCCATCTATTTTTTCGGCGGGTTTGCCCCCTAAAGATAATTGATAGGCTTTATATGCCACGGCCAAACCTGATAAATCCGCAATATTCTCACCAAGAGTGAGTTTGCCATTAACGTACTTACCCGGAATAGCTTCATAAGCATCATATTGAGCGACTAATTTACTGGTCAGCGCAGTAAATTCCTTTTTATCCTGCTTTCCCCACCAATTTTTTAAATTGCCGTCACCATCATACTGACTACCTTGGTCATCAAAGCCATGGGATATTTCATGCCCAATTACACCGCCAATTGCGCCATAATTAACGGCATCATCTGCCGTAGGATCAAAGAATGGTGCTTGTAATATAGCCGCAGGGAAAACAATTTCATTCATGCTGGGGTTGTAATAGGCATTAACAGTTTGCGGTGTCATTCCCCATTTTTTGCGATCAATGGGTTTTCCTAATTGATTCAGTTCACGCGCGCTGGAGAACAACCTGGCACGTTGCAAATTGCCTAATAAATCATCTGCCTTAATCTCTAAGCTACTGTAATCAATCCATTGATCCGGATAGCCAATTTTCACAGTAAATTTGGCTAATTTTTCCTGTGCTTTTACCTTAGTTGCAGCACTCATCCAGCTTAAATCTTTAATTGAGCTGCGATAAGATGCTAATAGATTATTCACCATCACATCCATTTTAGCTTTTGCTGCTGGCGTAAAATACTTGGCAACATATAATTCGCCCACCGCCTCACCTAAGCTGCCATTTGTGGCTGCAATTGCTCTTTTCCAGCGTGGCTTTTGCTCTGGCACGCCAGACAATGCCTTACCGTGAAAATCGAAAGATAAATCCGTATATACTTTGGGCAGTGCATCAGCATATTGATCTAAAACTTTAAATTTAAGCCATACTTTTACGGTGGCTAATGGTGTTTTAGCCAAGGTTTCACTCATTGATCTGATATAGCTAGGCTGGGAAACAATAACAGGCCCTGCTTTACCTGCTATACCCATCGCATGCCAATATTCATCCCATGCAAAATCAGGAGCTAGTCTTTTTAACTCGACCAGTGATTTTTTATTATAGGTTTTTTGCGGATCGCGATTATCTACTTTTGTCCATTGCACTTTGGCCAACTCAGTTTCAAATGCCAGCAAGGATGCAACATCGACCTCTGTTTCACCTGATAGTTTTAATAAATTTTCAAAATAAACACTCAAGGCTTTTCGTGCAGCAATAAATTTTTCATCTGATTTTAAATAAAAATCGCGGTCAGGTAAGCTTAAACCTGATTGATGCACATTCACGATATAGGCCGTTGAATTCTTTTCATCCTGCCCCACGTAAATCCCCAGTGGTGCATAGAGCCCAGCCTTACTCAACAGGGCCAATTGCTCTGCCAACGCCTTGCTATTTTTGATTGCGGCAATATCTGCAAAAATGGGTTGTAAAGGCGCTAAACCACGCTGCTCAATCAAGCTTTCATTTATATAGCTTTGATATAAATCGCCCACTTTTTTTGCAGCCGAGTCTGATGCCGTATTTTGTGCTGCCATTTCTACAATTTCACGCACTTGGGCTTCAGCGCGATCACGTAAAATTAAAAATGCGCCGTGAGAGGACTTATCGCTGGGTATTTCCGTGTTTTTCAACCATGTTCCATTGACTGCCTGATATAAATCATCCTGCACCCGGACACTTTGATCAAAATGCTCAAAATCAAGCCCGGCGAGGGGTGCGGCTTGTACACCCATTGCCAAAGAGGCAGCAATCATGGTTAACACGAGCTTTTGTTTCATTAATACCTCATCAATAAGCAGCAGGCCGCTTAGTCAATTAAACAATCATTAAGATCAATGAATACCAGTCTGTGGCATATAATGCCTCAAGGCTGTCCGAACATGAAAGGAAATCAGAGATGAATGATAAAATACATCTTATTTAAATAAATGAAGTACTAAAGTTTTTACGAATCAGGTCGATACTTGGCATAATGACAGTACATAAAGTCACACTGGCCAGTGACGAAGGATGACATACCATGAAAATCGATCAAAACAAGCCTCTGAATACGACGCCCAGCCGCAGCAGCGAGCGTACAACGAGCACACCCGCCACAAGTACGGAGCGTTCTAAAACAGACAGCGTAACGATTAATCCACTGGCAGCTAAGCTGAATCAGATCGAGCAGAACTCAAAGCCTGCTTTTGATACTGAACGTGTTGAATCCCTCAAAAAAGCCATCAGCGAAGGGCGGTTCACCGTGCGTACAGAGGCCATCGCTGGCAAAATCATTCAAAGCGCTCAAGAACTTCTAGGCAAGTGAAATGACCATAGACTCGCCTTTGAACACACTGCTGACTGAAGCCATCAGCAGCATGCAAATATTATTAGACTTACTTCAAAAAGAGCAAAGTCATTTAATTGCCAATGAACTGGACCCACTGCTGGTGCTCACCACAGAGAAACAGGCTTCAGCCATCAATGCTGAGCAAGCAGGGCAAGCACTCAGCCTGTTTTTTAGCGCCCAGGGTATTGATCCACAGCATGATGCCAATACATGGATCACAGAGCAGCACCCTAATGCGCTAAGCCAGTGGCAAACACTTTTAGAAATCACCCGTCAGGCATCCGCATTTAACAGCAGTAATGGCAAATTAATTGAAACTCGCCAGCAGCTGATCAATGGCTTTATGCAGCAAATTTTAGACGCCAGCCACAGCCGTCCGCTTTATGCTCCTGATGGCAAGCTTACCTCGCTTCCGCAAGGCCAAAGGCGCGATTTAGCTTAAGGGTTGAGGGCCAACAGGCTGCGCCCGCCTTCAAACCGTTGTGCAAAATACGGGGTAGATAGCGATTCAACCCTTATTTTTCCTTTAGATGACGGCGCATGAATGAAACGCCCGTCCCCCAAGTAAATTCCCATGTGCGAAAACGAACGCCCTAGTGTATTAAAAAACACAAGGTCTCCTGCCTGCAACTGATCACTTGCAACAGGCCGGGCTAGGCTGGCAATTTGTGCCGCATTATGCGGCAGCACCGCACCTACAGCATTTTTGTACACAAAGCTCACCATGCCACTGCAATCCAGCCCCGCTTCAGGATTATTGCCCCCAAACTGATAACTGACATCCAGTAGGCCCAGCGCATACATGACAATCTCGCGCCCCGCCCCTGCTGCCTGAATATTACTCAAGGATTTAGATGCAGGTGAAGACACTTTGGTGCGGGTGGGCGTGGAGCTGCACGCGCTTAATACCAAAATACTCAGCAAAATAATCTTTCTCAATCTGAATCCTTTAATAAAGCTCAGCCATCCACTGGGTTTTCTGGCGTAGGCAAAATCAATTGATAAAAAGCTAAATCCAGCCAGCGGCCAAATTTAAATCCTGATTGTTTAATCGTGCCTGCATGGCTAAAACCAAGCTGCTGGTGCAGCGCAATGCTCGCGGTGTTTTCAGCATCGATTCCACCAATTAAGGTGTGATATCCCTGCTCCTGCGCTTTTTCAATAATAAGCAGTAATAATTTTTTACCCAAACCCTGGCCTCGATAATCAGGGTGGATATAAATTGAATGTTCAATGGCATATTTAAAAGCCGGACGCACTCTGAATGCACCGTAGCTGGCAAAGCCCAACAAAACACCTGCGTCATTTTCAAAGCCCAGCACTGGCAATTGTCTGGCTTCTTTATCAGCAAACCAATCCACCATACTGGCTAATGGCCTTGGGGTGTAATCATAAAGCGCCGTTGAGTTTTCAATCGCCTCATTGAATATATAGAGAATTTGCTCTGCGTGCCGTGCATAAGTACAAGAAACAATCCGCATTATTTACTCTTAGCTTGTTTAATTTAATTAAAAAAAAACACCAAAGGAAAACCTCCGGTGTTTTTTGCAAAAACAGCCTTCTGCAAGAGAAGGCAGCAATCTGTTAAGAGTGCGAACGCTTGTAATCTACATCGCAATCGGTCAGTACAATCACACGAGGATGTGTCTGCAAGAAAGAAGCTGGCACTTGAGTGGTAATTGGGCCATTTAAAGTGCGATCAAGGATTTCAGCTTTTTCTGCGCCTTTAACCACCAGCAGAATTGATTTTGCATGCAAAATAGAACCCATGCCCATGGTTAATGCATGCGTTGGCACTTCATCAATGCTGTTAAAAAAGCGTTTATTGGCTTCGCGTGTTTCTGGCTTTAAAGTCACTTTATGTGTAAAGCGCGATAAGGCCTCATCAGGCTCATTAAAGCCAATATGGCCATTATGCCCGATACCTAAAATTTGCATATCGACAAGGCCTTTCTGATAAATCAGCTCATCATAACGACGACCTTCTTCATCTAAATCTTCAGCATTGCCATTTGGCACATAGGTATTTTCGGTGCGAATATCGATATGATTAAACAAGTGGCTATTCATAAAGCTGCGATACGATTCCGGGTGAGTAACTGGCAAGCCAGCGTATTCATCCAGATTAAATGTTGTTACTTCTTTAAAGCTCACCAGCCCCTGCTGATACGTCTTTACTATTTCCTGGTAAATGCCAACAGGGGTGCTACCTGTTGCCATACCGAGGATTGCATTAGGCTTGGTGCGAACAATAGATAGTAATAAATCAGCACCTACGCGATTCAGTTCATTTTGATCTTTGAATTTATGTAAAATCATGATTGTGTGAATTCCGAAATAAGTAAAACAACCTAGATACTATACGTCAACTGAATAAGATTTGTTGATGCAAACCACATCCCGCACAAAAAATCAGGAAAATAACCAAGGTTGTCCGATTTTTCGCTGCGCTTCAAAAGCTTTAATCTCTTCTGCGTGATGCAAAGTCAAACCAATTTCATCTAAACCATTTTGCAGGCAATGCTTGCGATGGCCTGTAATGTCAAAACCAAACACTTGGCCTGAAGGCGTTGTGACTGTTTGAGCCAGCAAATCTACATTCAGGCGATAACCTTCTGCAGCCACGCTTTCTGTAAACAACTGTTCAACAATGGCGCTATCCAAAACAATCGGTAGCAGCCCATTTTTATAACAATTATTAAAAAAGATATCGGCAAAGCTGGGAGCAATCACCACACGAAAGCCATAATCTTCAATTGCCCACGGCGCATGCTCGCGGCTGGAGCCGCAGCCAAAGTTGTCTCTGGCCAGTAAGACTTCCGCCCCCTGATAACGCGGGTAGTTCAGCACAAAATCTGGATTAGACTTGCGCTGGCTGTTGTCCATACCCGGCTCGCCATGATCCAGATAACGCCATTCATCAAACAAATTCGGGCCAAAGCCAGAGCGCTTAATCGACTTTAAAAACTGCTTGGGGATAATGGCATCGGTATCCACATTAGCGCGATCCAATGGGCACACCAAGCCATTTAATTGAGTGAATGCTTTCATTTATTGGCCGCCTTTTCGATGGCTTCGCCACCTTTTTTAATATCTTTGCCCATGCCAGACACCGTATTACAGGCCGTAAGCCCCAGCATCAGAAACATCAGCGTCAGCGTTGCAATTTTTTTCATCCCGATCTCCTTAAGCGAACTGGCGCACATCAACAAAGTGGCCTGCAATCGCCGCAGCCGCAGCCATTTCTGGGCTTAATAAATGCGTGCGTCCGCCCTGGCCCTGACGGCCTTCAAAATTACGATTACTGGTAGAAGCACAGCGCTCGCCCGGCTCTAAGCGATCCGCATTCATCGCAAGGCACATGGAGCAACCCGGCTCGCGCCATTCAAAACCTGCCGCAATAAAAATTTTATCCAGGCCTTCGGCCTCAGCCTGCGCTTTGACAAGACCAGAACCCGGCACCACCAGCACCAGTTTCACATTAGCCGCCTTGGTTTTACCCTTGGCAATGCCTGCCGCAGCGCGCAAATCTTCAATGCGGGAGTTAGTACAGGAGCCGATAAACACTTTATCAATCTGAATATCTGTCAGCGGTGTTTTGGCGGTCAGCCCCATATACTGCAGCGCACGTTCATAACTGCCACGTTTGACCAGATCCGGTTCTGCAGCAGGATCTGGCACCGCGCCAGAGATACCCAAAACTTGTTCAGGCGATGTGCCCCAAGTCAGCTGCGGCTCAATCTCTGCTGCATCCAGTGTAACCAGTGCATCAAATACCGCGCCTTCATCAGAGACCAGTGTTTTCCAGTGCGCGACCGCAGCATCCCATTGAGCTGCATTGGGTGAAAAAGGCCGGCCTTTCAGGTAATCAATGGTTTTTTCATCAACGGCCACCATGCCTGCACGGGCACCTGCCTCAATCGCCATATTACACAACGTCATCCGCCCTTCGATAGAAAGCGAGCGAATCGCCTCGCCGCCAAATTCAATCGCATAGCCCGTGCCACCCGCCGTGCCTACTTTGCCAATAATGGCCAGCGCCACATCTTTTGCCGTTACACCCCGGCCCAACACGCCATCCACGCGAATCAGCATGGCTTTCGATTTTTTGGCAACCAGTGTTTGCGTGGCCATCACATGCTCAACTTCAGAGGTGCCTATGCCGTGCGCAAGCGCAGCAAATGCACCATGCGTGGAAGTGTGACTGTCACCACAGACCACCGTCATTCCCGGCAAGGTTGCGCCGTTTTCTGGGCCAACCACGTGCACAATCCCTTGCTTCTGATCTTTAAAGGGATAATAAGCCAGCGCGCCAAATTCTTTGATATTGGCATCCAGTGTTTCTACCTGCAGCCGTGAGATCGGGTCTTGAATACCCTTATCCCAATGATCAGTTGGCGTATTATGATCAGCAGTCGAAACAATCGAAGACTTGCGCCATAGCATTCTGCCCGCTAACTTCAAGCCTTCAAAGGCTTGCGGGCTGGTGACTTCATGCACCAAGTGACGATCAATATAAATAAGGCAAGTGCCATCGTCTTCAGTACGAATAACGTGGGAATGCCAAAGTTTGTCATAAAGTGTCTGAGCCATGGCGATAGTCTAGAAAAGTCAGGACCTTCGAAACTAGCATAGAAGGCCTTTCGCCACAACCGTGTAAGCAAGACTTATGCCGATGTAGTTTAAATAAAAAAATTACACCTCATCCATACCACAGGAAAGGAAACCTCTATGCACAGACCACTTCTCGCCCTGATGCTGCTTGCCAGCGGCTGGGCACAGGCCGCATCTTGCCAGAGCGTAGCAGAAGGATTAAACCGTCAGCTGCGCCCAGGTACCAATACCAGCGAGCTGACAGAAATACTCAGCAGCCTAAATCAGCAAGGCCGCCTGCCCGCCAAATTTGTCACGAAACGCGAAGCACAGGCCGCAGGATGGCGTCCTGGCAGCAGCCTATGGCAAAGCCTGCCGGGCAAATCCATCGGTGGCGATCGTTTTGGCAACCGTGAAAACCGCCTGCCGCGCAGCCAGTATCAAGAAGCAGATTTAGACTACCAGGGCGGGAAACGCGGCGCAAAGCGCATTGTATTCAGCAAAAATGGCCCACGCTTTATTACAGTCGATCATTATCAAACCTTTACTGAGGTGACAGCATGTCAATAAGCCAACGCGTTGTACTCCAGCATATTTACAAGCTCAATGATGCTTACCAGCAGCTGGCTGAGCAACTGGACTTTTCCAGCGATTTTATTAACAACCTAGATGCACTTTACGATGAGCTGAGTGGCAATCTGGAAGGCCCGATCCAGATCACATGGGAAAACACGAGGGAAGCGCAAGCCGCGCTGGGAGAGGAAGACTACGCCGCCTTACTTGCAGTATTCAACGATGCGATCGCAGACCGGGATGACTTAAGCCTTATCCTGAAACCATAGGCACTGCTGACGTTTGATTTATTTCATTTGCAAAGCAACCGCGCGCACAATGAAGGACTGCACGGCGCTAAAGAACGCTCAAGGCACTCGTCCCACCACGCGTCTTTTAACTTGCGCAGCCGTAAATAAAGCATCAACAGCCCCTGATGCATTGCAGCAAAACAAACTTGGATCATCGCCCGCTCTTTCCTATACTCAGGCTCTGGCAAAACAAGCTTAAAAGCGCTGCCAGAGCCATGAGTTATTTTCTGCTGCAGAAACCGGGGAGGTCCTATGGATTTTGAATATCAAAATTATCCAAAAAAAATAAATATAGGCTGTGGTTATGATTTAAAAAGGGGTTATCTGAATATTGATTTAAATGAATATCACCAGCCCGATTTAGTCGCCGACTGTACCCAGCTCAAATGCCTACCTTCTGCCTATTACGAATATATTCTGGCCAACGATATACTCGAACACATCCCTAGATTAAAAACCAGCACCACATTAAGGGAATGGAACCGCCTGCTTGCCCATGGCGGCATACTTGAATTGCAAATTCCTGATGTCATTGGCTTGTTAAATCTTTTAAAGAAACCAGAAAACCAAACACTGGCCAAACACGAAGAGCTTTTGCGCTGCCTATTTGGTACGCAATGCTATAACGGTGATTTCCATTTTATTGGCTTTACCGAAATCACCATTAAAAACGCCTTAAATGAAGCAGGCTTCACAATCAAAAGCCTGAATTCCGTGGATGACTGGCTGTTTAATGTAAAAGCCGTCAAAACAGGCAAGCCTCTGCACGATGGCCTGATTGATATTCAGGAAGATGATGATTTTTTATTTGCCGCCTTTATGCACTTACTCAAACGCAAACCAGACAGTGGCGGGTTTGATCATTACAAAGCGCAATTAAGCAAAGGCATGGAAAGAGAAGCCATTGTAGAAAACATCAAGGGCAGTCAGGAATATATTCAATTAAATAAAACAACTCAGACTCAGATATAAAAAAACGCCGCCCGAGGGCGGCGCTTTACGTCCTAATCAAAAGAGAACGTGTAATAAGCATCCCCGGTGGTTTCATCTGTTCCAATACGTGAAACCAAAGACCAGCCTTTAGTCAGCTGCCAAGTAAACTTCACCGCATCGCGCAAGCCATTCACGCTTTTTTCCAGTGATACCCGTACATTCTTACTTAACTGTTTGCCCACCGAAACCACCTGGGTAGAGCTGCCGTCTTTTTCTTTCTGGCTACTAAAACCCACATCATCAAGGCCAACCTTACCCAAAAGTCCTTCGCTAAAGCTCGAATTATCCCCTGAGGTGAGCAAGGCATTTGCCACTTGCAGCATCAAAGCACTGTCTGATTTTTCCATGCTATCCGAGCCATGGCCAAACAAGAGCCAGCTGAGTTTTTCACTATCCGGAACACTGGGTTCGGAGTAGAGCATCACCCGTGGCCGCAAGGCGGTACCTGTGACCTGCACACCCGCCTCTACCTGCTGGCCCCGGCGCATGGCCAGCACATCCAGCCCAGGATTATCAATCGGCCCCTGGAACGCCAGCACGCCGCGCTCAATATCCAGCTTTTGCCCGTATGCGCTGTAAGTGCTGCGGGCATTGCCTTCATTTTCTGCCACCTGCACCACACCATGCGCAGTAGGCGGCTGATTAGCTTGTGCCCGCAAGCGCAGCAGACCGGCCAGCCTTGCATCTAGTCCATACCCGCGGAAGCGGAAGTTTTTGCCAAGATCAATATCCATCTGCAAGGTCAGCTTGGGTCCCGCATCAGCCGGCGCTTTACTGCGGCCTTTAATCACCACATCATCCGACAGCTTTGGCACATCGTTAGACTGGAAACGGATATCCCCTTCATCTGCCTTCATCTGTCCACTTACACTCAGTGCCTTATCTTTCAGCATGATATTGCCTTGGCCGGACATCACCACCAGCATATCGGCCTTGCTGATCAACGTCAGCTTATTGGCCGTAACCTGGGCCGTGGCACTGGGGCTTGGGCCAGCCAGATCAAATGAGCCTTTCGCATCTAAAGTACCCTGCCCACCTTTAAACTGGAATTGCTGCAAATGAATTTGCTGCTTATCCAATGTCACCCTCACCTTCCCATCCTGCAAAGCCAGCCCCGTTGCTGCATCCCGCACCGACACCCCATCGCCGTAGATAAAACCGGTCCAATCGTTTTCTTTAGGTAGCCCTGCGTGCCGTACTTCAAAACGCCCGCTCCCGGCCAGCGTTAAATCCGGCCCAAGCAGCGGGCCAAACATTGAAAGCTTAGGCACATCCCCCTTGATAAATACATCAAGCGGGGCACGCTCTGCCAAACGCCAATTCACCGCATCCAGCAGCGCAGTACCATTCGCCTGCATCTGACCAAAACGGCCCGAGCTTAAATGACCGTTGAAATTCAGTGCCGATTGTTTCGCCAGCACCTGCAGCCTAAAGTCTTGCAAATCAAACTTCTGTGGTGCTGTGTTTTGCGTGACATACTTTAAATCGCCCGATTGCCGGTGGATTTCCAGCTGGCCATCTAAGCTGCCCGCAGATTTAAGCGCCCAGCGCCCGCCCAGCATCAGATTGCCACTGACTTCTTTTTGCCCCAGCAGCGTCAGCCATTGCCCAACCGACACCTGCTCCAGCTCACCTGCGGTATCCAGATTGCCATCCTGCCAGTTTAGTTTTTCGATATGCACCCGCGTCTCGCCCATCAAAAGACGTGCATCGCCAAGCCGCACCAGATTAGCACCGGCCTCCAGCGACAATGGCGCAGCCAAGTTCAGAGCCAGCGGCTGATTCACTTGCAGGCCCTGCACGCTGCCGCGCCAGACCCACTGATCACTTAAGCCTCCCTCAAAGCGGGAGCTGACATCGATCAGACGCTCATCCTGCTGGCCTTTTAACTGCAAGCTGGCGCTGTGTTTTTCCCGGCTGCCATCCGCTTTAAAGTTAAGCGCCTGAACTTGCACACCTGCCGCTTTTGCATCCGAGATATCGGCACGAATATGCATGGGCCCTTTTAAATCAGACTGCAACTGAGCCTCCAGCACCGCTTGATTTACCGAGACACCAAAGGGCGTTTGTAAGCCTGCAACTGCCAACTGGGTGGCAATTTGCGGGCTGAGCATGGCACCTTTTAACTGCGCATCCCCGCTGATTTTGCCGCTAAAACCCGGGCCAAATTGTTGTAACTGCGGCAGGCTGATTTTCAGTTTTAGCACATCACTGGCAAGGCCAAGCGCACCCTCTGCATCGATGCGATTTGCACCTAATGCCAGCCATAAATTTGCATTCGAAACACGGGTTTCTTCTACATTCAGCTGGCCTTTACCACTGAGCACTTCGCCATTAAAACGGCTGTCACTCAAGCTGTAATCTACACTGGCTTTTAAAGCAGGCTGCAAAGCACCGGCTAGTTTAAATTGCCCTGTCAGTGATCCTTTCGGGCTGGCTACAAATTCAGCAGGATTAAGACCCGCAAATTCACCCGACAATTTAAAGTCATTTTTTGCTACGCCTTTTGCATCAAGCAAACCCAACTCACCCTGCAGGGCCACGCTGCTATTTGCCCTAGATAAGCGCGCCTCACGCAAAACAATCCGCCGCTCATGCTTGGGATTTAACCAGCCCATATCCAGATCTAGCGCTACATTACGCTGTGCATCGGCCAAATTAGCCTGCACATCGGGTGCCAGCCACGGGCCTTTTAACTCAATCGTGCCACCCAGTGATGCTGGAGGCTGACGCGTAAAGAGCTTAGCCGGATCAATTTTGGCCAGATCCAGCTGTAATTTCAGCTGACCTTTATCTAATTGTCCCGCACCTTTGATTTGCCCTTGCCCCAGCAAATCCAGCGACATAGATTTAAGCGTAACCGTTTCTTTTAAATACCCCAGCTTGCTACTGATCTGCGTAAATGGCAGCCCGCCCTGATCGATCGTTAAAGGCATTGCATTACGGATTTCCAACGCGCCACTGGCCGCGTTTTCACCTAAAGGAACAACAGATAAAGACACATCAATCAGCGCCTTGGGCAAGCCTTGTACAAGAACTGCCGGATTAAGCTGTTGCAACTTAATCTGACCTTCACTTAAAAGCTGATAGGTATAAGGGGCAAACAGATCCAACCGTGCATTGATCATGGCGTTGAGCTGATTGCTTTTGATGTCGCCTTTTAATTGCAATTTACGCAGCTCGCCATCAAGCATGATTTGGGATTGCAAGGGCTGATTTTCTACTTTACCCGCAAGCGACAGCTGGCCCGAAGTCACAAAAGGCTGTGCTCCTACCAGCGCCAGATGCCCTTTTAAACTGGCATCCAGCTGTGGCAGCTTTAACTTAAGCTGATCCAAAGTGATTTGATGGAAACGGCCATTACTGGCTAATTTAAAACGAATATCATCCAGGTCAGGCGAACCCTTAATACTCAGCTTTTTAATCTGTGCTTGATCGATATGCAGACCGATTGGCAGAGTGATACTTTCAGGCGGAGGCGAGGCAGGCTTGTCCGGCGGGCTGGGCTTAATATCGATTTCTAAATGCCCGATACTTAATTCATCCAGCGATAAATCACGCGCCAGCAAGCTGTACGGGCTCCATGCAAGCCTCACTTTATCAACTGAAAGCCCCATGTCTGCAGTATTCAGCACGAGGCCACGCAAGGCGAAATCAGACCATAAAGAGCCATCAATTGCGCGTAGCTTTGCCACGCCACTCTGGTTGATTTGCTTTACCAGCCAGTCACGCCCCATTTGTGAATCAAAAAAGGCCAGCGTAATGGTCAGTAAAAAAACGGGGATTACCAATAAAAACAGCAGCCAGCCAATAAAACGACGAAATTTTGAATAACGTGCAACAGGCTTGGCAGCCTGAGTTTCTGCGGCAGCAGGCGTTGGATTTGTCTGCATTTAAAAAGTCACTCCCATGGTGAAATGCACACGGAACTGATTTTCTTCCACGCCTCTCGCCACATCTAAACCAATTACCCCCACCGGGCTTACCCAGCGCGCCCCCACACCCACACCGGTCGAGCCACGCCAGTCTTTCCACTGATCCCCTACACCACCGTGATCAACAAACACCGCGCCAAGCCAGTCTTTATAAACGGGGGTCTGAAACTCTATGGAGCTGACCGCCATCACCCTGCCTGGAATGGTCGAGCCCCCAAGCGATAAACCTAAACTCTGATAATCATAACCACGCACCGACGATGAGCCACCGGTCCGGAACAACCAGTCACTTGGCACATTAAAAAATTCTTTCGTAAACGTATCCCCCACTTCTAGGCGGGCAACTACTACGCTTTTTTCACCCACAGGCCAAAACTGCACGCCACGCCCATACAGGCGAACAAAGCTTTCATCCGACAGCAGGCCCTTAAGTGCTCCGCCGCCTTCCAGGGTAATCACATTGCCCGAGCGCGGGTTTCTGAGCCGGTCTACATCACGCCTTACCCACTGATATTTTGCGGTTAAAGACTGAGGGTCAGAAACCGTACCGTCATTTAGCTCGCGGCGCTCGATTTGATATTCAATCGCAATTAATCGGTCAATATTTTTTTCGGTGCTGCTGCGGGATACCCCGGTCTTCCATGTACTGGTATCTAAGCCCTGAATATTTTCATTCACATAGCTGGCATAGACCCGGTGCTCATACCCTGATGCAAAGCGGGGGAAGGTAATCCCAGCACTTGCTGACTGCTCTTTTTGCTGCAGGCGCACGCCACTATCCAGCACCCAGCCCCGGTCCAGCAGATTTAAATAACGATAATCAAACGAGCCGCGCATACCGGTATTGGTGCTATAGCCCAAACCTGTACTTATTTTGCTCAAAGGTGCTTCTTGCACTGTTACTTTTACGGGCGCAATAAAGGGGGCGTCGGGGGGCAAATCAACATCCACCAAAACCAGAGAAAAATGCGGCAGATTCTGTAAATAGGTTTGTAATTCTAATAAATCATTGCGGCGGTATTCGGCGCCCTCATGAAACTGAATATTGTTGCGGATTAATTTATCAGGGTAGCGGGATAAGCCAGTGATACTTACCGGCCCATAGAAATAAGCTGGCCCGCTGTCCACATCAACAGTCAGATCCACTGTATTTGCTTCGGGGTCAACACTGGCTTCGGCATGGACTAATTTTGCCGCCGGGTAACGGCGATTGAGCAATGAGCTTACCGCACCACGCTTGGCGCTATCCCAATCACTCTGGCGAAAGATACTTCCCTTAGGCAGGGGCCAGTTTTGCTCTTGGCGCTCTTCCAAACGCTTCATCCGTACTTCGTCGGGGATAATATCGCCCAGATAATTCACATCCACACTGCGCACCAAGGTGGGCTTCCCCGCATCCACATCCAAAGAGACAATCGCAGGAACGGTTGATTCATCCAGACTTGCTTTAACCTTGGGCGAAAAATAACCTTCCGTCGCCAGCAAACCCGCTACAGCATCCGGCGCATTATCGATCAGGCGTGAAAGCTGCTCTTTGGTCATCCTTTTTTCAGTTTTCCAGCGAGCAAGATCCAAGTGTTTCTCTAAGAGCGCCTGCAAATCATCGGGCGCTTCAATATTCAAAACATAGGGAAAATAGACACTTTGCTCTGCATCCGCAGCAGGCAGCTCTTCAGCCAGCGACAGAACAGGAAAAGCCATGACAAAAACGAAAAATGACCGAACAATCATAGGGATGATTTTAAAAGAGGCAAGGCCGCTACTTTACCGCATGGGAGGCGCAGCAGACAAAAAAGAACCCGGTCCGTATACGCATCCAAAGACGCAGAACACAGAGCCGGGTAACAAGAAAGACCAGATGAAGAGTCAAAACATACTACACACACAACAACTTACTACTTACCACACTTACAAACAGCTAAACCACCAGATCAACGAGTTGCAATAAAACCTTGAGACTTCAACAGCAGGTTTTGAGCAGATTCGATGTTCTTAAAAATAATTTGCAAGGTACGCATTTGCATCTCCTTAAAAGTTTGGGTCAGAGATCTGTTCCCAATCAAGCAATGACGCTACTTTAGCAAAACTACATATCAATCGCAAGTGTTTTTGTAATAAAACTACCTGTATAAGTACAATAATTTACAGATACAACTACATCATTTCAAAAAATACTTAACGAATTCAACAACATGAAATGTATTAACAGTAAAAACATAACAATCCATACTGTAATTTAACTACACAACATAAATCGAAAGCGAACAGGGCCCGCCAGCCACTCCTGCAAAGCAAGAAAACCCAGTGGCCGCCACAAAAGTCTTGCAAAGCTCGGGGCCGTTTGCAATAAAAAAGCGGCACAAGGCCGCTTGATAAACAAAAGCAAAGGAAAAGACAGATACAAAAAAATCAGCTAAAACCCACACCAAAAAAAGCAGCATGCAAAGGCGCAAGATTGCACCCCTGCACTACCCCCTTAGCAATCGGCGAGCGCCAGACCCTAGTTGTGATCCAGATCACTTACCCAATAAAGCCGACTTTAATGAATCGTTTATAGGTGCTTTTCCCAGCCAGATTGAAAGCATGGCTGCAGCAAAATCATCACCGGCTATGGTCGCATAGACCTTACCACGCACTGTAACGCGCGTACCCTGGCCCGGCATAAAGTCCAGCACAATCACATCCCCTTTAGCTGCGGTTTTAACCAGCTTAAAGATTTGCTCCAGCTCGGCAATTTTCGGCGCAAGTGCTGCCAGCGTGGCCTCACTCTGATTGGACTTCAAACCATCCACAAAACCTTCATGCATGGCGGCGGCGGAAACTTCACGCAGCATGCGCAGCTCCATACGGCGTGGCACGGGCGAATTCACCACAGCACTGGCGTCTTGGCTTTTTACCGGCAGATAAAGTGCAGCCAGATACACATCAAAGAATACTTTTTTACGCACACCTGCACCGTTGAGAGCCAAAGACTGGCTAGAGAGTTCAGCGCGATCAGCTAAATTCACCCCAGCCACTTCCAGCGCCATACTGCTTTGTGCTGCCAACACAAAGGAAGCACCAATCAGTAGTTTTTTCATTTTTTTCTTTTCCTTGAAAAAAAACCCACGGATTTGAATCCGTGGGCAAAAGCCTTGATCTGAGAATAAAAATTACAAGGATTGAATAATCCCTGCCGCGCCCATGCCGGTACCGATACACATCGAAATCATGCCATATTTGCCAGCCATACCGTGACGGCGCATACCGTGCACGATGGTTGCCGCACGAATCGCGCCGGTTGCACCCAGCGGGTGGCCTAAAGCAATTGCGCCGCCCAGTGGATTAACCTTGCTCATATCTAGGTTAAGATCACGCGCCACGGCCAGTGCTTGCGCAGCAAAGGCTTCGTTCAGCTCAATCCAGCCCAGATCATCCAGCGTAAGGCCAGCTAACTTCAGCGCAGCCGGAATCGCTTCTTTCGGGCCAATACCCATGATATGTGCCGGAACGCCTTTTACGGCAAAGGTCACGTAACGCGCCAAAGGCACGAGGTTAAATTGCTTCAGAATGCGCTCAGAAACCAGAATCACCGCGCCTGCACCATCGGACATTTGCGAGCTATTACCCGCAGTCACCGAGCCTTTAGCCGCGAATACGGTTTTGAGCTTAGCCAAACCTTCCATGGTGGTGCCAGCACGCGGGCCTTCGTCGGTATCACAAATTTTGCTAGTGACTTCAACTTCGCCAGTCGCCAAATTTGGCGTACGGGCAAATACTTCTAGCGGGCTGATTTCGTCTTTGAATTCGCCTGTGGCAATCGCATGCAGGGCACGGCGATTAGACTCAACGGCGAAAGCATCTTGATCTTCACGGGATACATTCCACTGATCGGCCACTTTTTCTGCCGTCAGTCCCATACCGAACGCAATGCCGAGGTTTTCGTTTTTAGTGAAAATCTCAGGATTGAGGGAGATTTTATTTCCCATCATTGGCACTTGCGACATGCTTTCTGTACCCGCCGCAATCATCACATCGGCTTCGCCCAAACGGATTTTATCCGCCGCCATCGCAATAGCGTTCACGCCTGAGGAGCAGAAACGATTGATAGTGACACCACCTACCGTATCCGGCAAACCCGCCAGCAGCACAGCCATACGGGCAATATTCATCCCCTGCTCGGCTTCTGGCATAGCGCAGCCAACAATCACGTCTTCGATCAGCTTAGGATCAAGCTGAGGCACTTGAGCCAACGCACTTTTTAATACATGGGCCAGCAAATCATCCGGACGAACGTTACGCAACATACCGCGCGGTGCTTTACCAACCGGGCTGCGCGTAGCAGCAACGATATAAGCTTCTTGAATCTGTCTGCTCATTTTGAGCTCCTAAAGTATTAGATCGCCACAACATCTCAAACCTGAAAACCATAAACTTTCAACACAGAGGAAAAGGAGAAAACCCAAATATCTGAAACAACTCAAAATATAAAAGGGAAGCCATCCTGCTTTTCTCCGTGGTTCAAGATTTGGGTGTTGCAGCTTTAGATGTCAATTAGTTACGCAGCGGCTTGTTGTTTTCCAGCATATACATGATGCGCTCTTGCGTTTTGCCGGTTTTTAGCAGCTTCATAAAGCGCTCACGCTCCAGCTTCAGGATCCACTCTTCATCCACCAGCGTGCCTGCATCAACATCACCACCGGTCATAATTTCGGCAATATGGCCGGCAATCAAGTAGTCGTGCTTCGAGATAAAGCCGCCTTCCAGCATATTGATCAGCTGGCCCTTGATGGTGGCAGCACCTGCGCGGCCTGCTACAGCAAAGGATTTAGGCTTAACCGGTGCTTTGTAGCCTGATTCGCTCATGGCGCGTACTTGCGCTTTAGCCACGTAGAGCAATTCATTCGGGTTAAACACAATAATATCGGAGCTGCGCAGATAGCCGATTTGCTGGCCTTCTTCTGCACTGGTGCCCACTTTCGCCATGGCAACTGACAGGTAGTAATCTTTCAGAGCGGCAACGATATCGCCCTTCGCCTCGATCGAGGCGCGCAGTGCAAATTCTTTACAACCACCGCCAGCAGGCAAGAGGCCCACACCGACTTCAACCAAGCCGATATAGGTTTCAAGGCAAGCCACAACGCGTGAGCAGTGCATTAAGAATTCGCAACCACCGCCAAAGGCATAGCCCTGAGCTGCGCCAACCACCGGCACCGCTGCATATTTAATACGCATGCTGGCTTTTTGGAACTCGGCCACCATGTTTTCGATCGAAGCAAAGTCGCCAGTCATAAAGGCCGGGCCCATGCTCATCAAATCTGCGCCCACCGAGAATGGGGCTTCTGGATGCCAAACCACCAAACCTGCGTAGCGCTCTTCAGCGATCGTTACGGCTTGGTTTACACCAGCCAATACATCCGGGCCAATGCAATGCGCTTTAGTTTTAAAGCTCAGTACGGCAACGTCTTCACCTGGCTGAGCCCACATGCGCACGCCGTCGTTTTCAAAAATAGTTTCGCCATACACGGGTGCCGCATCGCCGACCACGGTTGGCGGATAAAGCTGACGCTTATAAACTGGCAAGTTAGAGCGTTGTTTCAGCGCATTGTCTGCCGCGCTGAACGAACCTTCTGGCGTGTGCACTGCATCACGCGAAGCCACCCAAGCGGGCAGCGCCACATCGCTCATGGCCTGGCCAGCTGCTGAATCTGCAGCAATCGCCGCTGCGATCTCTTTCCAGCCAGCGGCTTGCCACTGCTCAAACGGGCCTTGATTCCAGCCGAAACCCCAGCGAATCGCAAAATCTACATCGCGGGCATTATCCGCAATGGTATCGAGGTGATAGCTAATGTAATGCCATACATCGCGCATGCAGGCCCAGAGGAATTGCGCTTCTGGATGAGCGGATTCGCGTAATGCTTTAAAGCGTGCAGCCGGATCAGTGATTTTCAACTGCGCTTTAACTTCATCGCTACCCTTCTGGCCGCCGGCAATATATTCGCCCGTGGTCGGGTCAAGCATCAACACATCACGGCCTACTTTCTTGAATACGCCCGCCTTGGTTTTTTGGCCCAAAGCGCCGTTTTCAATCAGCTTTTGCATCCAAGCCGGCACGGTAAAGTATTTGTGCCAAGGGTCTGCTGCCAGTTGCTCGGTCATGGTTTTAACCACATGAGCAAAAGTATCTAAGCCAACCACGTCAGCAGTGCGGAAAGTCGCTGATTTAGGACGACCTAAGCGCGGGCCAGTCAGATCATCAACCACATCAAAACGGATGCCGAGGCGTTCGGCGTGATAAATCGTTGCCAGCATGGAGAACACACCAATGCGGTTGGCAACAAAGTTAGGGGTATCTTTAGCGCGTACTACGCCCTTGCCCATACGGGTAGCAAGGAAGCTTTCCAGCGCGTCCATCATTGCAGGGTTAGTCTGGGAATCAGCAATCAACTCAACCAGATACATATAGCGTGGCGGATTAAAGAAATGAATACCGCAGAAACGGCTGCGTAATTGCTCTGGTACACCACCTGCCAGCGAATTAATCGACAGACCGGAAGTATTAGAAGCCAGAATAGCGTGAGGTGCTACAAAAGGAGCAATTTTTGCGTAAAGATCGAGTTTCCAATCAAGGCGTTCAGCAATGGCCTCAATAATTAAATCGCAATCTTTTAGTTTTTCTAAATCAGAGCCGTAATTAGCTGGCTCAATATGATCCGCGCGCATTGCCGAGGCTAATGGCGATGGTTTCATTTTTTTAAGATTTGCAATCGCCTTTGTTGCAATGCCATTTGCATCGCCTTCTTTTGCTGGCAAATCAAATAAAACGGTTTTAATTCCCGCATTGGCAAGATGGGCAGCAATTTGCGCTCCCATAACGCCCGCGCCGAGAACGGCAACCTGACGGATATGCACGGTATTGGCCATGTTTAGCCTCGCTAAAAGGAAAAGGAGGGGCGGCGAAAGCCGCCCGAGAGTCACGAAAGCCCTCCCCCAAGGGAGGGATAAAACGAATTAGAAACGGTAATTCAATTGCGCACCAAAGACATTGGCATGGGCTGAAACATCAGCATTTGTTTTTACGCTATTGCTGCTGTCCACATTGGCCATGCTTGAATCTCTGAATTTAACGTAGGTATAAGCCACATCAACCGACATGTTTTTATCAATTGCGTAGTTAAACCCTGTTGAGAACCAATAGCGATCGCTGTCTGGCAAATTAGCAATACGATATTCTGCCGCATCAGCCGGAGATTGATCGTAAGCCAGACCCACACGCAACTTCAAAGGATCATTGTATTGATAGCTCAGACCCAATGAGAAGCGATCAGTATCACGCCATTTTTGTGCGATATCGGCATTAAACCCTGCATCCGTTTTCAGAATTAAATCTTGAAACTTGGAATGCCAGGTATGCGTCCAGTCACCCGTTAATGCAAATTGGCTATTTAATTTTTTATAGAAATTAATGGCCAATGAATCTGGCGTATCTAAATCAACTGTACCATTTGAATTAAGCAGCTTCGCCCCAATAGCCACACCCGGAGGGAACACGCTTGGTACGGTAAACTTGGTATCACCCTGCAAGCTGTGGCTTAAACTGGAGCGATATGCCGCACCAAAGCGCAAGCTATCGTCCACCTTCCAGGTGACACCCAGATTAAAGCCATATGCCCAATCGTCACCTTCATAGTCCATCGATCCATCAAGAGCCGGAGTAGGATTTCCACCCACGGTGGCTTTACCACCCAAATCAATCATTTTCTTAAAGCGTGCTTTCATATATTGCGCAGTGACACCTGCGCCAACAGAAAACTGCTCATTGATTTTGTAGGCCACCGAAGGATTTAAAGCCAAAGTCATGAGTTCAAGATCAGTACCGTTGTAACGACCAATCCATTTATCATCAAAATTGGTTTTATCACCAAATGGCACAAACATCGCCAGCCCTACAAACAGCTGATCATTCACCTGATGGGTAATATACGTTTGCGGTACAAACACTGGATCCGTTGGCGAACCGCCATCACTACCTGATACAGGTTTACCACGGCTATTAGTGGCATTCAGATTAGAGAAGCTGATGTGTGGATCGACCACCACCAAAGCACCCGAAATATTAGTGCCCCGCAAATTGGTCATCCCTGCCGGATTGTAAAACAAAACAGAAGCGTCCTCTGCCTCGGCAGCATTTGAATTGGCAACCCCCTGCGAGCTGACACTTTGCACACCAAAGTGATAACCGGATGCAAGCGCATTACCCGCAAAAAATAAGCTTGCCACACCTAAAGTACGAATTGCCATACGAATAGTTCCAGACATCGTCTATCTCCTACTGTGGCCAGTGGCCTGTGGTTTAGTCCTATGCAGTCAATCTGCAACAAACCCCAAGTACTCTGTTGGTACTTTCAAAGAAGGTAAGATAGCCTTACTCATACCTTTACTTCTTGGGCCGTTTTAATTTAGGTCTTAAATATAACGCAAGCTTATTTTTATTCAAACGTCTGTTTAGGCGCATTAGGGATTTCATCAAAGGATGAAATCCCCCTGCTTTTTATGACACTGGACGTGTTTCTGTTGCTATTTTTACACTTTCTTGACCTGCGGCCTTAGTCAATACCGCGGCATCGCTGACTTTAGGCTGATTCAAAATATCGCGATGAATGGCGTTATCATCAGAAGTGCTTAAGGTTGAATCAAAATCATCCACCATAATCACTTCACGGCGTAAGCGGCGGGCCCGCTCTACTGCAGCAAATTCAGCGGCGGAGATCAACCCAGTGCTTTGTGCTTCAGCAAGGCGCTCAGAAGCGGTAATGCTCTTTAAGCTGCCTTTACGCTGCGCATTGCGCAACTTGCCTTCCAATGCTTCAGTATCAATCACTGCTTTTAATGCATGCTCCAGCACGCCCACAGGATCGTTCTCATCTTTAGAGCGATACATATATTGAGTCAGACGATCGCGTGCGACCGATGGCTCCATCAGAAGACGGGCAATCTTAGTGCCATCGCTGTCTGTGGCTGCTTTTAAGCTTAAGCCAAGCGGGAACACCAGAGCACGCATCAGGAACGCCAGTGCACGGCTTGGGTGATTGGCCATAAAGCCATCCATGGCGACCTGACAATCGTAAAGTGCCGAATCAACTGCCCAAGCCACGAGTGGCAAGTCTTCTTTAGGTGCGCCGTCATCGTTAAACTTTTTCAGTGCAGCTGTCGCAATATAAAGACCTGACAACATATCGCCCAAACGCGCCGAAAGTTTTTCGCGGAACTTCAGGCTGCCGCCCAATGAAGCCATCCCCATATCTGCGAGGAAAGCAAAGGCTGAAGAGAAACGAACCACATTGCGATAACGCTGTGCCATTGCGCCAGATTTTGGCGAGCCAACCAATTTTGCGCCGGTCAAACCCATCACAAAAGCACGCACCGCATTAGATACAGCAAAGCCAATATGGCCGATCACTGCAGTATCAAAAGCAGGTAAATCTTTATTCATTGCAGCGCGTAATTCAGTCAGCACAAAAGGATGGCAACGAATTGCGCCCTGACCGAAGATAATCATGCTGCGGGTTAAGATGTTTGCACCTTCAACCGTAATGGCGACCGGAATCGCGCCATATGCACCAGCCAGATAGTTACGCGGGCCAGTACATACTGCTTTACCACCGTGTACATCCATTGCATCGTTAATCACCTTACGCATACGCTCGGTGTTGTGATACTTCAGGATACCCGACAAGACCGATGGCTTTTCACCCATATCCAGCCCTGATAAAGCCAAGCGCTGTGCGGCATCCATCTGGTAAGTCATCCCACCGATACGGCCCAGAGCTTCATCCACGCCTTCAAAGCGCCCGATCGACAAACCAAACTGATTACGAATCCGTGAGTAAGCACCGGTGGTGTAAGACGACACCATGCCTGACGCTACCGACATCGCAGGCAGAGAAATACAACGGCCTACCGACAAACATTCAACCAGCATGCGCCAGCCCTGACCCACATAATCTTTACCGCCAATGACCCAATCCAGCGGAATAAATACATCCTTACCCCAGTTAGGGCCGTTCTGAAACACAGCCGTTCCAGGATAATGACGGCGGCCGATATGCACACCTTCATGCTCAGTCGGGATCAATGCACAAGTGATACCAATGTCTTCCTTATCGCTTAAGAGGTGCTCAGGATCGTACAGCTTGAATGCCATACCCAGCACGGTAGCGATCGGGCCCAGCGTGATATAGCGTTTTTCCCAGGTCAGACGAATACCTAATACATTGTCGTGATGCACACCGGTACGCGGATCGGTATAGCTGCCACGGCAAACCTTACCAAAGTCAGGAATACCACCCGCATCTGAACCGGCGTCAGGGCTGGTCAGTGCAAAGCAAGGAATATCAATCCCTTTTGCAAGGCGTGGAAGGTAGTAGTTCTTTTGCTCATCGGTACCGTAATGTTGCAGTAATTCACCTGGTCCGAGTGAGTTTGGCACCATGACAGAAACAGCCGCAGAGCCCGAACGCGTAGCGATCTTGGTAACTACACGGGCGTGAGCAGTATTGCTGAATTCTTTACCGCCATACTTCTTCTTGATGATCATGCCCAAGAAGCCCTGGTCTTTAATGAATTGCCAAGCTTCAGGCGGCAGATCTTTATGCTGGGTAGAGATTTTCCAATCATCTAGCATCGCGCACAGCTGCTCAGTCGGGCCTTCAAGGAAGGCTTGCTCTTCAGCCGTTAAAGTAGCTTGCGGAATGGCATGCAGACGATCGAAATCAGGCTTACCCGAGAACAAATCGCGATCCCACCATACCGTGCCCGCATCAACCGCTTCTTGCTCGGTTTGCGACATGGCTGGAGTGATTTTACGGAACACACTAAAAATAGGGCCGGTTAAAATGGCGCGGCGAATGGGCTTGATATTAATCAGCGCCAGCAGCACAGCAACCACAACCAAAATACTGACAGGCATCGCCGAGGTTTTAACCCCAATAGCAGTCGCCGCTAAAAACAATACAGAGCTGAGCCAAAGCGGGGCGCGCCAGTATGCGAGGAGCAAAAACGCGCCAAAAATTGGCAATATATGCAGCAATACGTTAGTCATGACCGTCTCCAGTTATTGGGCAGCTGGCGCATTCAGGCCAGCACGGATAAAAGGCATTAACATTCGAACCACCAATGCAGGGTCCCGAGCATTGACGAGTGAGCTTTCGGTAAATAGACGTAAAACATTATTACCAGCGAATGCATTAAACATAGCACTGGATAAAAAATGAAAACGCCATTGCACTTCTAATTCAGACAAATGTGGCAAAGCCCGCCCCAATGCCGCTAAATATCGCCGGGTTAATTCACCATATCGTTGTGGCATGGTTGCTTTTAATTCTGGATGCGGCTCAACAAAAGTTCGGGCAACCAAACGAACAAACAACAAACCGCCGTATTCCGGATTTCTTCCCATTTCTAAAGAAGCCATTACAAACGCTTCTGCAACCTGATCTGCAGTTGGATTTGCAACGCTTTTTTCTAATTCCTCAAGCTTACCTAAAAGCAATCGGGCAAATGGTTCTGCACGGCGCTCAAATACCGCCCGGAACAGGCCATCTTTAGAATGGTAATAGTAATTAACCGCTGCAATATTGACCCGGGCCGATTGCGTAATCATGCGCATGGACGTGGCATCAAAGCCGTGTTCTACAAAAAGTGGCTCTGCTGCATCTAAAATGCGGTTTGCTGTATCTTGCGCCTTGACCGATTCGACCACGTTACGACTCCTGCTGGGTGTAGTTGATTTAAAACAATTTCAAACGACCGTTTGAAATTATAAGAAGTTGACGTCCATGTCAAGCCAAGACGTAAAAATAGCGGAAAACCCCTAGACTTTCCGCCTGTCAATGCAACACATTGCTTGCGTTTAGCTGTCTAAAATATCGCCATCGATGTAATACCAACATCCGTCTTCAAAAACAAAACGGCTTCTTTCATGTAATTTCCAAGCTTTGCCCGCAATTTTATACCGCGCAATAAACTCTACTTCAGCATGCAGCTCGTCAGACTGCGCATCTTTGATTTTCAAGCCCAGCCAGCGCACCGGCTCTTCATCGGCCAGCGTTTCAGGGCGGGTAGATACATGCCAAGTTTTCAAAAGGTAATCGTGCAAATTTAAAACAAACGCGCTGTAGCGTGAGCGCATTAATTGCTCTGCCGTCTTTGCTGCAAGCCCCTGATGAAAAGTGCCGCAACATTTCGCGTAAAGTTGTCCGCTCTCACAGGGGCAATTCTCTTCTTTCACCTTTACAACTCCCACTTAAAACACTGACATAAAGATCAGGCGCATCATACTAGCAGCCTGCCGGATTTAAACAGCGGATACAAAAAATCTCCCGCCTCAGGGTATTTTTGGCCTGATTTGCAGCAAAAATAGCACGCTACTGCTCAAAACAACCGTTAAACAAGCGGCAACCAGCTATCTTGCAAGCTGCAGACGTTCAACTCGGCGTCTATTTCATGCAAATGTCTCCGTAATAATACACAGCCCCGCCCGATGCGCTCAGGCGTAAAATGAAGCCCTTTTCTGCAAAGGGCTCACCCATGTATCTGACATCAAAACCGCAAGCTGCCTTGTTTGATATGGACGGGCTGATGCTGGACACAGAAAGTATTGGCATTGAATGCTGGACAGCTGCAGCGGCGTCGCTCGGAACAGATATGCCCAGAGCCTTAATTATTGGCATGATTGGCATGCATTCCGGGAAAACAGATATTTATCTGCAAGAGCACTTAGGCCGCCACGCCCCCATTGCAGAATTACGCGCCGCCTGCCATACACTCTATATGGAGCGCACTCAGGAGCCCATCGCACATCGCCCAGGGCTAACAGACATTCTGGACTGGCTGGAAGCACATCATATTCCCAAGGCGGTATGCACCTCGACCCGCCGCAGCATTGCCGAGCATCATTTACGCGCCGCTGGAATCTGGCCGCGGTTTGAATTTGCCATTTGTGGTGATGAAGTCACCCACCCCAAACCCGCCCCTGAAATCTATCAAAAAGCCGCAGCCGCATTTCATCTGCCGCCAGAATCCTGCATTGTGCTGGAAGATTCTGATTTTGGCGTGCAAGCCGCGCATCAGGCTGGCTGCAAAATCATTATGATTCCTGATCTGCGCCCGCCATCGCGCCATTCACTGGCCCTCAATATTCCAATTTTGGGCTCGCTGACCGAAGCCAGAGACTTACTTGCACAAGCCGTTTAAAAAGCAGCAGCCAGTACTGATGTTTTTCCTGCTGAGGCGCATAACAATGCGGCCTCAGCTTATCTGCGCTGATCTTATATATCACATCCTAAAACGACGCCTGCATGCACCTTGAGCAGCAATTGCATCCACCGTTTAAATCAATACATTTCTGGGGCTCCCTACCAGAAATGCATCAATATTATGGATTAGCTGATCTGCTAATTGCTGCATGGTAAATTGTCCTGCCCATGCAATATGCGGGGTGATAATCAGATTAGGCAGGCTGACATCCAATAGCGCATTCCCATCCTTTGGGGGCTCTGTAATTAAAACATCCAGCCCTGCCCCGCCTAACTGCCCCGTCTGCAGTGCATGCAATAAAGCCACCTCATCGACCAAACCGCCTCTTGCCGTATTAATCAGCACCGCATCTTTTTTCATCAGCGCCAATTCTGCTGCACCAATTAAATTGCGGGTTTGCTCATTCAAAGGACAATGCAGGCTCAGCACATCGGCACGGGAAAGCGCCTCGTTAAAATCGACATAACCCTGGCGCACTGTTTCAGCGTGTTTTCTTTCTGCAAAAAGCACGTTCATCCCTAATGCACGGGCCAGACCCGCCATCGCCTGCCCCAGTGCGCCTGAGCCGATTAACGTCAGCGTGCTGCCTGCCAAATCATGAATAGGCACGGCAAAATGGCAGAAACTTTTGGCCTGCTGCCATTGACCTGCCTCAACATCTGCCCGGTATGCCAATAACTGGCGGCGTAATGCCAGCATCAGCATCAGGGCATGCTCCGGCACACCGGCAAGCGCATAATCACGAATATTGCACACGCGGATTCCACGCGCTTTGCAAGCGGCCAGATCAATCTGGTTATAGCCGGTGGCCGCGACGGCAATCAGTTTAAGATTTGGGCAGGCCGCAATGGTTGCTGCTGAAAGCGGTACTTTATTGCTAATTGCAATATCGGCATTGATCAGGCGCTCTGCTACTTCATCCGCGCTTGTATTGGCATATTCCTGCCATTGATGCGGCGCTTTTAAGGGGAGTAAAGTAAGCGGCAAAGAGTCTCTGTCTAAAAACACAATCCGTGGCAGCATATATCACGCTCTCAATTAATTAAAAAGGCAACAAAATGAATCAAGTCGATCTCTTCCTGGCACCCGGTTTTGAAGAAATAGAATTAGTAACGGTCGTGGATATTTTACGCCGCGCTGATATCAGCACCCGCCTGATCTCGATTCACAGCGAGCTGGCTGTCACGGGCGCGCATCAAATCACAATTCAGGCCGATCAGACCATGGCGGCCACCGATTACAAGGCCCGGATGCTGGTCCTACCCGGTGGCGGGCCTGGTACGCAGGCGATGCTGGCTTGCCCTGAACTGCATACCCGCCTGCAACAGCACCTTGCACAAGGCAAACCCCTAGCCGCAATTTGCGCTGCCCCCATGGTGCTAGCCAAAGCAGATTTACTCAAGGGGATCAATGCCATTTGCTACCCTGGCTGCGAAGCGGCCTTAACAGAGGCAGGTGCAAATATTGTGATGAAGGATGTAGTGAAGGATGGCTTGATCACCACCTCCCGCGGCCCCGGCACAGCAGCCGCATTTGCTTTCGAGCTAGTACGCCAGCTTAAAGGAGAGCTTATTTCACAGCAGCTGAGTAAAGAAATGCTGTTTGCCTAAAGCAAAAAGCAAAAAGCAAAAAGCAAAAAGCAAAAAGCCCGCACTCTGCATGCGGGCCTTTCATTTAAAGATGTGGTTTAAACTAATTCATAAACCGTTTTACCGCGCAATTTAAATAATTGTGCTGCGTGGTAAAGATTTTCAGAATGGCCAACTACCAATAAGCCCGACGGTTTCATTTGCGGCGCAAAGCGTTCCAGAATTTTAAGCTGCGTGGGTTTATCAAAATAAATCATCACATTACGGCAAAAAACCACATCAAACGGTCCACGAATGGTCCATGTGGCTTCCACCAGATTTAGCCGCTTAAATGTAATTAAATCGCGCAGTTCCTGCTTGGCCTGATAGCGGCCATCAGCCAGCTTATCAAAAAAGCGCTTTACCCTTTGCGGGCCCATACGCTCAACTTCTTCACCAGCATAAATGCCGATCCGGCCCGTTTCCAGCACATTGGTATCTAAATCTGTGGCAGTAATTTTAACTGGAGGCCGCATGCTGTCGAATGCTTCACAAGCCGCCATGGCAATACTATAAGGCTCTTCACCCGTACTGGAAGCAGACGACCATACCTGTAAAGCACCCGCACTGCGATGTGCCAGCAGATGCTCTGCCAGAATGGGGAAATGATGCGCTTCCCGAAAAAAAGACGTGAGATTGGTCGTTAAAGAATTAGTAAACAATTCAAATTCTTTACTATTGCCTCGCTCTAACAGCTGCAAATAATCATTAAATGATTGCAAACCTAAAGCGCGCAGACGTTTGGCTAAACGCCCATAAACCATATCTTGTTTCGCAGGGGAAAGAGCAATGCCTGCGTAGTTATAAATTAACTTACGCACCTTTTCGAAGTCTTGCTCCGTAAACTGAAATTCACGAGAAGGCGTTGGCAACATGGGGATCCTTTAATCAAATTCTTATCAACAAACGTGACAAATAAAAAAACAGCATCTGAATAGTGTTATAGCCCCAAATCAGACCAAATAGCATCTACCCGCGCTTTTACTTCATTATTCATAGCAATGGTTCTACCCCATTCACGGCTGGTTTCACCCGGCCATTTATTAGTAGCGTCCAAGCCCATCTTGCCGCCTAGCCCGCTAATGGGTGAGGCAAAGTCCAGATAATCAATGGGTGTGCTTTCTACTAGGGTGGTATCCCTTACCGGATCCATACGGGTGGTAATGGCCCAAATCACTTCTTTCCAGTCCCGGATATCAATATCGTCATCGACCACCACAATAAATTTGGTGTACATAAACTGACGCAAAAATGACCACACACCAAACATCACCCGCTTGGCGTGGCCTGGGTAGGATTTTTTGATTGAAACAATCGCCATCCGATAGCTGCAGCCCTCAGGCGGCAAGTAGAAATCAACGATTTCGCTAAATTGCTTTTGCAAAATAGGCACAAACACTTCATTTAAGGCCACACCCAGCACCGCAGGCTCGTCTGGCGGCTTGCCGGTATAGGTGCTGTGGTAAATCGGATTCTTACGCGTGGTGATGCGCTCCAGCGTAAACACGGGGAACCAGTCTTTCTCGTTGTAATAGCCGGTATGATCGCCATATGGGCCTTCCAGCGCATACAGATAGCCCCCACTTCTTTCAGTGGAACGCCCGCTTCGCTCACGCCGCTAAAGCCCGCCTCAGCAGCTTGAATATGCCCTTCAAGGACAATCTCAGCACGGGCAGGTACTTGCAAATCAGAGCCTAGGCACTTGACCAGCTCGGTTTTGGAACCGCGTAATAAGCCCGCAAACTGGTATTCAGACAAAGTATCGGGAACTGGGGTGACTGCCCCCAAAATAGTGGCAGGATCGCAACCCAAAACCACGGCAATCGGGAAAGGCTGGCCCGGCTTTTGCAGCGCGTGCTCTCTAAAATCCAAAGCGCCGCCGCGATGCGCCAGCCAGCGCATAATCACCTGATTGCGGCTGATCACCTGCTGGCGATAAATGCCTAAATTCTGACGCTTTTTATTCGGGCCACGCGTAACCACCAAGCCCCAAGTGATCAAGGGGGCAGCGTCTTCCGGCCAGCAGTGCTGAATAGGAATACGCGCCAGATCCACATCAGCACCTTCCCAGACTACTTCCTGACAGGGGCCGTTTTTGACTTCTTTGGGCGACATATTCAAGACTTGCTTGAGCAGCGGCAGCTTATCCCAGGCATCGCGCAAGCCTTTGGGTGGCTCCGGCTCTTTTAAATAGGCCAGTGTTTTACCGATTTCGCGCAACGCGCTAATCTCTGCCGCACCCATACCATTGGCCACCCTTGTTGGAGTGCCAAAGAGGTTCGCCAGCACCGGCATGCTATGGCCAGGCACATTCTCGAATAAAATGGCCGGGCCTTCTGATCGCAAAGTACGATCACAAATTTCGGTCATTTCGAGATAGGGCGAGACAGGGATTTTCACCCGCTTCAGCTCGCCGCGTTTTTCCAGCTGCTCAATAAAATCACGTAAATCACGGTATTGCATAAACAGAACTCAGGCAAAAACAACCATTACTCGGACAAAGTCATGCTGGCGCGGTAAACGCCACCGGCGGCAATCGTCAGTGCGTTATCCAGCACGTCCCCACGCTCCACACAAACAAAGCCCGGATAATTCCCCTGGCCCACATCGGCCAGTTTTGCAGCGTCTTCCCAAGGATTCCAGACAATAGCAGAGTGAGTATCACTCACGATATGGGTTTGCCCTGAGCCGTGGCTGATCACTTGTTTTGCAGGTACATTTAAGTAAACACGATCAGTAAGCGACTGCACATGCAAATCACCTTCCTGCACTTTACGCGGATGACCTTCCAGCAGCGTATTAACATAGGTACATCCATCCAGCCCACTGATTGCAATTTCGGTCACATCAGGCACGGCCAAGTAGCTGTGAAAGGCTTGCGAAAAGGGGGCAGGCTGATCGCTTAAGTTTTCTACACTCAACGCCAGCGTTAACTCACGGCCCACCGTTAATGCCAGACGAAATACAAACGCATGGGGCCATAAAGCCTGTGTTGCCGCTGTATCATGTAATACGAGCACGACTTTGATATCACCATTACCCAAAATTTCGACTTCACTGACATCCCAATTGCTTGAGCGCGCAAAACCATGAGCAGGCAAGCCTTCAGGATGGCGGCCAAACCAAGGCATACAGAGGGGAATCCCCCCGCGGATTGCTTTATCAGCAGCAAAAACAGCCTTGGGCGACAGCCAGAGCAGCTCCCGCCCACCCGCAGGAATAAATGACAATAAATGAGCGCCCTGCAAAGCAACTGCAGCACTGCCCGATGCCCCCTGAATTTTCAAAACAGGCAAGCCCGGCTCTTCCCCACCATATAGATCTGCGGATGAGCACAGGCTGATTTCCGGGATAGTTGCCAGCAGAGTGGCAAGATTTGCTTGCATAGAGAACTCCTTTAACACGTCATCTTTAAATTACAGGCTTCAGGCCGGGCGACGGGGCACCCAGACCAGTGCATCGCCATCAATTACTTTTTCATCTTTTACCCAGCACTCTGTCAGCAAGCGGGCACGCTGTTTATCCGGCAGCACTTCACTGACGGTTACCCTTGCAGTGACAGTGTCACCGATTTTAACCGGTTTCAGAAACTTCAGATTTTGCCCCATATAAATCGCCCCCGGCCCTGGCAGCCGGGTACCAATCACGGTGGAAATCAGGCTGGCACTCAGCATGCCATGCACAATCCGCCCGCCAAAGCGTGTTGCAGATGCGTACTCTTCATCAATATGCATGGGATTATTGTCGCCAGAAATACCGGCAAATAAAACGATATCGGCCTCAGTTAAGGTTTTGCGATATTCAGCAATCAGACCTGGCTGCAAATCTTCAATGTAATAAGCCATTTAATACACCTCATGAACGCGTTAAGTGATTTAATTTTCAGGCCCCTGTTTTATTGTCTTAATAAATCAGGGTACATACAGACTCATCAATAATATGCACTTGCAGCGTAAACACGGATGGGCCACAGGTCACGATAAGTTTGCCAATTCATGAAAAATTAATACCAAATACAGCCAGATTAATTAAGCACCGCTGCTTTACCTACTCCCGTTGTACCATGACGCGATGCGGGCGGCGCAATGGGAATACGATTTAAATCAAGCCAAGGTGACAGCCATTTGAAAGTACGCCGGTATGCATCAGAGCTTGCCTCTGCATTAAATGCAATCGATACACTGGATGCGCCCAATGTCAGCCGTTTTGTTTCATCTGGTTTTAAGCTGATGTTATCAAAATCGTGCAAGGCATCAGGATAGGTAATCAAGCGGAATGTTGGCTGATCTGCGCGTGCCACTAAAGCCCGGCAAGGCTCTGCAGGCGTCCAGTCATCATCCTCACCAACCAACAATAAAAGTGGCGCGGTTACTTGGTATTTGTCCCGGAGTAAATAAGAGCTGCAAGATGGAAAAAAACCCACGGCAACCCGGACCGATGGTTGTTTTTGCCCAAGTAAAGCCAACACTGAAGTTGCACCATGTGACCAGCCGATCACCCCGATACGGTCTCCATCAATCTCTTTACGCGCTTTCAGCCATTCAAGTGCATGGCGGGCGTCTTCGGCACGCATTCTGGGGCTGAGTGTGCGTTTGCTTAATGGCACACTGCATATTTCTTGTAAATCACGAGCGCTAAAACTATCCAGCATCAGCACGGCATAGCCCTTCTCCTGCAAAAGAGCCGCCATCCGGTCTGGGCGGGGGTTAATCCCGTTACTGTGGCTTAAGCCGTTGCATCCGTGCAGCAAAAGCACCGCCGCCGCAGGGCCTGCGTCTGGAAAAGGAGGGGGTAAGTATTTTGCAGATAAAATGATCTCAGCGCCAGGAATCAGGACACGCTCGGCCCAGGCAGGCAAAGCAAGCACTCCAAGCAGGTAAAGCCAGTAAATAATTCGCATCGCATCTAATAAATCAAACGTAGAACAAAACGATAAGTCTTAGTTTGCCCGCTGTCCTTCCGAGCAAACACAAAACACCCTGCCATACACTTAAACATATCCTGCCTACTCAGGCAGAATTTTCATTCCATACAACTTTTGCCAGAATAAAAAGCGCGCTATCTCAGCACTGTCACACGCCAACATTACAGTAAACTTATCTAATCCAAAGCATGGATGAAGTCAATATTTTCACTGCCTTCCATCAGCCCAGAGTGGCGCGCACTCTAACACACAGCACCGGGCTTGACTAAACTGACTCGCAAATTCCTGTCATTCCCCCTGCGGCAATACCTTACCCTGATTTATTGCCCTGATCCTGATTCCAAATCAATGCAAGCCTCATTAAGGTGCGAGTATGAGCGATACATTACACACACACTTTAGCCACGGTATCGCCACAATTACCCTTAACAGACCCGAAATCTGTAACGCCTTCGACGATATGCTGATCGCCGAACTAACTGCAACCCTCACCGCCTTTGGCCAGAACTCTGATTTAAGAGTTGTTGTCCTCACAGCCGAAGGATCCACATTCAGCGCAGGTGCAGATTTAAGCTGGATGCATCATGCCACCCAATTTGATCAGCACCGCAACTTTGAGGATGCATTAAAATTAGCCCGGCTGATGCAGACACTAGAGCGTCTGCCCGTACCTACCATTGCACGTATACAAGGGCCGGCACTAGGCGGAGGAGTGGGATTAATTGCCTGTTGTGATTTAGCCGTAGCCAGCAGCAACACCTGGTTTCGGATCAATGAAGTCCGCCTTGGCCTGATCCCTGCTGTTATAGGGCCTTATATCATCAGCAAGATCGGCATCAGTGCTGCAAGACGCTTTATGCTGACGGCAGAACAGTTTGACTGCCACACTGCCCTGCAACTTGGTTTATTGCATGAAGTAAAAACCGATGAAGCTGCAATGGATCATCAGGTGCAAACTTGGATCAACGAGCTACTACAAAACAGCCCGCATGCGCTGACGGCAGCAAAGCGGCTGATTACTTCGGTTGTCCATCGCCCTATAGACGATGCAATGATCTCTGATACCGCACACCGCATCGCTCATATCAGAACCCATGAGGAAGCCAGAGAGGGGGTCGCCGCTTATTTAGGCAAACGCCCCCCATCTTGGCATATTAACCGGGCGGTAAAACTAAATGGCGATGAGGCCCCGCAGAATGGCTAACATATTCAGACTCAGCAACCGTCAGCAGCTGCAAACGTGGCAAAGGATAGTGCAAAACATCATCCCCAACAGTGAGGATATCTACCTTATCCAGCTCTGTGCTTCCGTCTTCCATATTGAATACGGTCATCATGGCAATATCTCCTCGGGGCTAAAACAGAAATCTAGCGTCTCTGCTTATTCTTAATATCGGCATAGCAGTAAGAAAATTCAATCGATAAAATAAAAAATGGCAAGGCACAGGTCCTTGCCATCTTTTTATACCTCCATCAAAGCTTACTCAGCCGCCATCGCCTTCAGCTTATAGTCCACTTTAATTTGCGACTTAAGTGCCTGCAAGTAGCTGGCCACTTCAACCTGGCCATACATTTGCACCATGTTTTCATTAAGCTGGCGGCGCATTGTGGCATCCAGCGCAGGTGCGGCGGTCGATTTCACCACCTTAAATAATGCAAAACCTTGGCCCTTTACTTCAGCCCCTGCATAAGCAGGTAATTTATCAGCCGCAGCACGGAAGATCTCTTTGACCTGCGCTTCAGGAACTGCAGATTGTCCCATACGCGCCATGGCCTGAGCAGCTGGCCACGTTAAGGTATCTGCTCCGCCTTTTTTCAGATCGGCTAATTTTTTAGTCCCCTCTTCAATGGCCAGCTTCAGCGCTTTCTCTTGCTTAAGCTTTGCAATGATGTCTGCACTCACCGCTTCCAGCTTCTGCGATTGCGCCGGTTTAGATTCAATCACCCTGACCGACACCAGCGTACCTGATGCCACTTCAATCGCTTCGGAGTTATGTTTCTTTTTCAGCACATCGTCACTAAAAGCCGCTTCACGCAGCTTTTCGTTGTTCAGCAGCTCATCCTTAGCGGCAGCACGTGTCAGCCAGTCACTTTGCTGCACATGCAGTTTAAAGGCCTCTGCTGCAGGCTTCAGGCTGTCTGCCTGCTGATAAACCAACTCGTTAAATCGTTCCGCTTGCTTCTGGAAGCTCTGGCTTACTTTTTCAAGCTTTAATTTTTGCTCAACATCAGGCTGAACTTCTGCAAATGTTTTGCTGCGAACATCATCAAGACGAATAATGTGCAAACCAAAATCGCTGGCCACAATGCCGCTGATCTCGCCTTTTTTCAGCTTAAAGGCCGCGTCATCAAAAGGTTTCACCATTGCACCATGGGCAAAAAAGCCCAAATCGCCACCATTTGCAGCCGAACCAGGATCTTGAGATTCTTTTTTGGCAAGATCAGCAAAGCGTGCCGGATTTGCTTTCAGCTCGAGCAAAATAGCCTCAGCCTTAGCCTGTGCGGCTTTTTTTGCTTCTGGTTTTGCATCTTTAGCCAAAGCAATCAGGATATGGCTGGCTTTACGCTCTTCTCCCGTCAGCTGAGCCTGATGTGCTTCAAAATATTTTTTGACTTCATCAGGGCTGATTGAAATGCTTTTAGCCAATTCTTGCTGAGAGAAGACCAGATATTCTAAACGAGCCATTTCTGGAAGTTTAAATTCAGCACTATGTGTGTCGTAGTATTTTTTTACTTCAGCATCAGACACGGTCACTTGTGGCAAAAAAGCTGCAGGCGAGATTTGCAGCATCGCCACATCCCGTTTTTCACCCAGCAAACCAGCCATATAATCAGCAACTGCGGTGGATTGAATGCCACTGGAGAAGCCTGCAAGCAGATGACTGCTCGCAATATCATCACGAACACGTTGCTGAAAATCGAGAGGGGTCATTTGCTGTGCTGCAAGCAGGTCTTTATAGCGCTGAGCGCTGAACTTACCGTTCTCCTGGAAATCAGGAATTGCAGCAATCGCATTACGAATCTGATCGTCAGAAACATCCAGATGCAACAGACCAGCCTGCTCGAGCAAAAGCTGTTTTTTAACCAGCTGTTCAAGCACCATAGGCTTCATCTCATTGGGAACGGCACGGTTACCAATAGCCTGAGCGAGTTCACGGGGTGTGATCTTGGTCTGACCCACTTTGGCCAGATATGATTCACCACCTTCCATAGCGCTATAGCCGGTCAGGCCAACACCAACAACAAGACCCAGTGACACAAGGCCAAGTACCACCTGAACGGCGGTTTTGTTCTTTTCAACAAAGGAAAACATGAGACAGGCAACTCCGCGAGTGATTCGCGGCATATAATGCCAGATTGACGCCTGCCTGTCTTCCTCAGGCAGCTAATAGACAAACAAAAAGCCAAACATTTCTGTTTGGCTTTTTGTTTTAATCTTTATTGGCGGAGCGGACGGGACTCGAACCCGCGACCCCCGGCGTGACAGGCCGGTATTCTAACCAACTGAACTACCACTCCACAATGCGACCACTTCTTCGTACAGCGAGTGGTGGGTGATGACGGGGTCGAACCGCCGACATTCTGCGTGTAAGGCAGACGCTCTACCAACTGAGCTAATCACCCATTTCCATTTCACACAAACAAGGCCGCATATATATAACTTACGCAAATTATTTGTGTGAAAGGCAAAAGCTCAGATAGCCGAGCAAATCACCTTAAGGACACATTACCGTACTAAAAAAGACTTAGTCAGCAAAGTAAGACGATTATTGTACTGCATCTTTCAGAGATTTACCAGCCCTAAATTTAGGCTGTTTCGCTGCAGCAATCGCAATAGTCTCACCGGTACGTGGATTACGGCCGCTGCGCTCAGCACGCTCAGACACATAGAAAGAACCAAAGCCGACCAGCGTTACTTCGTCGCCGCCCTTCAGTGCGTTCGTTACGGCTTCTACTGTTGCATCCAGAGCTTTACCTGCATCAGCCTTGGAGAGACCAGCGGATTCTGCGATGGCGTTGATGAGTTCCGATTTATTCACTTACGTCCCCTTACAATTCTGATTGGATTGATACGATTAACTATTGACTACAGCTTTATAGCAAGCCACAAAATCTTGTGTCAACTAATGTTTTGTAAGCTGTCCGGTCACTTCCACCCCAGCTTGCGGCAGAACGGGTTCCACACTCACAACTTCTTCCGGCAAAATCTCCGGCAAACGCTCTAAGGCAAACCCCAACACCTGGTCGATCCACTTAACGGGGTGAATGGTTAGTCCGCGCTTCACATTGTCAGGAATCTCGGCGAGATCCTTAACATTGCCCTCAGGAATTAACACCTGCTTAATACCACCGCGGTGAGCAGCAAGCAGTTTCTCCTTTAAACCACCAATTGGCAATACTTCGCCACGCAGCGTGATCTCACCGGTCATTGCAACATCGCAGCGAACCGGAATACCCGACAATACCGACACCATTGCGGTTGCAATACCAATACCTGCAGACGGGCCATCTTTTGGCGTTGCGCCTTCAGGGAAGTGGATGTGCATATCAATTTTCTGATAAAAATCAGGGTCAATTCCCAACGCTTTTGCACGACTGCGCACAACCGATAAGGCCGCTTGGATGGACTCTTGCATCACATCACCGAGCTTACCAGTCTGAATCATTTTGCCCTTGCCTGGGAATTTTACCGCTTCGATCGTGAGTAATTCGCCACCGACTTCGGTCCATGCAAGACCTGTTACCTGCCCCACCTGGTTGGTTTGCTCGGCCACACCGTAATCAAAACGATGTACACCCAAGTACTTTTCCAAGTTTTTCGGCGTAACAGTAATCTTTTTATCGCTTGGTTTCATCAGAAGACTTTTCACTACCTTACGGCAGATACGGGCGATCTCTCTGTCCAAGCTACGCACACCTGCCTCACGTGTGTAGTAACGCACCACATCACGCACCGCAGTGTCTGAGATCACCAGTTCACCTTCTTGCACCCCATTGGCCTTCACCTGCTTAGGCACCAGATACTTGAGGGCAATATTCACTTTTTCGTCTTCGGTATAGCCCGACAAACGAATAACTTCCATCCGATCCAGCAAAGCAGGAGGAATATTCAAAGAATTAGCCGTTGCAACAAACATCACATCCGACAAATCAAAATCGACTTCAAGATAATGATCGCTAAATGCGTGGTTTTGTTCCGGATCCAAGACTTCCAGCAAGGCAGAAGAAGGATCGCCACGGAAATCCGCCCCCATCTTATCGACTTCATCGAGTAAAAATAGCGGATTTTTCACGCCAATTTTAGTCATCGACTGCAAAATCTTACCTGGCATAGAGCCAATATAGGTACGGCGGTGACCACGAATCTCAGATTCATCACGCACACCACCCAAGGCCATACGTACAAACTTGCGGTTTGTGGCACGGGCAATCGACTCACCCAAGGAAGTTTTACCCACCCCTGGCGGCCCTACAAGGCACAGAATCGGCGCTTTGAGCTTTTCAACACGGCTTTGTACCGCAAGGTACTCAACAATGCGCTCTTTCACCTTTTCAAGGCCGTAATGATCAGTATCGAGTACCAACTCAGCAGCCGGTAATTCCTTGCTGATTTTGGTTTTCTTTTTCCACGGCAAATCAAGCAGCGTATCGATGTAATTACGTACCACCGTGGCTTCTGCCGACATCGGCGACATCATGCGAAGTTTTTTAAGCTCTGATTCAGCCTTATCGCGCGCTTCTTTACTCATACCTGCGTTCTTGATTTTTTTATCAAGCTCGTCGATATCGGCGTTTTCGTCTAATTCACCCAGCTCTTTCTGAATGGCCTTAACCTGCTCATTCAGATAGTACTCGCGCTGGCTTTTTTCCATCTGGCGCTTTACACGGCCACGAATACGCTTTTCAACCTGCAAGATGTCCAGCTCGGATTCCAGCTGTTTTAACAGCTGCTCCATGCGGCGGCGCAGATCGAACATTTCGAGAATAGATTGCTTTTGCTCCAGCTTTAAAGGCAGGTGCGCAGCGATGGTATCGGCAAGGCGGTGAGCATCTTCAATTCCGGCAAGGGACGTCAGAATTTCAGGCGGTATTTTTTTATTAAGCTTCACGAACTGATCAAATTGAGTCAGTAAAGCACGGCGCATCGCTTCAACTTCATGCCCCTGCTCGCCACTGACATCAACCGGATGAGCAATGGCACTGTAAAATCCTGCCTCCTCATCAATATCAGTCACTTCAGCGCGCTGCCCGCCTTCCACCAGCACTTTAACAGTGCCATCGGGCAGTTTCAGCATCTGCAAGATGCTGGCAATCGTACCTACAGGATAAATATCGGCCAAGCCTGGCTCATCTTTCTGGGCGTTTTTTTGCGCAACCAGCAGGATATGGCGGCCATCTTCCATCGCGGCTTCAAGCGCACGAATCGACTTTGGGCGACCCACAAATAGCGGGATAACCATATGCGGAAACACCACCACATCTCGTAGCGGCAGCAGCGGCAAATGGACATCGTCAGCAAACGCAACAGTTTGGGACATCAACAAGGGTCCTCAATAATGGATTTATCCCCCAGATCATGGGGGTGCAGGCAAGGAAATACAATGCCCAAGAACTAAAATCTGACCTGAATATTTCAAATATCCCCAGGGAATATGAAATATTCTAAATTTAAAAACACTTGCATGCATTACATGCAAGTGTCATCACACATTAAGCAGCAGCAGGATCTGCGTAAACAATCGTTGGAGCAGTGGCGTTTTTAATCATAGATTCATCCACAACCACACGCTCAACCCCCTTCAATGAAGGCAGCTCGTACATGATATCCAGCAGGGATGATTCAACAATCGAGCGCAAACCACGTGCACCAATTTTACGCTCCATGGCCTTGTGTGCAATCGAAGCCAAAGCTTCTTTACCCACTTCCAGCTCAACCCCTTCCAGCGAGAACAGCTTCTGGTACTGCTTGATCAGCGCATTTTTTGGCTCAGTTAAGATAGATACCAGCGCAGCTTCATCCAGCTCTTCCAGCGTTGCAGTGACCGGCAAGCGGCCTACAAACTCAGGAATCAGACCAAAACGAATTAAATCGTCAGGCTCAACCGTGTGTAACATTTTGCCAACACTGGTGTTTTCATCTTTACTCATAACTTCAGCACCGAAGCCAATACCACTCTTCACTGAACGATTACGAATAATCTTGTCGAGCCCTTCAAACGCACCACCACAAATAAACAGAATATTGGTGGTATCCACCTGCGGCATGTCCTGATTAGGGTGCTTACGCCCCCCCTGAGGCGGTACGGAAGCAACCGTTCCCTCAACCAGCTTCAGCAACGCCTGCTGCACACCCTCGCCCGATACATCACGGGTAATCGAAGGATTTTCAGATTTACGGGCAATTTTATCGATCTCATCGATATAGATAATGCCTCGCTGGGCTTTCTCTACATCGTAATCACACTGCGCCAACAGCTTGGCGATGATGTGCTCGACATCTTCACCCACATAGCCCGCTTCGGTCAGTGTGGTGGCATCTGCAATCACAAACGGCACATCAAGGAGCTTGGCCATGGTTTGTGCAAGCAAAGTCTTACCCGAGCCAGTAGGCCCGATTAAGAGGATATTTGACTTGGCTAATTCCACATCATTATCACTGGACTTATTGCTGGTCAGTCGCTTGTAATGATTGTAAACCGCAACCGCTAAAATCTTTTTAGCGCGCTCTTGCCCAATTACATAGGAATCCAGCGTGGTCCGAATTTCCATCGGCGTAGGCACACGCTTAGCATCTGTAACTTGCTCAGTTTCGCCAATCACAGCAGCGGCTTCGTCTTTCAGCACATCACGACAAAGCTCAATGCATTCGTTGCAGATAAAAACTTGTGGCCCAGCAATCAGCTTAACCACTTCGTGCTGGCTTTTACCGCAAAAAGAACAATAAAGGAGTTTTTCTGACATCGCCTAACCTACACCCCAAAAAACGGGCCATTGCAGCCTGTCCGATTAAAAACAGTAAACCTGACAGGCCACTAGAATAAAAAACCGCCAGGCACGCTGGCGGCATTGTCACGATCCGACGCAGCCTTATTTAACGGCTGCCGCGCTGCGAGACTGCAAGACATCATCAATCAGACCATAGTCTTTTGATTCTGCAGCACTCATAAAGTTATCTCTGTCTGTATCCCGCTCAACTGCTTCGATGCTCTGACCCGTATGTTTGGCCAGCATTTCATTCAGGGAACGTTTCGTTTTAATTAATTCACGCGCATGAATTTCAACATCAGAAGCCTGGCCAGACAAACCACCGATCAGGGGCTGGTGAATCATAATTCGTGAATTAGGCAAAGCATAGCGTTTACCTTTAGCACCACTGGAAAGCAAGAAAGCGCCCATGCTGGCCGCCATGCCCACGCACATCGTCGACACATCCGGCTTAATAAAATTCATGGTGTCGTAAATGGCCAGACCTGCAGTGACAGAGCCACCCGGGGAGTTGATATATAAATGAATATCTTTATCTGGATTTTCGGATTCCAAAAACAACATCTGCGCAATAATCAGATTTGCGCTTTGATCGTTTACCGGGCCGACCAAGAAAATAACACGCTCTTTTAAGAGGCGCGAGTAGATATCATAAGAACGCTCGCCCCGGCCGCTTTGTTCAACGACCATCGGGATATACCCAAGGTTTTGCGGATCAAATTCTTGTCTCGACATCTTTTTCTCTCAGAAATTTATGGTCATTCAAACGATAAGGTGTCACCCATGATGACACCTTATCGTAGCACCTCAGTAACCGAGAATGATTAGCCTTGCTGGCCCATCAGCTCTTCAAAGGACATCCCTTTTTCAGTTACCTGTGCCTTAGCCAGAACGAATTCAACCACATTGTCTTCCAATGCCATTGATTCCGGGCCAGCCAAACGCTCACGATCTTCAAAGTACCAAGCTACAACTTCGCTTGGATCTTCGTAATTCTGCGCCAAATCTTCAACAACCGCTTTGACCTGATCCGCTTTCGCTTCAAGGCCATTACCCTTAACCAGCTCAGCCAATGCTAAGCCAAGGTGAACACGGCGCTGTGCTTGTGCTTCAAACATTTCTGGCGAGAACGGAACATACTTTGGGTCGATACCGCGTGCTTTCAAGTCTGCAAGCGCACCTTCAGCCAAACGACCGATTTCCAATTGAACTAAAGCCTTAGGCAAATCAACCGGCGCAGCAGCAATCAGCGCAGTCATCACGTTTTCTTTAGCACGGGCTTTCAGACGGAAACGTACTTCGCGCTCCAGGTTGCCACGTACTTCAGCGCGCATTTTTTCTACATCGCCATCAACAATACCAAGGCTTTTTGCGAAATCTGCATCCACTTCCGGCAAGATAGCAGCTGCCACGTTTTTAACCGTGATTTCGAATACTGCAGTTTTGCCTGCAACATCAGCACCATGGTAATCAGCAGGGAAATCAACGCTTACTGATTTGGTTTCGTCTTCTTTCATGCCGATCACACCGGCTTCAAAACCTGGCAACATCTGACCTTTGCCCAGCAGGAAAGCGTGGTTTTCAGCAGAGCCACCATCAAACAATACGCCGTCGATTGAGCCTTTAAAATCTACAATCACGCGATCGCCATCAGCCGCTTCGCGCTCTACACGCTCAAAACGAGTACGCTGGCGGCGCAGGATGTCTACAGTCTTTTCTACTTCAGCATCAGACAAATCCAACACTGGTTTTTCAATTTGAGCAGCAGCTAAATCACCGATCACAACTTCCGGGTACACTTCAAAAGTAGCCGAGAACTGGAAATCGCCTGTTTCTTCTGCCGCATCTTTTGGCTCGAAACGTGGGTAGCCTGCTACACGCAGCTTTTGCTCTTGTACGGCCTGACCAAAGCTCACTTCAACCGTTTCTCCCAATACTTCTTCCTGGATACGGAAGCCGTAGTTTTGTGCAACGATTTTCATCGGCGCTTTGCCTGGGCGAAAACCTGCAATTTTTGCAGTCTTAGCAACATGCTTCAAACGCGCGTTAACTTGCTCGGTAATTTCTGTGCGTGGCACAGAAATAGACAGGCGACGTTCGAGTTGATTCAGGGTTTCTAGTTGTACTTGCATTTCAAACCATTCCTATGGGGGATCAACGCGCGTACACGCATCTTAATAAATAGGGGATAAAGCCAGCTCATCAGCAGCAATATGCAGACCATCAGTCATGATCTTGGCCTTGCCAGTTTCCCCCGTCCCAGACAAGCCAAAACAGACAGAAAAACCAGATCAGCACGCAGCACTCACCGCGATTTACCAACAAAGTCGGTAAGTTTAGCGCACAACGGCACGCAAATCCAAACAGAATTATTAACCAGCGCCCGTGCAACCCAAAACACAGCAGCCACAAGGCTTAGACCACACGCTTCGTCCAATAAAAAAACGGATGCTTTGTGCGATTTTTCAACAAGAAAAGCGATATGCAGCCGGAATTTCAGCCATAAAAAAAGCCGCAAGAGCAATGCTCTTGCGGCTTTTTCCAGAATATTTGGTGGGGGATAAGAGACTCGAACTCTTACACCTTACGGCGCTGGAACCTAAATCCAGTGCGTCTACCAATTCCGCCAACCCCCCACTTCTCATCGCTGCGTTTGCTTGTGCACCGAAGGAAGACCCGCATTCTAGTTGAAGGTTTTCACTTTGCCAAGCCTTATTTGGAAAATATTTCAAAATAATTTAAGCAACCGTCACAACAGACACGAAAATCTTTAATATAACAGTAAGATAATCGCAATCTATACAGCCCATAAAAAGTTTATGTCATACTCCGCACAGCTTTTCACCCTATACACTCTTACTTCACCCCTCCCGTGAACGATCATATACATACACTCCTGCGTATTCTTCCTGCTTGCGATCTTGCTACGACAGAAGTTCGCTGGTTTGCCGGCCAGCAATCTGGCTCAGCACAGCTCAGCGCGCTTCCTCCCTCGCAAAGAACCGAGCTTATTGTTCCTGCGACGCTCTCCAATATTTATCGCGCAGAGCTGCCAAAGCAATCTTTAGCAAGGCGGCAAAAACTTTTGCCCCATCTTTTAGAGGATCGCCTGCTTAGCCCAGCTGCATCACTGCACTTTGGGCTAAATGACCAGAATAATAAAATTATTGCAGCAGACCGAAAATGGCTGACGCAATACCTGAGCTTACTGACCGAGCACCAGATCACCCCTTCTGCGATTTGGAGTCTTTATGATTTTCTGCCTGATGGCGAAGGCTGGTGCGTTGCAAGCGATCAGCAAACATTCCTCGTGCGTACGCCAGAAGGACAATACAGCCAGCTTGATGACGCCCTTATCGTTGAGGCACTGATTGGTGACGCATCAAGGCAAGATCTGAGCCTTGCTGATTTAATACAAAACAGCGTACCGGGCACAAATTTACTGCAAGGTGATTTTGCCCAGCGCAGCCAGTGGCGCTTTGACTGGAAAATACTGCAAACCCCGGCACTACTTTTAAGTGCTATTTTTGCACTGATTTTAGCGGGGCAAATAGGTGACTGGTGGCAATTACGCAGTAACAAACTGGCATTACAACGTGAAATGCGCCAAACCTATGCAGCGGCATTTCCTGGCGAGCCCGTCTTTGACCCTGTATTGCAACTACAAAGCAAACTGCGTGATCGCGGTGGGCTCCGCAGCGGCACTGGTGATGGGCTGGATTTACTACTGCAAGTGGCCGGCATTGCCGGTAATGGCCTGCAACTGACTCAACTCGATTACACCAACGGCCAGCTCAGTATGGAATTACCAGAATCCCAGGCAGGCAGCCTGCAGTCTCAGCTCAAAGGAGCAGGATTATCTGCAGAAACCCAGCCAGCAACAACAGGGCGCATGAAAGTTTTGATCCGCGCCCAAGCCGTAAAATGAGCCTCTGAAAAAATGAACAAACTGAAAGAATTCTGGCAACAATGCAAGCCTCGTGAGCGGCTCTATTTAAGCGGCTGCGGCCTGTTTGTCCTTTTTGCAATCCTCTATGCAGGAGTGTGGCAACCGGTTAATACCTCCCGGGAACAGCTCAGTAAGCAGGTGCCACAGATGCAAATGCAACTTGCAGAGCTGCAAAGACAACTCGCGCAAATCAAATCCACACCTGCGGGGCCAAGCCGTAATGGCGATTTGCGCGCTGCAGTGCAAGCCAGTCTGGATGCCAGAAACACCAGCGCAGACATTCAGGCACTCACGGCGGACAAACTACAGATTAAAATCGCACAAATCCGCTTTGCTGATGCGCTTCCTTTGCTTTCAGCACTTCGCAGCGAAACCGGCTCGCATATCAATCACCTGCAAATCAGCGGAGCAGAACACAATGGCATTGTGCAGCTGAGCGCAGAGGTAGAACGCCAATGAAGCAATATCTTTATCACCGCAGCAAATTCATTATTCCCTTGCTGATTTTATTTTTAATTTTGCAATTTCCAGCTTCCTTCATTTTGAAATTTGTCCCCGCCCCCGTGCAATCAGGCGGTGTCAGTGGCACCATCTGGTCTGGTAGGCTAACGCCGCTGGGCATTAGCGGCCAGCAGCTACTGGATGAAGTGCGCTGGCAATGGCAACCTCTGAAGCTTTTCAAGGGGCAACTGGTGTGGCAACTTGATACCCGCTACGGCAGCCAGGCGGGTAAAGCATGGTTAGCCCTTGGCGTGGGTGGCAATCGCCTTGAATCGGTCAGCCTCACCCTGCCTGCCGCACCTTTATTTGCGCTCGATAAAAAGCTGGCCCCTTTTCAGCTTGGCGGCCAGCTCACCTTAGAAGCCAGCCGGATAAGCAAGCCACAAACCAGCGAAATCAGCTTACTCTGGCAAAATGCCAGCTCGCTCGTTACCCCGCAGGCCAACCCCTTTGGCAGCTATCAGATCAAATTACAACCTGATTTAAACTGGACAATTTCGCCCGTTGGTGGGGCGGCCCTGGCCATTTCAGGGCAAGGCAAAGTGGACCCTCAGCGCGGCCCGCAGGGCTCGCTCCAGCTTAAAGCAGCCAGCGGCAAAGAAAGCCTCTTTGCCCCACTACTGGATCGCATGCCGTTAAACGGTGATCAGCGCGAACTAAAACTTGGCATATAAACACCCGCCCTATACTCCAGCAGAAAGCCACCGCGAAAAGGAAAAAAGATGAAAAAAATTGAAGCGATTATCAAACCCTTTAAACTGGATGAAGTCCGCGAAGCCCTGTCGGAGCTTGGCATATCCGGTCTCACTGTGACTGAAGTGAAAGGATTTGGCAGGCAGAAAGGCCATACCGAACTTTACCGAGGGGCTGAATACGTCGTCGATTTTTTACCTAAAGCTAAAATCGAAGTCGTGCTTGAAGACGACAAGGTAGAAACCGCCATTGAAGCCATTATTAAAGCGGCCAATACCGGCAAAATTGGCGACGGGAAAATCTTTGTCACCCCTGTTGAATACGTAGTACGAATTCGCACGGGCGAGATTAACGAGCAGGCCATTTAAACCAGCCGCCGCGTAGACTACAAGACAGGCTGAAACCACCCGTACCGAAGAAATGCAGCACCTAGCAATCAAAAAATGCGGCTGATCAGGCCGCATTTTTTAAAAGATACACGCCACACCTTTCTTTATGCCATTCAGGCAAGCCGCACAATCTGCACGGCCTGATCCTGCTTATTGCGGGCGATACGTTACTTTAAGGGTGTAATTTGCGGCTGAATAACCATTCAGCAACAAATAGACGTCGCCATTTGCGCTTAAGTTTAATGCGCAGGTTTCTGTGCTGCTTGGGCCATCAGATTTGCAATCAAACACGGTTGTGCTGGGTGCGCTGGCTTTGCGCAGATATAAATCCGCATCGCCCGTGCCGCTCAGTACTGCAGTAAAATCACCGCCAGCGCCCACTTTAAATGGGCCATAACTTTGCTTTTGCCCCACTGCCAGCTTGCCGGAAAAGTTTTCCACCTTATCCACGGGCCCTGGTCCTACTGGGCCATCGCTTCCCAGCTCAACCATAAATGCCAACGCCATTTTAGAGAACTTCAGGGCATGCTGGGCTTGATTGCCGCTATTGGCATAGGTGTCGTTAGCCGTATGGATATAAGGATTATCCTGGGTAAAGGAAGATTCAAAAGGCATAGAGGCAAAATAGCCCTGCCCGCTCCAGGATGCATGATCTGAGCAGGCATAACCGCATTTATCGTAACCAATCTTTATCGCTGGCAGATAAGTTGTCAGCAAATTAGCCACAAACTGGTTTTGCGCGTTATCGGTGTAATCAGTGTAAAGGTAGATGTCTTTATCTGAGCCTTTATAGTTAGTCATATCCAGCTGCATCACCCCAACCACATTGGTGTTAGCCGCTTTAAAACTTTTGGCAATGTCCTGCGAGCCACGCAAACCCACTTCTTCTGCGGCATAACCCATCAGTTTCAGTGTCCGGCGAGGCTTATACCCGCCAGCCACCAACACCCGCAGCACCTCGGTCATGCTGGCAATGCCGGATGCATCATCATCCGCACCAGGCGCACGCGTACTCTCACTGGTTCCCTGGCCATTAATTGAATCAAGATGCCCACCCAGTACCACCACCTCAGATGGATTATCCGTCCCCTTAATTGTCAGAATCACCGATTTTTGCGCCCATGAATGGTTAAATTGCTCCACCGTAATATCACTGCGGCCTGCCGCTATTTGCTGCCAGCGCGTTTTCAGCCAGTTGGATGCATTAACACCATGTGTCGTGGTGTAGTAGCGATTGGTAAAAGCAGATAAATCATTAATGGTTTGCGCGATATTACTATCTTGCATTTGTGGCAATAAAGCATTCACGACGCTCTGATTATCCAGCGCATACGAGGGGTGAGCCGCTGCCAGCAAGCTGCTGACAGGCGTTAAGGCCTGACGCCCGGCCGCTTCACTGGCATGAAACATAAAGCCGCCGCAGCGATGCAGTTCTTCATGCACGGATGCAGATAAGTGGGCCAACTGCTGCTCATCCACTTCAACCAGATGCACCCGCTCAGCCGCCAGCAAACCCACTTGGGGCAAAATAGCGCGACTCTCTTTTGCAATAGTTTGTGGAGCCAGCTTTTGCAGCTGTAAATAGGCCGCATCACCCAGTGTTATCCAGACTTTTTTGGGTGCAGCATCTGCGGCAGCGCTCAGCAAGACGCCGCACAAAAGTAGAGGGATCACTTTCAGTTTCATTATGACGTTCCTTTGAATTTATTAAATCCAAAAAAAAGCCCTGCTCGCATTCGTAGCAGGGCATGCGGCCAGGTACAGCCGCCTGAGCTGACTTAATTACTGATAGTTACCCACCAGAGTGACATTACTAAAGGCGTTATACGCTTTCAGCAGCAGGTAATAAGTACCTGCCTTAGGCGCTGCCACAGTAATGGTTTCTGTATTGGTGCCACCATCTGATTTAGCGTCATAAACAGTTGTTGTTGGTGCCGCGCCAAATTTAGCGTAGATATCAGCATCACCTGTGCCACCCGATGTTTTAAATGTCAGGTTTCTCGCACCTGCTGGCACCACAATGGTGTAAGTGACCGTGGCATTGCTGGCAAGCGCAAGCCCAGTTACCGGCACGCCCTTAGTCAGCACTTTGACAACAGGGGGTTTAACGATACAACTTACACCCACCGCTTCAAACGCGGATGTCACATCAGCAACAGCATAACCACGGCTGGCTGCGGCTTTTTCCACGCCGCAAGCGCCTTGGTCAAAGGTGCTGTTTGCTGTCCAGTAAAGGTGATTAGCATCCGCCATCACTTCAAACGCTTTACGTGTACTCCAGCCCGCCTTGGTTGCCAGTAAATAGAAAGCTTTGTTGTACACACCACTGCTTAAGTGCACATCAAGGCTATCGTTATACTGGCTGGCATGGCCAATAGAGCGGCCATCCTTGGTAGGATCAGCCATATAACGTAATGCGCCGCTGGCCTTAAAGATTTCTGCCCCCACCAAGAAATCATTCGCCCCCTTCATATAAAACTCAGCCGCTTCCCCTGCCATATCAGAGAAAGCCTCGTTCATCCCGCCTGATTGCTTAGCGTAAACCAGACCCGAGTTTTGCTCAGTAAAGCCATGGCTGACTTCGTGAGCAGAAACATCCAGGGAAACTAAAGGATAAAACGTGTTTGCACCATCACCAAAGTGCATCGCAGAGCCATCCCAGAAAGCATTTTCGTAGTTATTGCTGTAATGGACCCGCATCAGCAAGTTCTGAGAAATCGGACGTAAATTCAACCAGTCTTTATACATATTAAAAACAACATTACCAAAATAATGGGCATCATTCAGTGGTGAAAACGCCCCATTGATGGCAATACCCGGGTTATTAGGGCAAGTAAACTGATAAGGTGTTGAGCCAGTTGTACCGTGATTTAAATTCACCGTTGTCACATTGGCGCTGACCATTTTGCAATCGTCAGTAACCACTAAAGGGCCATAATTAGTCCCATAAACATACTTACCCGTTTTGTTATTACCGCCAGGGCCTGTTGCATCTTTATGAGCAATCCCTTCCCAACGATCCAAGATCACACCGGTATTGGCATCAATAATGAAATGCGGACGGCTTGGTTTAGTTGCGCTGCCATTAATAAACGACACCACATAAATCAATTGAGCCACATTATTAGAACCCAGCTTCACATAAAGTTTAGCCTGTTCATTGTCGGTTTTAATGGCTTTCGCCTGTGTTTTAGCAATGCTCAAAATCTGTGTTTGCGAGTACGTTGGTTTAGCGCTTGGCAGGTCATTGCTCAAATCGCGCAGCAATGCACCCGACAAAGCGGGTTGAGCCAAGCCCGCAGCGCGGTTTTCAACTACGCCTTCGCCCCAGACAGGCACGCCTTGATGAAATTGCTGATAGCGGGTAACAACCTTACCATCTGGGTAAGTCTGACTGCGAGCAGCTTGTAATTCATCCGCCTTGAGGCCAAGTAAGTTATGCACCCCCTCGTCTGCCAGACCACGCGTTGTAAGCCCGGCAGGGGCAACATAATTTTCCAGATCCACTCGTTCAGCGGCCATGGCATTGAAAGCTCCGGCTAATAAAACGACCATCAGCAGAGGACGTGCTACGCGATTTAATGCTTGCTTCATTATTAGCGACCCTTTTAAAGTTTAGCGGGGATATTCCCCAATGAACGCCGGTATCTGCCGGGGATAAATGACAGGCACAGACTAGCTAATCAGCAGTGCTTAACTGCGTAATAGCAATTCGGATTAAGTCAACGCTGGAATAAATGCGCCCCATAGATCTATAAATTACAAGCCACTTATTTGAGTTGCGGCTTTGTTATTAAACATTAGAAAAAAGCTTGATCAACATCAAGGTTTTTTTTCAATTTGATGTTTTTTTAAAAAACCCTAATTATTTTCGTATAGATGACGCAATAAAATTCCAAGAGAATAAAAAAACCAAGACCCTATTAGGGTTTAAACATCAGGGAATACACCAATACAAACCCATTAAAAGACTAGCTATCTCACAGCACTCATTCGCGTTTAAAACAGCACGCAATATTGATTAATAGATTTTTTAAATATCACCCAAAGTCATTAGCAACAAAGTTGCATAAAAATAGCAAAAAAAAATCGCCTATTTTTATACACCCCAATAAAAAAGGCCACTTGAAGTGGCCTTTTTTATTTTAAACAGATCAACACCGATTACATTAATGATTCATTTATCACGCGTGGCAGTTCGCTATCCATATCATGGGCATACTCCCAAACCATGATGCCGCCAAGACGCTTTTGTTTAATGTACTGAGCTTTGTATTTTAAGCTCTCCTGATCTTCATACGTCACCATCAAATCACCGTCAAACAACCATGGCGCTTTGGCAACCGGATCCCAATAGCGTGTCGCCCCCTTGGCTTTTAAAGCCTTAATATCCTGCCAAGTGATGCCATCGTCATACGCCGCTTTCTTATAGGCATTAAACAGGCCGTTGTTTGCAGCCGCCACACCTTGCCATGCGCGCCCATAAAAGGCACTGCCCATGAGCAGCTTCTCTGGCTTAACCCCAGCATCCAGATACAAATTCATCGCCTGATCGGTACTCCAGCCGCCACCTTCAGGATCTGCTTTGTTCTGATACAGATTGGTATGGTGGCTGGTTTTTTTACTCCATGACCCGGCAAAGTCATACGCCATGACTTTCATAAAATCAACTGATTTGGCTACGCGTGCCACATCAATATTTTGCAAAAACCAAGCTGCTGCCGGCACAGCAACCGATAATTGATATTGTTTTCCTGTTTTTTCGCCGTGCTTATTAAATGCCGCTTTTGTTTCCTCTAAAAGGCGGGGATAGTTTTCTTTATCACTCGGGTCTTTTGCAATTGGCAGCCAATCCGGGCCAACTGGGTATTCCCAATCGTAATCAATTCCTGCCAGATTATGCTCATCAATTAGCTTAATCACATTTGCAATAAATTTTTCGCGTGATTCTGGTGTCCGGGCTAATTGTGAAAAACCATCTGCGCCCCAGCCACCAATAGAAACATTCACTTTCAAATGCGGATACTGACTTTGCAATTTAGCAACTTCGTCCCACATATTTGCAAATGGGGCGATAGTAGCGGTTTTATCCGAATTAGGCTGAGGCTCTAAATCTTTAATATAGACCTCAGTGCCATTACGAATTAAACCAAAGCTTAAGTTTAAAGTTGTGAGCTGATTCCCCTGAATATCACTGGCTCGCCAGCGGCGTCCCATATCCATATCTTTTGGCGTAGAGCCAATTGGCCAAGTACGAATATAAGCCACAACCTGCTTATTATGCGATTTAACGGTTGGAATAACAGGCTCTGCTGAGGCTGCTGTATTTTTTGAAGGTGCTGAAGCACATGCGCCTAGTAATGATGCTGCGGCGAAGGCAATTAGTATTTTTTTCATCCCCACATCCCGATCAAGTGTGAGGATTCAGTTTACGACTTTATTTACTGCAATGTAAATATTTCACAAACAAATGAAATTTATACGACAGTTCTCTTGCGATCTTTTTCAGCCTGCCGCCGTTCGCGAAAAAAAGCCTTTAGTAAGCTTGAGGACTCTTCGCCCATCACCCCATCAAGCAATTGTGTCTGATGATTTAAACGGCAATCTGCAAAAGGGTTAATCACACTGCCTGCAGCGCCGGTTTTAGGGTCTTTTGCAGCATACACAACCCGGCTGATACGGGAGTGCAAAATGGCCCCGGCACACATAATACACGGCTCTAAAGTGACATATAGCTCGCACTCAGGCAGCCGGTAATTACCCAGATGACGCGCGGCTTGGCGGATAGCCATCATCTCGGCATGGGCGCTTGGGTCATGGCGCAAAATAGGCTGATTGCAACCCCGGCCAATAATCTCGCCCCGATACACCACAATCGCCCCAACCGGCACCTCACCCAACTCTTTCGCACGCTGCGCCTCTTGAAGCGCCTCATTCATAAAATCTAAATCATTCATACAAGCCCAAAAAAAACAAAAACATTAAACCCAAATCTTAAACCACAGAGTAAAGCAGAACACGGAGAAAACCTTGCAAAATTTATCATTCAGCCATGGGCCATTCAATCGTGATTTTCTCAGTGAGACTCTGTGTTCTACTTGTTTCAGTACTCGGGTTCAAATGTAAAACACCACCATCACTAAACCGCAGCAACACCCAGCATTTCTGCCGCGTGCTGGCGGGTGGTAGAGGTGATTTCCACCCCCCCCAGCATGCGGGCGATTTCTTCGATGCGCTCTTCCACACTCAGCATATGGATGGTGCTTAATACGCCGGATTTAGACTGGGTTTTGCTGACCTGCAGCTGCTGAAACCCGCAGGCGGCCACTTGGGGCAGATGAGTGATACACAGCACCTGCCTCGCCGCACCCAAGTCCGCCAGCATGCGGCCAACAATCTCGGCCACACGGCCACCAATTCCCACATCCACCTCATCAAAAATCAGCGTGGGCACATTGGCAACTTGACTGGTGATCACTTGCAGGGCAAGGCTGATACGCGATAGCTCACCACCCGACGCTACCTTAGCCATCGCTCTGGCTGGGGTACTTGGATGATTAGCCACCATAAACTCAACCGTTTCTAAACCAAAGCTCGCAGGCGCTTCATGAGGGTGCAGGGCAATTTCAAAACGGCTGCCCACCAACGCCAGCAGTTGCAATTCTTTAGTCACCATTTTTGAGAGCTTATCGGCGGCGCTTTTACGGCTGGCCGTCAATTGCTTAGCGGCCTTGCGATAGTCCGCTTCCAGCTTTTCTGCGCGGCGGCGCACCGCATCCAGCCCTGCACTACCGCCTAATTCGGCCAGTCGCTGCTGCCAAGCGGCTAGTTTTTCCGGCAACTCAACAGGTTCTACCCGATATTTACGCGCCATGCGAAAGATGGCATCTAGGCGGCTTTCTACATCGGCAAGGCGGGCCGGATCCAGCTCTAAGTGATCGGCATAACGGCGCAATGCATACACGGATTCGGTCAGCTGCGCTTCGGCACTGGCCAGCAGCTCCAGTGTTTCCGAGATACCCGCATCAAAATCAGCCAGACCGGCTAAGCGCCCCGCCACCGATCCCAACCAGGACTGGCAATTTTCATCACCATCGGCCAGCATCAGCAAGCCACTTTGCACGCCTTCAATTAGGCTAGCAGCATGGTGCAGGCGTTTGTGCTCGGCTTGCAGCTCCGGCCATTCTGCGGCGGTAAATTGCAAGGCGGCCACTTCATCCACCTGCCATTGCAAACGTTCGCGCTCGGCATCAAAAGCCTCAGCGTTATTTTCGGCAATCGCCAGCTCATCAACGACGTTTTTCCAATCTTTAAAAAGTACCGCTACGTCTTTTGCAAGGCCGGTGCATTCTGCGTAGCCATCGACTAATTCGCGTTGCACTTCCGAGCGCAGCAAGGATTGTGGCGCGTGCTGGCCGTGGATATCGACCAGCTGCTCACCCAGTAATTTAAGCTGCGTCAGCGTCGCGGCAATGCCATTAATCCAGGCGCGAGATTTACCATTGCTATCGATGCTGCGGCGAATCAGTAATTCCTCTGGCTCGTCCCCAAGTAAAGCTTCTTCTTCAAGCCAAGCCCGCGCATTTTTAGGCGGGGCAAATCGTGCTTGTAAATCGGCTTTTTCAGCACCGTGGCGCACCACCGCACTTTCTGCCCGCCCACCCAAGAGCAAACCTAGCGCATCAATCACGATAGATTTACCGGCCCCTGTTTCACCGGTTAAGGTGGTCAGGCCCGAACGAAAGTCAAGAGACAGCTCTTGTACAATGACAAAGGATTTAAGCGAAATAGAAAGCAGCATGGCGCTTTTTTACACCTTGGTTACGGTTGCCACGGATAAACCCAAATCTTAAAACACGGAATAAAAAAGAACATGGAGGATCTCAGAGAAAAGTTTAAGTTTCATGGTTTTCTCTGTGTAAACAGTCTCCTCCGTGCTCTCTGAGATTCAAGATTTGGTTTTTGAGTTAAATAGAGGCATCACTTACAAGCGCTCGCCCCAGCGCAGTTTTTCGCGCAGGGTGTCGTAGTAGTGATAACTATTCGGGTGCAACACCCTTAAGGTATTACGGTAGCGGCTAATCAGCACCCGGTCTTTTTCTTGTAAATCACAGTGAGACTGATTGTCGTAATACACCCGCGCATCCTGGGCCCGGGTCAGCAAAAACTCAACGGCACAGGTGTCATTCACCACAATCGGGCGATTTGATAAGGATTGCGGGCAAATGGGCACCAGCGCAATCGCGGGCAGGCTGGGGTGCAAAATCGGCCCGCCGGATGCAAGTGCATAAGCAGTGGAGCCGGTGGGTGTTGAAATAATCAGACCATCCGAGCGCTGGCTGTATACAAAGCGCCCATCGATAAAGATTTCAAATTCGATCATAGCGCCGGTATTTCCCCGGCTGAACACCACATCATTAAATGCTAAAGCGTTGTCAATTTCATGACCATCACGCACCACGGTGGTTTCCAGCAGAATGCGCTCTTCGGGGATAAATTCGCCATACAGCATGGCCATCACCAGCTCGTCCATTTCATCAACCGAGATATCGGTCATAAAACCCAGACGGCCCTGATTAATCCCTACCAGCGGAATACGGTAAGGAGCCAGCAGGCGCGCCACACCCAGCATGGTGCCATCGCCGCCCAGCACAATCACTAAATCTGCTACTTTGCCGATATTATCGCGGCTAACATCCTGATGTTCAGTGATGCCATGCTCTTCTGCTGTGGCTTGATCGAGCAAAACTTTAACACCTGCTGCCGCCAAAAGTGCAGCTAGGCGGCGAATGGGTTCGTCTAAAGTGGGTGTGCCAGTACGCCCCACAACAGCGATGGTTTTGAACAGTAGACTTTGCATAAGCTCATTAGACCCGATTTTTTAATAAATAACAGCAGCAGTCAGTTAATTAAGGTGCTTCGCAGGTGTTTTCACCTGGCAAGTGCTTGCCCGAAAGCGAAACTCCTTGTAAAACGAAGTAAGATTCGCAATATAGCTCACCACCATCACCCAATATGCTGAACGATCGTTCTCAAATTCTACTTAAAACCCTCGTCGAACGCTACATTGCTGAAGGCCAGCCTATTGGCTCCAAAGCCTTGCAGCATTTTTCAGGGCTGGATATCAGCTCTGCAACGATCAGAAATACCATGGTTGATTTAGAAGCGCTGGGCTTTGTGGCCAGCCCGCACACCTCGGCTGGCCGCATACCCACCGTACTGGGCTACCGGCTTTTTGTTGATTCATTGCTTACGGTGCAAACTTTAGATTCCCCAACCCTGAGCGAATTACAGCTGCCGGTAGACAGCCCGCAACGCAGCGTTGCGGCGGCTTCACAGGTTTTATCACAGCTCACCCAATTTGCAGGCCTAGTACAAAGCCCCAGACGCCATGATATTTTGCTTAAGCAAATTGAATTTATGCAGCTGTCAGAACGGCGTGTTTTGCTGATTCTGGTGACCAGCGATGGCGATGTACAAAATCGAATTTTACAAACCGAGCGCATTTATTCCGCAAGCGAGCTGACTGAAGCCGCGCACTTTTTAAATGAATATTGCTCGGGTAAAACACTGGCGGCATTAAGTCACATTGTACAAAAGGAATTAGTCAGCCTGAAAAGCGATATTGTCAGCCTGATGAATGCCGCCGTTGCAGTGGGCGCAGAATTAAGCAAACGCAGCGATTCTGTGGTGATTGCAGGCGAGCACCAGCTGCTGGGGGTAGGCGATTTATCCTCTAATGTGGCCAGAATGCGTCAGCTATTTGCCCTTTTCGAGCAAAAAACCGCCCTGCTGCAACTGCTGGACTTAGGCAACCATGCCGATGGTGTAAAAATATATATCGGCGGCGAATCGGGCCTAGCCCCCTTAGACGAGTGCTCAGTAATCACAGCGCCTTATCGCGTCAATGGCGAAATTGTTGGCACACTAGGGGTAATTGGCCCCACCCGCATGGATTATGAAAGGGTGATTCCCATCGTGGATATCACCGCCCAGCTCTTATCCTCAGCACTCTCTTTGTGACATTTTTGCCAGTTATTCCTATTTAATATTCCCGCATCATTGCACTGCCTTTCGTAGATAATGTGGGTTACTTTAAGAAAAGCGAAAATCATGCGTAAATTTTTACCCCTGTTATTAGTCAGCCTGATGGGCATGGCGCACGCCGACGAGGCTTTAGTTGCGCGAGAAGATGTGCAGGCTTATATCAAGGCTACTGCAGCAACTTATCAATTCAGTGAAGAAGAACTGGTGCAAACGCTAAGCCGGGCTACGCATAAAAGCAATGTGCTGGATATTTTAGACCGCCCATCTACCGCCCGTCCCTGGTATACCTTCCGCGTTAATTTTGTAAATCCTGCACGCAGCCTAGCAGGCGCTAAATTCTGGCGCGAGCACGCGATTGCGATCAAAGAAATCAGCGAACGCTACGGGGTAGAGCCTGAAGTCATTGTGGCTATTCTGGGGGCAGAAACGAATTACGGCAAAAACACCGGCAGCTTTCATATTTTAGATGTACTGAGCACCATTGCTTTTGATTACCCGCGCCGCGCCGAATTTTTTCAAAAAGAACTAACTGAATTCCTCTTACTGGCCCGTGAAGAAAAAGAAGACCCCATGGACTTTACTGGCTCCTACGCTGGAGCCATGGGCTGGCCACAATTTATGCCTTCATCGTTCCGTCAGTATGCCGTCGATTACGATCAGAACGGCCATCGTGACATCTGGAATCACCCCAACGACGCCATCGCCAGCGTGGCAAATTACTTAAAAGCACATGGCTGGGAGAAAGGGCAACCAGCCTATGCCGCAGTCAATATCAATGCCGATATGAGCGATATCTTTGCTGATAAATTTAATCTGCACTACACCGTAGGCCAGCTGATGCAAAAAGGCGTCGTGCCCATCAGTGAGCTCAACACGGAAGACAAAGCCGTGTTATTTTCCCTTGAAACCGAGCCCGGCTTTACCAGCCACTATCTTGGCTTTAATAATTTTTATGTGATTACCCGCTACAACAAAAGTACGCTCTATGCGACAGCGGTGCTGCAACTTTCCGAAAGCATTTTAAAAAGCTATCAGGAAGGTGACGATTTAAAGCCCCCTAAAGCCGCAGCAAAGCCAGTTAAGCCGGTAAAAAAATCAGGCGCATGGCGCTAAACAGCTGAAGGGGCACGGTTTAATCGCGGCACATCCTGTGCGCTTTTTTCCGTCTAGGCTGTACGTACTGCCCCTGGTTTTTCATTCATTGATCAGAACAAAAACAACACATTAAATTGATCCGCTGAAGGCGCTGCCTGTATTGATGGCCAATACAACAACGCAGCCCTTCAGCAGGTAAAGCAGAGCCCTCTGCTGACTCTGGCTCTTTGTTCCCTCAATAAGCCCAACTCTGAGGCCACTATGAAAGCAAGTATCATTATCCTGATTGCCATGATTTGGGGAGGGCTGCAATTTGGTACTGGCGGGGCATTTGGTGCCGGCCTACTGGCTTTTATTGCCTATATTTTATTAAGCAAAAAAAACCCTGCTCCGGTTCAAGATTCTGAAACCTCTGCAAGCGGGGATCATTCACCCGCCCAGCCCGTCCCCGGCAATACGCTGACCCACACCGACCCACTGAGCCTTGAGCAAAGAGTGCTGCAACTGGAGCAATCGCTTGCCACCCTGCAAAACGAAATGCAGCAGCTTAAAGCACAAAACAACAGCCAGATCAGCCCAGCTTTTGAAGCCAGCAGCACGCCCATCTCAGCAGCTCACCCAGTAGAAAACAGCTGGGCCGCAAGCAGCCTGCCAACACCACCTCAGGAAATCACACCAGAAATCAGCAGCCCGCCGCTTAGTCTGGAAATAAACGATATTTCAGCGGTCATGCCTTCTGAAACCAGCACAGCGGATAGTGCCGCAGCGCTCCCCCCCCTCAGCAGACAGACCCTTAGCGAGGAAACTCACGACTCAACAGGCCTTTCTTCCACCGAGCCCCAAGCAGCAGCCACGCCCCCCAGCCCTCAAGCCGCGCCAAGCCGCCCTGCACCACCGCTCCCCCTGCAACCCGCAGAGCCAGACTGGCTCAGCGTGCAATTATCCAAAGCTTTTCAAATGGGCAAAGACTGGCTCTTGGGCGGAAATACCGTAGTGCGGGTCGGGATACTGATTCTGTTTTTTGGCCTAGCGTTTTTACTTAAGTTTGCGGCCGACAACAGCATGCTGCCCGTGGAGTTACGCTTTGCAGGCACCGCCATCGGCGCGATTGTGCTGCTGGTGATTGGTTGGCGATTACGGGATAAGCGCCGCGAATATGCTTTGATTATGCAAGGCGGCGGCGTAGGGGTACTGTACCTCACCGCTTTTACCGCGCTGAAATTTGCAGTGATTCCTGCCGGATTTGCGCTGGTATTTTTGATACTGGTCGGTGTGTTTTCGGCTATTTTAGCCATCAAACAAGATGCCAGATCGCTGGCGGTGATGGGCATTACGGGGGGCTTTTTAGCGCCCATCCTGACGTCAACAGGCCAGGGCAGCCATATTGCACTATTCAGCTATTTTGCCCTGCTTAACGCCGGCATTTTTGCAATGGCCTGGTATAAAACATGGCGGCCGCTTAATTTACTGGGCTTTGTGTTTACCTTTGGGATTGCCACCAGCTGGGGCGCGCTTAAATATAAGCCCGAGCTGCTCGCCAGTACCGAGCCCTTCTTAATTTTATTTTTCCTGTTTTATGTAGGCATTGCCCTGCTCTACGCCCTGCGCCAACAAGTGGCACTTAAAAGCTATGTTGATGGCACGCTGATTTTTGGCACACCGCTGGCCGCCTTTGGCCTGCAAGCTGCGCTGGTCCATGATATTGAATTTGCGCTCGCTGGCAGCGCCGTGGTGCTTTCAGCTTTTTATCTGTCGATTGCACAGTTTTTAAGGGCAAAAAAACGCGACGAGCTGCGTTTGCTGTTTGAAGCTTTACTTGCGCTGGGCGTGCTGTTTGCCACGCTGGCCATCCCACTGGCCTTTGATGCCCGCACCACTGCCGCCAGCTGGGCCGTTGAAGCAGCAGCGATTATCTGGGTGAGCTTACGCCAAGAGCGGCTGCGATCACTCTGCTGCGCTCTGGCTTTGCAAATCATTGCAGGCATTGCCTTCTTTAACCATAGCGGCCCCTTAGCCGACAATGCCTTAGCCATCCTGAACAGCGGCTATATCGGCGGCCTGATGCTGGCGCTATCGGGCTTATTCAGTGGCTATTTAATGCAAAAAGAAGCGGCTCTGGCTTGGTTTAGGCCTGGAAAAATGATTTCCCCCCTTCTCGCAGCGTGGGGATTACTGTGGTGGACAGGCGCAGGCCTAAATGAAATCTGGCAATTTATTATCCACACAGAGCAGTCCTCAGCCATCGCCCTATTTGCCGCTTTCAGCGCATTGCTTGCCAGCCTAGCTTGCAAAAAATGGCAATGGCCGCTGCTGCGCCTGCCCGCTCTGGCGCTGTTTCCTCTGCTGGCGCTAATCAGCATGCCGGTGCTGGCAACGCACACTCACCCACTGGCAGGCTGGGGCTTGCTGGCATGGCCGCTGACCCTGCCGCTGGCACTTTATTTATTATGGCGGCATGAAGACGAAGATCAGCAAGCGCTGCCCATCCTGCACACCGTCGGTATTTGGCTGGCCAGTATTTTAATTGCCGCCGAGCTGGCTTGGCTGATTAGCCAAGCCGTGCCTGAAGGCGTTTGGCGTGCTACCGCATGGCCCATCATCTGCGCCGCCGTGCTTTGGCTGCTGGCGAGCTACGGCAGCAAAATACGCTGGCCCATTGCCCGCTTTTCCCAAAGCTATTTTATTGCAGGCGCTGCTCCGCTGGCGGCTGGCTTACTGCTGTGGGCACTGTTTGCGCTGGGCAGCGACGGCAATCCTGATCCGCTGCCTTATTTGCCGCTACTTAACCCGCTTGATATTGCCCTTGGATCAGGTGTAGTGGCGCTCATAGCCTGGAAGCGAAAGTTACTAAGCCTGCAGCTGCTTGATCTATCCAAATGGACAGCCCCTGTTCTGCTGACGCTGGGATTTTTATGGCTGAACGCCGAATTACTCAGAGTCTTCCACCATTGGGGCGATGAGATTTACAGCCTGAGCACGCTGCTTGATTCGCTCAGAATACAAGCGGTATTTGCGCTGTTCTGGAGCAGCGCATCCATCATCGCCATCCTGATGCTGAAACGCTTTGCCACAGAGGCGTCTTACGCATCGGTGGCAAGCCGCCATGCGCTACGCGGCATATTACTGGTGCTTTGGGCATGGCTATTGGCGGCTAACTTTAACGATGGCAGCTTGCTCAATATTCGCTATCTGCCGCTGCTTAATTTACTGGAGCTGGCACAACTCGCAGTGCTTGGCGCGCTGTATCTGGCATGGCGTGATTTTAAATCGACTTCCGCCGATGCCGAGCTACCCAGCTGGCTGGCTTACACCGCCCTCGCTACCTTATTTATCTGGTTTAACGGCGCCTTGCTGCGCGGCCTGCATCACCTGCTGGCGTTTCCGTTTTCTTTATTAGAAGCACTGCATTCCAGCAGCTTACAACAGATATTCATGCTGGCATGGGGGCTGTTTTCACTGGCGGCACTGCAATTTGCCAAACGGGACAGCATGCTGCGCCTGCTGGCCATTGCCTGCGCACCGGTGATGTTGGTGATGTGGCTATGGACTTTCTACGCCAACCTCAGCCAGGCCGGCAGCCGCTGGCCGCTGATCAATCCGCTGGATTTAATTCAGATCGGTATCTTTGCCCTCTTGGCGCTGTGGCTCTACCGAGTGGACAAGCTGCGCGGCGGGCTGCCAGTGCAATGGCTAAAAATCGGCGCAGGTGCCACGCTGTTTGTCTGGCTGAACGGCGTATTGCTGCGCACCTTGCATCACTGGGGCGATGTGCCCTATCAGCTGGGGCCACTATTGCAATCGACACTGGTGCAAGCTGCGCTTTCAATATTCTGGACGTTACTTGCCTTTGGCTTAATGCTCTATGCCACCCGAAAAACCGACAGATCACTCTGGTTTAGCGGCGCGGCACTGCTCGTCATCGTGGTCGGCAAGCTGTTTATGCTTGATCTGTCCAGAATCAGCGGCATCGAGCGCATCATCAGCTTTATTGGTGTGGGCGTCTTACTGCTTATCATTGGCTATTTATCACCGCTGCCGCCCAAAAAGGAAGAGCCATGAGATTAATCTGCACGCTGATCTTATGTATCAGCCCCCTAGTTTGGGCAAAAAAACCCACGGCAGCGCCGCTGCCTTCGCCGCTAACACCTGCTGTTTTCAGCCATCAGCAAGCCTTGTTATTAAGTGAATCATCGCCCTTTTACCGGCTGGGTGTGCCTGTCACGGTATATCAATTTAGCCAGAGGGCCGACTTAGGCGATTTACGGGTTTTCAACGCGGCGGGCGAGCTGGTGCCCTATGCGCTGGAAACAAACGCAGCACCTCAACAAAATCAGCTCAGCCAGACCGCCCTGCGTTTTTTTCCTTATGGCAGCAAGTCCAGCACTGAGCAGCGTGATGTTTCGATTCAAATCAGCAGCAACGGACAACTCAACGCACAGAGCCATACCGTCAGCAAGCAGCAGGAGCTCAGCTATATTGTTGACGCCTCGCAAATCAAAGGGCAGCTAGAGTCGCTGATTCTGAGCTGGCAGGAAGCCAACTATCAGGGCCAGATCAGGCTAGCTGCCAGTGACGATTTGCAACAATGGCGGGCGCTGGGCAGCACAGAAATCATCCAGCTTGATTATCAAGGCCAAACGCTCAGCCAGCCGAAAGTGGAATTGGGCGGCATCCGCGCCAAATATCTGCGCATCAGCAGCGACTCCCCGCTTACACTTAAAGAAGTGCGCCTGCAATCATCCATAGCGCAATCTGCCCCGGCAAAAAGAGCATGGCTTGCGCCTGTCACCGCACAACGTCAACAAGCCGGAGAATATCAATTTGATCTGGGCGTGCATGCCCCAATTGATAGGCTGGAGCTGACCTTGCCGCAGCTCAACACCGTGGTGCAAGCATCGCTGGCCAGCCGCGCCACCCCTGCCGAGCCCTGGCAGAGCGAGCAAAGCACCACGCTCTATCGCTTACAAAGCAAATCCAGCGAAGCCCACAGCCCTGCGCTATCCATCAGCCCCAACAACCATCGCTACTGGCGTTTAAGTGTGAATCAAAGCAGTGGCGGGCTAGGCCAAGGCCTGCCGCAACTGAAAGCGGGCTGGATACCCCAGCAAATCGCCTTCGTCGCCCGCGGGCAAGCGCCATTTGTATTGGCCTTTGGCAATGCACGGGTAAGCAGCGCGGCACTGAATACTGCAGATCTAATCATCGGCAACGTAGCCGCGTCAGCAACAGCGGGCGCTCTGCTCACTAAAACAGCTGCTCCGGCACCAGCTCTGGCCAGTTCCCCCTCATCCGCTCGCAGCTATGGACTATGGGCGGCTTTGGTTTTGGCAGTAGGGGTATTGGGGGCGATGGCCTGGAAACTGATCCGGCCAGCACAGGAGTAAGCCATGTCGGATCACTTTTCACAGGTTTCAGCACACTATTTCACAAGTAGACCGCATTACCCCAAAGCTCTTTTTGAGTGGCTGGCTGGGCTCTGCCCTGAGCGGCAACAGGCATGGGATTGTGGTGCGGGAAGTGGTCAGGCAAGCACTGATTTAGCCTTACACTTTGAATCTGTCCTGGCCAGTGATATCAGCCAAGCACAGCTTGATTTACTCCCAAAAAATCCAAAGATACTTACCCGGTGCACCAGCGCAGCAGATAGCCATCTACTGCCCAATAGCGTGGATCTTATTTGCATTGCTCAGGCACTGCACTGGTTTGATTTGGATGCTTTTTATACGGAAGCAAAGCGAGTTTTAAAAAAAGAGGGGCTGATTGCCGCTTGGTGCTATGGCACGCCCATCATTGGCGATGAGCATATTAATCAACTATTCCAGGACTTTTATCAAAACGGCGTGGGCGCTTATTGGCCACCAGAGAGAAAACACGTTGAAAATGGCTATGCCAGTCTGTCTTTTCCATTTTCCCAGCTATGCAGCCCAAACTTTGAGCTTAGAGAAAAATGGCAGCTAGAGCAATTATTGGGCTATGTGCAAAGCTGGTCGGCCACTGCACTATTTATTCAGCAGGAAGGGTATGACCCCGTTGATACACTCAGGAATGCTTTGGCTGAAGAATGGCAGACTGAAATCACCATCATCTGGCCGCTTACCTTATTAGCAGGGCGTACAGCTTCTTAGCTCTTATTTATTTTACGTATTTTATTAACAATTTATTGAGTTCGCCAGAGCGTTTCATTTGCTGTATTTCTTTATTTATTAAATCTCTCAGCGCTTTGCCCAGCGGGTCTTTTTTGGTAAAGATCATATGGAATTTATTTTCTTCCACGCCTGGCAATATCGCCATACCCAGCTGGGCATCCCCTATAAAATCGTAGGCCCCAACCTCACCCATTCCCGTAATTGCTTCAATATCTTCAGCAAAAACATCGACCCGGCCTGCATGCAGCATTTTAACTAAAGCAATGTAATCTACCGTTCTGCTTATCTTTTCTTTATTTACATCCACCAGCGCTGAATAGGCATAGCCGTTGATACCCCCCATTGTGTAATTATTTAAATCAGCTTGTGATTTAATACTCAACCCCGTGGGGTGTGTTTTTTTAGAGTAAAAATAATAATAATGTGTTTGATAAAATGAATCAGAAAAGAGATATGCCCGTTCACGATCCGGGTTTTTTGTTGCATTTAATATCATCTGATATTGCTTACCCTGCTCCACTTCAAACATACATCGTTTCCATGGCAATAATTCAATTTTATATTTAATTTTATTTTTTACAAAGACAGCCTGTATAACATCAACAGAAAACCCTTTAACACTCTGGGTTTTAACCCCCTTTTCACGCTCATAAAAGGTATAGGGCGGCCACTCTGCAACATCATCGCAGATATTAATCGTGGGCCATTCATTGGCACAGGCGGAAGCAGAAAGAAATAATAAAATCAGTCTATACATAAGAGCTCCACTGCAAATTTATGCCAGTGTAGACCATTTATGTGTTTGGAAAATCCGCTCAGAACAAAAGAGTGCACTCCCCCAAACCTATAAAAAAACATGGCAAGGGGAGCTTCAATCTTTATTTATTCATTTCACGCTGACGGCGGCTTTCAGCAAGAATAATCCCGCTGGCAACCGATACATTCAAGCTTTCTACCGAACCAAACATCGGGATAGATACCAAGGTATCGCAGGATTCACGCGTCAGGCGGCGCATGCCTTCGCCTTCATTACCCAATACCCAGGCCAGCGGGCCGGTTTGGTTAAAATGATGCAAGTCGGTTTTAGCATCGGCGTCCGTTCCCACAATCCAGACATTCTGGTCTTTTAAATCACGCAAAGTACGCGCCAAATTAGTGACCATGATGTAAGGGATAACTTCAGCAGCGCCGCAAGCCACTTTAGATACAGTGGCGTTAATGCTCACCGATTTATCTTTAGGTGCAATCACAGCATGCACGCCCATTGCATCCGCCACGCGCAGGCAAGCGCCCAGATTATGCGGATCGGTAATCCCATCCAGAATCAGCAAAAATGGTGGCTCGCTCAAGTCTTCCAGAACGTCTTCCAGCACCACATAGGATTTACCCGCATCAATCATCGCCGCTACGCCTTGATGGCGGGCGTGCCCTGTCATGCCATCCAAGCGGGCGGCATCCACCATAATCACATGCACACCCTGCTGCTCTGCTAATTTCAGCAGCTCTTTAGCGCGTGGGTCAGCGCGATTGCCATTAAAAAACAATTCTAAAACGCTGTCTGGAAAACGCTTTACACGGGAAGACACAGCATGAAAGCCGTGAATTAATTTTTTTTGCATCAGTTCTGTACCTAATAAAACGCCGACCCTCTTTATAGATCACCATCATCAACCGCTCTTCAGGCGATTTCAAAATGAATTATAAAATGGAGTCGGCTGTTACCAGCCCTTGCCGGGCCAGATAAATCTCGAGATCATCTGCCGATAATGCACGAGAATATAAATATCCCTGCACACTTTGGCAGCCACTTTTGCGCAAGAATAACATTTGTTGCGTCGTTTCTACGCCTTCACCCACCACAGAAAGGCGTAATTTTCGCGCCATGGCAATAATTGCCTCGGTAATGGCCGCATTATCCGTGTCTTCCGGCAGCCCCTCTACAAAGGAGCGGTCAATTTTCAGGCTATCAATCGGGAAGTGTTTCAGGTTTGAAAGCGATGAATAACCCGTACCAAAATCATCAATGGCCAGCATCACGCCCATGGCTTTCAGCTCATTCAAGGTCTGCACAGCGCGTTGCGGATCCTGCATGATCATGCTTTCAGTAATTTCAAGCTCTAAACGGGAAGCAGCAAGGCCCGTATTTGTGAGCGCCATTTTTACCTGCTGCACCAGATTAGCTTTTTGAAACTGGCGGGGCGATAAATTCACTGCTACATGAGGAATATTAAAACCTGCATCCAGCCAGACACGCATTTGCCTGCAAGCCTCAAACAACACCCATTCTCCAATGGCAACAATCAGGCCATTTTCTTCTGCAAGCGGAATAAAACTTACTGGCGGCACCAGACCAAGGCTGGGATGATTCCAGCGGATCAGGCTTTCTAGGCCACTTAACTGCCCGCTTGCCAGATCAATTTTAGGCTGATAATGCAAACAAAATTGCTTACGCTCTAATGCATGACGCAAGCCGTTTTCCATCATCAGATGCTCTAGTGCCATATCATTCATATTGGCTGCAAAAAACTGCACATTGTTTTTGCCGGTTTCTTTTGCCCTGTACATTGCCACATCGGCATTTTTAAGTAGTGCAGCCGGTGTTTTACCATCGCTTGGATAAACGCTGATCCCGATGGAGCAACTGACAAATAATTCCTGGCCATTAATCAAACAAGGCTGAATCAAGGCCTGGCGCAAACGCTCCGCCACTTGGCCCACTTGCTCAAGGCACACCGTATTTTCAAGTAAGATAGTAAATTCGTCGCCGCCAATCCGGGCCAGTACATCCTTTTCATTTAAAGCATTTTGTAAGCGCTGCGCCACAATCACCAGCATTGCATCGCCAACTTCATGCCCCAGAGTGTCATTAATCGTTTTAAAGCGATCCAGATCAATAAAGAGCACCGCAAACTGGCTCTCTTTTGCCCGCTGCACCGCACTGTGCAGCTGATCCTGCAAGGCCATCCGATTATATAAGCCGGTCAGCGGGTCATGATTTGCCAGATGAAACAAGCGCTGTTCAGCTTCTTTTCTATGGGTGTAATCAGAAAAAACACCCACGTAATTACTCATTCCACCTTGCTCATCCCGCACCGCGCTGATAGACAGCCAAGCCGGATAGGTTTCACCATTTTTCCGCCGGTCTTCCATCTCACCCTGCCAATGCCCATAAGCCTGCAGCTCGGAGAGCATGGATTGATTAACGGCCCGCCCGCTGCCGCGCTGATTAAACATCCGAGAAACACGGCCAATGGCATCTGCAGAATCAAAACCTGTAATCCGGCTGAATGCCGGATTCACCGCCACAATTCTGGCGTTGGCATCGGTAATCAGAATGCCTTCACTGGCATTGCCAAATACCTGAGCAGCAAGGCGAGTGCTTTTTGCGGCTACAAATTCTTCCTGATTTGAAGCCGCCAGCACCACCCCCGTTACGACGACAGAAAGCAGCAGCAATAAGCTCGATAACAAGCCGCCGGGCCACACCGAGCCAGAATGAGAAAAAATGGCCAGTAAACCGACCACAATCCCAAGCACACCATTACCCACATGGCCTAAACGAAGGGCAGACCAAATCATAAGTGGAAACAATAAAAACATCAGCTCCTGATAGCCATGAAACTGTCGCAATAAAATGGCACCAAAGCTGGCGATGGCCACTATCAGCATCATTTCAGGCAAACGCCCAGGCCAGACAATGGCTTTTTGGTGCAATAAACCAAGGCAAAGAGGAACAACAATCAGAATAAATAAGGCGTCGCCCAGCCACCATGAAACCCAGTCAGAAAAAAGGGCAACAGAAGGAAGGGGAAAGAAAACACTTTGAATCAAAACGCCACAACTGGCCCCAAAAAAGGCCCCCACCAACGGGCCGGCAAGGATTAATCGCAAGCTGTCTTTTACCCTCAGCTCTCCATCCAGCACAAACCGCGGCAATAATGAAACAATCAGTAAAGGCTGCAAAACCTCAAGTAAAGAGAGTTGCACCACACCCCATAAAGGGTAACCTTGTAAAGCTGGCAACAGCCACGAAACGGATGCAATCGTCAATAAAGTACGTGAACCGCATAATAATAATGCCGCAACACCCACACCGGTATGTAAGTTAAATAAATGCTGCCCCGATGACAACTTCCAGCTAAGAAACCCAGACAGGCTATATACTGAAGCAATAAGAAGCTGCTGTAGCCATGGCCTACGCATTAATATTGCTCTCCCCAAAACTAATTATTTTTTTAGATACCTAACAGGTAAATCTAATATTTGGTAAGCATCATTAGATAGTTACCCAAAAAAATCAAGCCCCAGCTTTCTCAAACAGATCAGGCAGGACGGGTATAATCCGCCACTACGCTTTCTAAGAATGCCATCTGCCATGACACTACCTGCACTTCCACTGAACGGCCAACGTACCCAAATCAATGCCTTACATGGCTCCGGCGATGCTTTGGCATTAAGCCATTACGCCGATGTTTCGCATCCTTTGGTGGTGTTTACATCCAATGCGCAGGTGGCCAGCCGCTTAAAAGAAGAGCTCAGCTTTCTGGCCCCAGAAAAAAATATCGTGCTTTTCCCTGATTGGGAAACGCTGGCCTACGATCATTTCAGCCCTCACCACGATTTAATTTCAGAGCGTCTGGCGGCTTTATGGCAAATCCGTCAAAACCAGGCTGATGTCGTGATTGTGCCGGTACAAACGGCAATGGGTGTTTTACCCCCGGTAGAATATCTGGCGGCTTACACTTTCTTCCTGAATAAGGGAGAGAAGCTTGATGCAGATCAGCTGCGTGCCGATATGGCCTTTGCAGGTTACAGCCACGTTACCCAGGTGTATGGCCCGGGTGAATTTTCGATTCGTGGCGGCTTAATTGATTTATTCCCCATGGGTTCTACCCTGCCTTACCGGCTGGATTTATTCGGCGATGTGATCGAAACCATCCGCACTTTCGATGTAGACACCCAGCGTAGCCTTTATCCTGTTCCCGAAATTCGCCTACTGCCCGCGCGTGAGTTTCCGCTGGATGAAAAGGGACGCACCCAGTTCAGGCAGCGCTTTAGGGAAGTATTTGAAGGCGACCCTAGCAAGGCGCGTATTTATAAAGAAATTGGCAACGGCAGCACCCCGGCCGGGATTGAATACTATCTGCCACTGTTTTTTGAGCAAACCGCCACGCTGTTTGATTACCTCCCCAAAGACGCGGTGTTGGTGCAGCATGGCGAGTTATTGCAGGCTGCCGAGCAATTCTGGGCGGAAACCGCCGACCGTTACCGAAATTTATCCGGCGATAAAGAACGGCCGATTCTGCCACCTAAAGATCTTTACCTCAGCCCTGATGCCCTATTTAGCGGCTTAAAAAAACACCGTCGTATCGAGTTTATTAGCGGTGAGTCAACGTTAACCACCGCCCTGCCCGCTTTAAATGTGGACCGCCGCAGCGACAACCCGATCAGCAAGCTCAGTGATTTTATTGCCAGCTACAGTGGCCGTATCCTGCTCTGCGCCGAAAGCCTGGGTCGCCGCGAAACCATGGCACAGTTTTTTGCCGAATACGGGCTAAAACCCAAGCTGATCGACAATTGGTCCGACATCAAAGCGAGTAAAGATAAGGTGCTGCTAGCCGCAGCCCCCTTTTACCACGGCTTTATTCTGGATAACGACCACTTAGCCATTATCACCGAAGCCAATCTTTACGAGGTGGTAGCGCAAAGCCGTGGCAAGCGTCAGCAAAAACGCAGCAATACCGATGCGATGTTGCGTGATTTATCCGAGCTAAAAATTGGCGATGCCGTGGTACACGAAGGCCACGGCATTGGCCGCTACTCTGGCCTGACCAGCATGGATCTGGGCGAGGGTGAAACCGAACTGGTGGTCATCGAATACGCAGGCAACGATAAGCTCTACGTGCCTGTCAGCCAGCTACACGTCATCAGCCGTTATTCTGGTGGCAGCGCAGACGCTGCACCCTTACATAAACTGGGCAGCGGCAGCTGGGATAAATCCAAGCGTAAAGCGGCCGAGCAAGTCAGAGACACCGCTGCCGAGCTACTTAACCTTTACGCCCGCCGCGCCGCGCGTAAGGGCCATGCCTTTGAATGGGATTTCCACGATTACGCCGCCTTTGCCGCAGGCTTTGGCTTTGACGAAACTGCCGATCAGGCCGCAGCGATTGAAGCCGTACTGGTGGATATGCGTATTGATAAGCCGATGGACAGGCTGGTCTGTGGTGATGTGGGCTTTGGTAAAACCGAAGTGGCGCTGCGCGCCGCCTTTGCAGCGGTAGCCGGTGGCAAGCAGGTGGCCGTACTGGTGCCCACCACGCTATTAGCCGAGCAACACTTCCAAACCTTTAGCGATCGTTTTTCTGACTGGCCAATTAAAGTAGCCGAAATCTCGCGCTTTAGAAGCGCCAAGGAAGCCACGGCCACCATGAAAGGCATGAGCGACGGCACAGTGGACATTGTGATCGGCACGCATAAGCTGGTGCAGCCGGATGTGGAATTCAACCGACTGGGTCTTGTCATTATCGACGAAGAACACCGCTTTGGGGTGCGGCAAAAAGAGCAGCTTAAAGCGCTGCGCGCCGATGTGGACGTACTCACCCTCACCGCCACACCGATTCCTCGCACACTGGCGATGAGTCTGGAAGGCTTGCGTGACTTTTCTGTGATTGCCACTGCACCGAATAAACGTCTGGCGGTTAAAACCTTTCTCGCCAAATTCAGCGACGGCATTATCCGTGAAGCGGTATTACGCGAGCTAAAGCGCGGCGGCCAAGTGTTCTTTTTGCATAATGAAGTCGATACCATCGACAATATGCGCGAAAAACTCACGGCGCTCTTGCCCGAAGCCCGTGTGGGCGTGGCCCATGGCCAGATGCGGGAGCGAGATCTTGAGCATGTGATGCGTGACTTTGCCCAGCAGCGTTTCAATATTCTGCTTTGCACCACGATTATCGAAACCGGGATCGACATCCCCAACGCCAATACCATTTTGATGAACCGCGCCGATAAATTTGGCTTGGCGCAATTACACCAGATGCGTGGCCGCGTTGGCCGCAGCCATCACCAGGCTTACGCCTATCTACTGGTTCCCGAGCCAGAAGCACTGTCCGGCGACGCTAAAAAGCGCCTTGAAGCGATTCAGATGATGGATGAATTGGGTGCAGGGTTTTATCTGGCCATGCACGATTTGGAAATCCGTGGTGCGGGTGAAGTGCTGGGTGATTCGCAATCAGGCGAGATGCAAGAAATTGGCTTCTCGCTCTACAGCCAGATGCTCAAAGAAGCGGTTAAATCACTCAAAAAAGGCATCGAGCCCGATTTATCCCAGCCACTGGGCGTGACCACCGAAATCAATTTGCGCGCCCCAGCCCTACTGCCAGCCGAATACTGCCCCGATGTGAACGAGCGGCTCAGCCTGTATAAACGCCTAGCCCATTGTGAAAGCAATGACGATCTGGATGACATCATGCAAGAGCTGATCGACCGCTTTGGCCTCTTACCTGCGCCTGCCAAAGTGCTACTCGATTGCCACCGCCTGCGTATGATTGCAGGCACCCTTGGCATTGCTAAAATCGACGCTGCCGACAACGCTATCGTCATCAGCTTTACTACTAATACCGTGATCGAGCCGATGAAAATCATTAAGCTCATCCAGAACAAAAAGAACTACAAAATGAGTGGCCAGGATAAATTGCGGGTAGAAGGGAATTGGCCAGAAAGCACCCTGCGTGTGGTCAGAGTAAAAGAGCTATTGCATGAGTTAAGCCATTGAGACATTGATGTGCCGATTATCCTTAGGGTGAGTTAGGCAGACTGGAAGATTAAATAAATAGACAACAAGCGCCTAGCCGTAAGCCACCGCAGCGTGATGGTGGGTTACGGCCGAAATGGATCAGTCTGCTCATCAGCATCAAGGGTGGCCTAAGCCACCCTAGGCTATTCGCATCAGCAAACTCTCGCGGTTCAAACCGCGCCTATAAAAGCATATAGAGCCCAAATGAATACAGCATCCGCATCTTCACCTCCCAATAATCTGCCCCGCTACCGCTTAATCACAGGCCCGGATGACGCCAGTTTTTGCCATAGAATTAGCGAAGCACTAGATATGGGCTATCAGCTGTATGGCTCGCCCTCGGCCACGTTCAATGGTCAGAGTGTCATCGTTGCCCAGGCTGTGCTCTGGCCTTCACTTTAATTCTGCCTCATTCCACATTCATAAGCCTCTATGCCTCAGACTCATAAACTCTCAGCCATTCATCCCGACGATCTGCCACTCATCTACGCCATGGCGCTGTTTCAAGAGCCTATGCCCCAGGTACGTCTGATTACACTGATGCAGCTGCGTAAAGAAAAAATGGCCAATGGCAGAGCCTATGATCAGCCCGCGGTCAAAGCCTGCCTAGCTAGGCTGATGTTGCAAAAAATGGCGACATTGCAAACGGGCATGGGCTATGTACTGGAAAACGAATTTGTTTTCCCTGCCCTACTAAAGCTAAAACAAAGCGGCTGGTTGCCCAGCTGGGTGGGCAGTGTGCGTGATCTGCTGACCCAGCAGCACGAATACTCGCCATGGAAAAACTACCCAGAAGACTTTTGCCAGCGCGAGATCCTGTTTTCTGCATTTTGCGGGCAAATTGAAATCGTTAATGAATGGCGACAGCGCTCTGGCCTCGCCGATCGCGTCGCGCAGCATTTTTTCGCCAGCGAAAGCGGTCAGATTTTATTCGGGCTGTTAGATGAAGAAATCCAATGTCAGTTATTGCTAGATGCCCTGCAAAGCAGCGCTTGGTATCTGACTGATTGCAACGCCATGTATCAGTACGCCCTCAGTGGCTTTGAGCAGCGCTTTGATCAATGGCCGCAGCTATCAGCCCAGTTGGCTGCCCATGCTCTGCTGCGGGGCGATTTTGCCCAGCTCAAACTGATCCAGCGAAGAACCCCCGCACAGTATTTAGCCGAAAATCTGGCGGCACTGGCCACCCTGCGCGGTGAATACAGCATTGCAGTAGAAATTTACGACTCGCTACTGAAAGCGCTGAAACAGGCCAGCGGCAAGCGTAAATATTTTCTAACTGATACCAACGGCCTGCTCTATACCGTGGCACTGCTGGGCTTGAACACACCGGCCAGCATTAAGCTGGCTAAGGCGCAGGTGGATGATGGCTATAAACAAAAACACGCTAACTGCTATTTTGCGTTGCATTCTTTGGTCGACCACCTAGCGCAAGGCACGCCGCTGATCAGCGCACGCCCCGGCTATCATTATCAACCCAATGATTGCGATGGCCTGTTTGAAGCGCTGGCATTGTTCTGGCAAGACGCCGATGTCGATGATAGCTGGTGCCAGAAGCTCCTCACCGCCCGCGCCAAAGCAGTAAAAAATGGCTATCAATGGATTGCCGCCGAGCTGGATGTGCTGCTTTTCCAGCAATTTGGCAAGCCACTGCTTTCCCCTGGCTGGCACGCGCAGCAGCAGCTTACACCGCTGATTTCGGCGATTAAGCGAGAAGAAGGCTGGCAGCGCGCATTGGTGGCACTCAGCCAGCTTAAAGCAGGCACACCGGCCAGCAGCAGCGATGCCCGCATCGCCTGGCTGATTGAAACCAGTCACGGCGATATTCGTATTGATCCACGTGAGCAAAAGAAAAGCGCCAAAGGCATTTGGAGCAAGGGCCGCGCCGTGGCGCTGCGCCGCATGCTGCAAGAGCAAGACACCTTGCCAGCCATGAGCGATCAGGATAAGCGCGTCGCCAGCTGTATCAGAAAATCATATAACAACTACTACGGCGGCAGCGAATACGAGCTGGATGCCGAGGCAGCACTTGCTCATTTAATTGGCCACCCGGCGCTATTTTGGTTTGATGCGCCCGATGTGCGTATCGATATTGCCAAGGGTGAAGTGGCGCTGCTGCTTAAAGAAAAACAAGGCCAGATCACCCTGCAACTTGATCCAGAGATGGATAGCCAAGCCTCGCTGATCTGGAAAAAAGAAACCCCAACCCGCTTAGTTATTTACAGCAGCAGCCCCGAAATCAAACAAATTGCCGGTATTTTAGGTACAGGGCTGGCCGTGCCCGTTGCCGCCAAAGCGCAGCTAGTGGATGTCATTACCGCGATTGCCCCGCATATCGCCATTCACTCAGACCTGCCCGAGCTGGCCGCGCATGTGGAATCCATAGACGCAGATGCCACGCTTTATGCGCATCTTTTGCCACTACAAGAAGGCCTGCGTATGCAGCTCTTGGTGCGCCCGCTCGCTGACGGCAGCTGGATGACGCCTGCCAAAGGCAGTGTGAATGTACTCGGGGAAATCGAAGGCCGTGCCGTGCAGGCCGTGCGCGATCTAAGTGCAGAAAAGAAACGCCTGAAACGCGTGGTGGATGGCTCACCGACCCTCAGCCAAGCCGAGCAAAATGGCGTTGAGTGGGAGCTTTTCCACCCCGAGCTATGCCTCGAGCTACTGGCCGAGCTGAAAACCTTTGGCGAAGACACCTTGCAACTGGTGTGGCCTGAAGGCGAGCGTTTCCGCTTAAACAGCACGCGCGGCCTTGCGCAAATGTCGCTCACGGTTAAAAAACAAGGCGAGTGGTTTGTCGCAGGTGGCGAGCTGACGCTAGACGATGGCCGCGTGCTGGCGCTGAGAGAATTGCTGCAAATGATGGATAAGGCCGAAGGCCGCTTTCTGCCGCTGGGCGATGGCGACTACCTGGCGCTGACCGAGGCCTTTAAAAAGCGTTTAGATGAATTGCGTGTGCTGGCCGAGATGGGCAAAGACGGGCTAAAAATCAGCGCACTCACCGCACCGCTTTTAGCCGAGCTGGCAGGAGAAGTGGGCGATTTACAAAGCGATGCTGAGTGGCAGGCGCAGGTGGCCAAGCTGGATTCACTGGCCGACTTTCAGCCTGAAGTGCCCTCCACCCTGCAAGCCACCTTGCGCGATTATCAGTTGGAAGGCTTTCAATGGTTATCCCGTTTAGCACGCTGGGGCGTGGGGGCGTGCCTCGCTGACGATATGGGCTTGGGCAAAACGGTACAAGCACTGGCGCTGCTGCTCACACGCGCGCCACAAGGCCCAGCCCTAGTGATTGCCCCGCTTTCGGTAGCGCTCAACTGGCAGGCCGAAGCACTGCGCTTTGCGCCTACGCTTAAAGTGCAGACTTATCACAGCAACCGTGATCTGAGCGACTTAGGCCCTTTTGACTTGGTGATTGCCAGCTATGGCATGTTGCAGCAAGACAGCGAAGCCTTTGCCGCCCAGCACTGGCATAGCGTGGTATTGGATGAAGCGCAGGCCATTAAGAATTCTGCCACCAAACGCAGCCAGGCTGCGATGGCGCTCAATGCCGACTTTAAAGTCATTGCCAGTGGCACGCCGGTGGAAAACCATCTTGGCGAGTTATGGAATTTATTCCGCTTTATCAACCCAGGCCTCCTAGGATCGAAAGAGCGTTTTGCCGCCAAATTCAGCGGCCCGATCGAGCGCGGTGATAAAACCGCCAAACAGCATTTGAAAAAACTGATCCAACCGTTTATCCTGCGCCGCACCAAGACGCAGGTGCTGAGCGAATTACCGCCACGCACCGAGATCACGCTGAAAGTCGAATTATCCAAAGACGAGCGCCATTTATACGAAGCGCTACGCCAAGAGGCGGTAGAAAAACTCGATGCCGCAGGCGGGGATGAAAACCGTGCCATGCGGGTACTGGCCGAAATCACCCGTTTACGCCGCTTTTGTTGCAATCCCAAGCTCACGCTTCCCAATTCAACCCTAGAAGGCAGTAAACTCGCCGCCTTTGCCGACATCACCGAAGAGCTGCTGGAAAACAAACACAAAGCATTGGTCTTCAGCCAGTTTGTCGATCATCTGGCGATTGTGCGTGAATGGCTGGAACAAAAAGGCATCAGCTACCAATATCTGGATGGCAGCACGCCGGTGCTGGAGCGCAAAAAACGCGTCGATGCTTTTCAAGCCGGGATCGGTGATGTGTTCTTAATCAGCTTAAAAGCCGGTGGCACAGGCTTAAACCTGACCGCAGCCGATTATGTGATTCATCTGGACCCATGGTGGAATCCAGCGGTTGAAGACCAAGCATCGGATCGAGCGCACCGTATGGGGCAGCAAAGACCAGTCACCATTTACCGCTTGGTGGCGCAAGACACCATCGAAGAGCAAATACTGGCCCTGCACGCCGAAAAACGCGACCTCGCCGACAGCCTACTCGAAGGCGGCGACGCCACAGGCAAGATGGATACGGCAGCATTGTTGGGATTGCTGCGAGGTGGGAATTAACCCATTCAAACCCTAAATCTGTAGACACAGAGCTAAATGAGAACACAGAGCACACGGAGAAAAGCGAAGTAAATTCTTTGCTTTAATATTGATCAGTTTTGTAGGTTGGGTTGGCGGGCTGCGTGTGAGGTTTTCCTCACTCAGCGATATATCGCGTAACCCCACATGATTTACCACGGCAGGTATTTAGTTACGCAAACCCAGAGGGATCAAACCAAGGGTAAACTGCAAAAAAAATCAGATTTTATAGGGTGTGAAAGTCGCTTTTCTTGCGCACCGCCCTTGGTGCGCAACGACTGCGTCGTTGTACACCCTATAAAGTTTTTCTCTGTGTGCTCTGTGTTCTACCCTGATCTCTGTGCACACAGACTTTTTAGATTTTTAGAATTTTTTTACACTTATTGGAAATACGAGTATGTCAGCACTAAAGCAAGCCGAACTAGAACGCCTAGATGCGTTTTTAATGTCTGAAGCCACAGGCGCAGAGACCATGGATCTGGAAATGATCGATGGTTTCTTTGTGGCACTGGCCATCAGCCCGGAGCAAGCGCCGGAAGAAGAATGGCTGCCGCATATTTTTGAAGGCCAGGCACCAGAATTTAAAGATGCGGCAGAAAAAGACGAGATTATTGATTTAATCCGCCGCCACCACGCCGCCATCCAAGACGCTTTCTCGCTTAAAGCGCGTAATAAAGAAACCGAAGCGCCTTTATACGTGCCTATCATTTTGCAAGACGAAGGCATAGATGAAAAATGGCGTGAAACGCTGGGCGCTTACTGGGCTTCGGGCTTCAGAGCCGGTGTTTTATTGCGTGAAGACCTCTGGCAAGACACGCTGGATGAAAACGAAGACTTGTACGAAGTCGTTGCCAAGATTCTGACCTTAGAATTAGGCCACCATCCGGATGACGAAGAGCAAGTGCTCACCATCAGCGCCCGTGACGCCCTGATTGACGAGCTGCCATGGCTGATCGAAGACGTATTGCACTGGTGGCTGAATCAACAATTTGGCAAGGTAGAAACCATTGTGAACGACGGCCCAAAAATCGGCCGCAATGATCCTTGCAGCTGTGGCAGTGGCAAGAAATTCAAAAAGTGCTGCGGCGCATAATTAGCAAAGAATAAGCGAGCAAAGAGCAGGAGGCACACTATGCTAAAGATAGATTTTAGTGAGTTTGCACCATGAAACGCCTTCTCCTCCTTGCTTGCCTCCTCCTGACGCTGCCCTGTGCAGCCAAAGAAACCGTAAAACTTTGTTTTGATAACGAAGACGCCTACCCCAGCACCTTAAAAAATGGCACGGGCTATAGTTTTTTGCTGCTGAATACCGTGGCAGACCGGCTTGATGTCAATATTATTTACCACCCTCTTCCCTGGAAGCGCTGCCTGAAAGAAGTACAGTCAGGCAACTATGATGGCGTAATAGGCATCGCCTACTTACCCGAGCGGCGGGTCATTGCGGCCTACCCGCTCAATAGCAAGGCAGAGCCTCTGCATGAACAGCGCCTGCTAACCACCACCCGCTCTGTTTACCGGCGCAAAGACAGCAGCAATGACTGGGATGGCAAGCAGTTTTCCCCACTGAATGGCTCAGTCGGCGTACAAGCTGGGTATATGGCCGCCAGCGTATTAAAACAAAGACAAATCCCCAGCGAAGACAGCTCACAATCCGTAGATGATTTATTCAGGAAACTCAGTGTAGGGCTGATTCAAATTGCAGTAGCAGAAGAGCGCCAGGGCGACAGATCACTTAAAACCCACCCTGAATATGCAAAAGAAATTGAAAAACTGCCGCAACCCTTTTTAATCAGCGATTTATTCCTGGCTTTTTCCTATTCATTTCAAAACAAAAAAACCACGCTAAGCCAAGCCATATGGCAAAACATAGCCATCGTTCGTGAATCCAGCCAATTTAAAAATACGACTCAGGAATAAAGCGGCTATTCCACCCCTATTCTCGCGGCAAACAGCAAGTTTAGTTACAATCAAACCCTTCGCCCCAAGCCCTGCAGAGAGTTGATATGTACCGTCTTGTTATCCAAGCGCCAGAAATTGCTACGCAAAACTTAAAACAACTCGCCCGTTTATCCGGTGCGCACAGCATAGAAGCGATTCACCAACAGGCGTTTCGTTTACAAGGCGCCGATATCAGCAATGAAGAGGCCGTAGCCGATTTTTGCGAATCCAATCAACTGGATTTTGCTTTTATCCCAGAAGACACCCGCGTACAGGATATTGGCCTTGTGGTGATGGATATGGATTCCACACTGATTACTATTGAATGCATCGATGAAATCGCCGATATGCAAGGCATTAAGGCCGAAGTATCTGCCATTACCGCCAGCGCCATGCGCGGTGAAATTGACTTTAAAGAAAGCCTTACCCGCCGCGTGGCCCTGCTGGCAGGATTAGACGAAAGTGCGCTGGAGCGCGTTTATACCGAGCGGCTTAAACTGATGCCGGGCGCTGAGATCATGCTCAAAGGCTTTCATGATGCTGGCGCCAAGACACTTTTAATTTCGGGCGGATTTACTTTTTTCACCGAAAAACTACAAGCGAAGCTAGGCCTCACCCGCACGATTGCCAATGTATTAGAAATTGAAAACGGCAAACTCACTGGCAAAGTCATTGGCGATATTGTGGATGCAGAGCGCAAAAAATCTGAGCTGATCAAATACCGGGCCGAGCTGGGCCTGAGTATTGATCAGGTGGTGGCCATGGGCGATGGCGCAAACGATTTACCGATGCTTAAAGAAGCAGGCTTTGGCGTAGCCTGCCATGCCAAACCGCTTGTACAACGCGAAGCGCCGTATTGCATTAATCAGGTGGGATTAGACGGCGTATTGAATTACTTTATTTAAGGCTAGGGGACAAAACCTAGGCACTGAAAAATGCGGGGCGGGCACAACATCGTGCCCGCCCCGCATTTAAATCAGCAAATCACCCCACACATCACTCGCATCGCCCTTTGCGTGGCAAATAGCGCAGCCAATCGGCCTTGATTTGCGCTTCCTGCGCCATGCCAGAGGCCACCTTCGGCGCATCATGCGTAGCCAGCAGGCGCAAACACCAGCTTACTCCGGCCTGATCTTTCATTCGCATTCTGCGTAAAAATGGCTGGCTTTCATCACCTTGCACTAGCAAGGCCTTGCCCTCTTTAAACCCCAGCCGCCAGCCATCCTGCACCACGGTGCCTGCATAGCCACCCGCAATCATTTCCAGCCATGGCTGATCACCTTTCAGCAATCGCAAACGGCTAACCGGCCCGGCAGGATGAGGCGCACGCTCTGCCAGCAGCTGCGTACCTTCAGGCAAGGCACGCCATGCCAGCGGCCAGGGCGCAACCACTGCCTCGCCCTCAGCCAGCTTAAAGTACGCCGCCCCCGCCTCCTGCCTGGCCGATTCCACTTCACCAGAAAGGGGCTTCATCGCGCTTGCCCCGCTGATCTGCAGCGCGGCCCCCTGAGCAAACCCTGCCACACACAGCAGGGCCCAAACCCAGTCAGCGGGCACGACGACGCATCGCAGCAAAGAAGGCCGCCGATGGCTTGGCTTCTACCGCCCAGCGCTGCTTATCGTTCAGAATTGGATTAACTGCCACTTTACTGCTCCTTTGCATGGATACGCCGCTATTGCCACTTTCTACACGTGCAAAAGCTAAATTTAAATTAGCCCAATCATTGTAATCACGCAAAAGCCCTTTAGTGCCGTCATCATTCAGATCCAAAGCATAATTAACCGCGCTTTGCTTATTGTCTAAATCCCAATCTGCATAGACACCTGTAAACACGCCACGCCCAATTAAATCCGCTTCATTTAGGCTGTTTTCATTTAAGGTACGGCCCGTTCCATCGGAATAATCAATACGGAAACTACTAGAGCATGGGCCACCCTCAAGCTTGCAGCGGGAGTCCCAAGTAAAGCCATTTGCCTCTTTATTAGAAAAATAACGCTCTACGGCCGATATTGATTTAGGCGATGAACCTAAACCCTTCATTTGGTATAGATAATTCATCACACTATAGTAATTAGGCTTATTATTAACATCTTCATTACCACCATGCTTCAAGCCTAAGTTATGACCTAATTCATGCATAATAGTACCTGCTTGAAAATTAATTAATTCATTAATCTCCCCCGCAGAATCTGCATTCAAGCCCCAAGAACCTAAAGTAACAATAATATCATTACCTACAACTTCAGCACGACCTGAAGAACCAGATCTGCCATCAAGCTCTTGTGAGTTACCCATCAACAAATAATGAAAAGCTTGCTTGCGACGTATATCCATACTCAGATTTTTGTAGTCATAGATAGATGCGCAACCTTCCGATGAATCGATACCTAAGCAGGTTTTATAAGCCACTTCATTTCTTGAATTTAAACGACTTCCGCCTAAATTAAAGTCTACCGGATTAAATTTTGCATTATATAAATTACCCACATCAAAATGCACTGCAATATTTTGTAATTTAAAAGCATCCACCACTTTTTGCAGCGCTTCTTTTGTCGGTGTAATTCCTAAATCCATTGACTTCATATGATCAATTTGAATAAAGATATCCGGCTGATTTGCTCTTGCCCCCATTGCAAAATAATCAATCCCCCCAAAGGTGCCACCTGCAACTTCAGCGCTATCCGGGATACCGTCGTGATCATTATCTGTGGCATAAGCAGGCACATCATTAGGGCCACCGGGAGTAGAAAACGGCACCACTATCCAATCCTGCGCACTGCGCGTATTGCCTTTAACCGGCCCCGTACGGGCTAGGGAATGGCCATAATCCCAAACAGGCATACTTACAGCACTTCCCCCTGTCCAAGCGCCTGCCGACAATGGCTGAGCCTGGCTACTACCAAAGCGAACAAAATCAAGCGTAACGCCCCCTTTAACTAATTCGATTGCACCACTGCTACCAGTCCAATTGGGCACCTTAGACTGATTACTCACATAAGCAATTTGGTCTGTACTCTGCATGGCATCATCACTTTTGCCTGCCACAATAAAATACGCACCCGGCTTAATCACCACTGTTTTTGGCAAATCAAACGACGTCCAGTCAGACCAAGATGAAGTACGCAAACTTACCCCATTAAGAGATACATCCTGAACACCGCTATTGTAAATCTCTAACCACGCCCCCTTCCCAGAATCATAATTACTTGAAACCTCACTAATAAGTAATGTTGAGCTTAAAGTTGGCCCCGGTGCAGGCGTGGGTGTTGGCAACAGGCTTACGGGCGGCAAAGTTGGAATAGCCGTTGGAACAGGCGTCGGCACTGTCGTCGGCACTAAAGTGGGAAGCTGCGTTGGCACAGATGTCGTAGCAGGGGATGCACTGCCTGAATCTCCCCCTCCGCCACCGCAAGCCGCTAATATCACACTCAAACTTAAACCTGCCAAACGCACGCCATACTGCTGAAAACGATCGTTATTCATTTACTTTCTCAAAAATGACTTGGTCAAAGAAGACACTATCCCCATACGCGGCTACAAAACACAGCCAAAGCTTAAGGATTTGCTAATGCTTGCGCAGCCTACACCAATGTCATTACCGAACCAATCATTTTCTTATATAAAATTACTAAAAACTGACTAAAAATAAATAAAAACCCAAACAATGCTTAGTTCCATGACAGTAAAAGCTCATGGTTGATTAATCCCACGAATATGAATTATTCCAAAGACATAAAAAGCAAACAAAGATGCCTGCTTTACAGCTCAACTGATATGCCAACCTCCGATTAAAAAACCCTAAAGTTTTTACTGATCATCCTATAGCAATTGGATGCGAAATCGGCAAATTACTCTTCCCTGCTAAGAATAAAAAAAACGCCCTTATTTTATAAAATCACTTCATTCACAATCCAATTTCAACAAGCCCTAAAGGATAAAATTCCCGTATTTTTTGCATTGCATTCCAAATGAAAATCATTTTTATCAATCAATTAAGTACTTTTTCTATCAGCAAGGTTGAAGGTAAAAAACACATGGCTCTGACTATATTTTTTCTTCAATATCGCATAAAGTTTTCTTTATTAGATGTTGGGCTAATAGAACGTTATCCCAACCTTGCATGCCAACATACTACCTCTCTAGGATTTTCATCAGCACCTCATAAAACTCAGTGTCATCCCCCATCCTCAATGGGATCTCTGGTGATAGATATGGAGCAGGACACCAACTAACTTCATCTTCAAGATGCAATGGATGAGGAAATAAAGGAGCCTCATTTTTAAAGGCAGAAAGCAGCTCTTCAACGGCCATCTTATTTCCATCCAAGCTCATACAGTCTGAGCATTGCTTACTAGAGCAAACTACCTCCAACTTTGCAGAACCTTCAATCTGGGCGCATCGTAGTGCTGTATAGGTTCGCCCTAGATCATGAACAAGCTTTTCTGCCTGGAAGGCATCACAGAAGAAAATCAACGTATCTTTGGCTTCACCATACTTGTATGAATATTGCTGAGTAAATTCAAAGAGCACAGTCCACAGCTCTCTTCCTTGACTATCCTTCAGATAGGGGTCGGGCAACAGATCAAATCTTGAGAAGGTAGGGACAACATCCTTCAAGAAGTCTTCTTTGGTTATAACATATGGCTCTAGTTGAACATACTCAATCTTAACAAGCTCACCAACAGCAGCATTTTTTAGATTGATGTCAATTTTCTGCCGAATATCAGCTATTATTTCAGACCATTGCTCAGGTGTGGGATCGTCACCTTCTGGCAGGTATCGCTGAATGATCCATTCTGCAGATAGATAGTGATCTTCAGGCGTGAACTCTTCAGAAAGCTTATTCTCTAGATATACCTTCTTTTCTTCAAGTTCAGAAGCAGGCCAGCGACGAAACACTTCCTGCTGCTCCAAGCCTATTAACTTCTTTATTCTGCTGAAGATTCCCATGCCGGCCACTCACTTAAATTCATATGATTTTTACTGGAATAAGTAAAAAATCACCTGCAACAATTTTAGAAGACAGTTTTTCCCGTGATTGCTTTACGCCCTTCTTCCGAAGTTGACTCAGCGGAAACAACTAAAAGTCGCCCAAACGTCATTCCGATGTCACATGTCTCATATGTGACATATCGTTTCAACGTGGATAACTCAATGCGACCTGAAATCTTGCTAATGTCAATGTCTGTCAAGTTCGTGCTTACAGGGCACCAGCTAACAGTGCAATGCATTATTTAATAATGAACCCTAAAATTTACTACTTTGGCATTCTTAGAAATTTCTCTTCCTACCTAGGCTCCACAGCCACAATATCAATCTTGACAAGGCAGGCCCAAGCAAGGGCTATCATAATAAAAGCGAGCAAAGCCCAAAGCGTGATGCGGGCGGCAGAGTGAGGGGTGGTCTTGCCACTCTAACGCGGCGAGTAAAAAGGCAAGCTCATCAGCACTTTTAAGGGGCAAATTTTGCTGCTTGCGGATTTGCCACGCCGCAGCAAAAAAATTTTGGTATTTGTAAGTAATTAAAACCATCACAAAACAACATTTCTCTACCGTTTTCAAGAATGCACTTCGCCTGAATCAGCCGCTTAATTTCTTACATACAAGTAATCAATCTCCAACCAGACAATTACTGCGCCCTCTGTTTAAGGCTATTTATCATTTTAATCATCTCTAAAGCAGGGCGCTGCTCAATTGCTGTTGTTTGCCTGTCTTGGCTAAGCACTCGTGATGGGATAAATACGCGCCTTGATAAGAGGCTGGCCCCGCTATTGCCCGTGCTCTGCCGGGCAAAGGCAATATTGAGATTGGCCCAGTCGTTGTAATCGCTTAATACTGAAAAACTAGAATCCTGATTAATATCTCTTGCATAGGCATTGGCATTTTGTGTGCCATTGGTATTCCAATCAGCATAAAACCCGCCATTATTTCCACGGCCAATGATGGCGGATTCAAGCAGGCTGCTTTCATTTAAGCTGATACCGCTGCCATCGGAATAATCCATTTTATATTCTGTACCACATGGGCTAGCGTCTATATTACAAATATTTCCCCAGCTAAACCCCAGCGCATTATTATTTAAGTAATAGCGCTGCACGGCGCTGTTTGTTTTAGGATCAGATCCCAGCCCTGGTAATTGATAGAGGTAATTCATCACGCTATAGTAATTGGGCTTGTAATTATTAGATTCATTTCCACCATGCTCTAAGCCAAAATTATGACCTAATTCATGCATAATGGTGCTGGCTTGATAATTGAGCAATAAATTAGTATTACTACCTGAGCCGCTGGATAGCCCCCAGCTGCCTAATGTCACCATAGAATCATTGCCATTAATTTCTGCTAGGCCAGAAGAGCCTGCCGATCCGTCTGATTCCTGGGAATTAGCCATAATCAGATAATGAAATATCGTTTTGCGCCGGATATCTAAACTTGCTGATTTATAACTGTATAAAGAGGCACAGCCTGTTTTGCTGTCTAAAGTTAAACAACGGGCATAGCTTACGGCATTGGATCCGCCTGCAAGCCCGCCACCCAAATTAAATAAGGCGGGGTTAAAGCTGGCGGCATACAGGCTGCCGGTATCAAAATGAATACTAAAACCTCTGGCGGCAAATACATCCACTACTTTTTGCAGCGCTTCTTTGCGCGGGGTAATGCCGGCATCGCTGGAAATCATATGATCCACTTGTACAAAGATATCGCGCTGATTTGCCCTTGCCCCCATTGCAAATAAATCTAAGCCACCCAATGTGCCCCCTGCTACTTCCGCACTATCAGGAATGCCATCGTTATCGCTATCTACCGCCGTGGCGGGCACATCGTTGCGCCCGCCGGGCGTAGCAAAAGAAACCTGCAACCAGTCTGCGGCGCTCTTGCTATTGGCCTGCAGCGGAAAAGGCCGTACCAAAGACTTGCCATAATCGAGCGAAGTCGCTGGCATGGCGGCCACATTGGTGCCTGCCCATGCACCGCTGCTTAGTGGCGCATGGCTGCTGTTGCCAAAGCGGACAAAATCTAAAGTAGCCCCTGCAAAAGTCAGCTCTGCAGCGCCATTGGCATCCCAAAAAGGCACAGCCTCGCCATTTCTGACATACACCGCTTGGCTGCTGTCACTGACGCTATCGTCAATTTTAGCGATCACCACTAAATACCCTCCCGCAGCCAGCGTAACAGCAGGCAGGCTAAAGCTGACTGGCAAGCTGGAAACGGTAAATGGCGATGAACGTAGGCCAGAGCGGGTACGCAAGCTGACACCGCTAAGGGAAACGGCGCTGCTGCCCGGATTATGGATCTCCACCCACGCACCGGCATTGGTCGAATCATTAGTGGATACTTCGCTGATGATCAGGCCCGCATTGGCGGCCGTAACCGGCACAGCGGTTGGAACAGGGCTGGGCGAAGGGCTGGGAGCCGGGGCCAGTGTGGGCGTTAATGTAGGGCTGGGGCTGGAGCTGGGTAAAAAAGTGGGCACCGCAGTGGGCAGGGGTGCGGCAGTAGGAATAGCGGTAGGTGTAACACTGGGAATAACAGTAGGCTGCGCGGTGGGGATCGCTGTTGGGATGGGTGTGGCGGTTACAACTTGCGAAACAGGCGTTGGCACCACACTCTCTGAAGAGCCGCCGCCTCCCCCTCCGCAGGCCGTTAAACTGATTAAGACCAACAACCATAAATACCACAAAGTTGGTTTCATTCAGCCAGCCCCTTGTTCACACCCAAACACGCTTTGGCGCATAGCTGCGCCCCCTCTTTACCATAGCAAACAGACGATGGCCTGGCAGGGAATCATGGCGAATCAGAATGGGGGCATAAAGACTTACTCACCTAACAAGGAGTACACCACCAACACTAAACTGCTAATCGCTCACATGTTCAATTTGCAGCTGCACCACGCGGTTGCCGCGAAACTCGTTTACGCCGATGCGGTACACGGCCATGATTTTGGGTGGCAGCGGATCGGCATGGCCAAAGCGCATGGCATCCAGCACCAAACCATGCGGGTTAGCGAGTTTGAGTTTTAAGTGCCGCTCGCCCACAAGGCGCTGCTCAACCACGGTGAATTCGCCCTGGAACACCGGCGCGGGAAAGCCCTGGCCCCATACTTGCTTGTCCAGCGTTTCGGCCACGTCCAGCGCAAAGCACTCGGTGGCCAGCTCGCCGTCGGTCTCAATTTTTCGCTCCAGCGTGCCTGCATCCATCAGCTCCTTACACACGGTTTCAAACTCGGCTTTAAAGCGGGCAAAGTCGGCCTGGCGCAGGCTTAGGCCGGCCGCCATGGCATGGCCGCCAAATTTCAGGATTAAATCAGGATGGCGTTTAGAGACCAAATCCAGTGCATCGCGCAGATGCAGGCCGGGGATAGAGCGGCCCGAGCCCTTGATTTCATCATCGTTCCCATCGGCAAACACAATGGTGGGGCGATGAAATCTATCTTTCATTCTGGAGGCAATAATCCCCACCACGCCCTGATGCCAATCGCCCTGATAGAGACTAATGCTGTAAGCATCTTCTGCGTCTATGCCTGCCAAAATCGCCTCGGCCTCGGCGCGCATGCCCACTTCAATCTCGCGCCGCTCACGATTCATACCATCCAGCTCTTTGGCCAGAGGCGTAGCAGCCGCTTCCGAATCGGCCAACAGGCAAGCAATGCCGAGGCTCATATCATCCAACCGCCCCGCCGCATTCAGCCTTGGCCCCAGGGTAAAACCCAGATCAAAACAGGATGCCTTGTAAGGCAAGCGCCCTGCAGCCGCAAACAAAGCCAGCACACCCGCACTGGCCCGCCCTGCCCGCATACGCTTTAAGCCCTGCTCAACCAGAATACGATTATTGCCGTCCAGCCTCACCACATCGGCCACCGTGCCCAGCGCCACCAAATCCAGCAAGGTGGCGAGATTTGGCTCTTTGATGCCTGCAAAAACTTGCCGCTCGCGCAGCTCGGCCCGCAGCGCCATCAGCACATAAAACATCACCCCCACACCGGCCAGGTTTTTACTGGCAAACGTGCAGCCCGGCTGATTAGGATTCACAATCAGCGTGGCGGGTAATTCATCGCCAGGTAAGTGGTGATCCGTAATCAGCACATCAATGCCGCGTGCCTGTGCAGCCGCCACACCCGCCACACTGGCGATGCCGTTATCAACCGTTAAGATTAAACCCGGCGATTTTTGCGCCGCCAGCTCGACGATTTCTGGCGTCAGGCCATAGCCATATTCAAATCGGTTCGGCACCACAAAATCGACCACCGCCCCCAGCATCGCCAAGCCCCGCATCCCCACCGCACAGGCGGTTGCGCCATCGGCATCGTAATCGGCCACGATCAGAATGCGCTCGCCTGCCGCAATCGCGTCGGCCAGGCGCTTACCTGCCCCAATGATATTTTTTAAGCCATGAAAAGGCAGCAAATGCGCCAGCTCGTGCTCTAACTCGGAGCGGCTGCTGATACCGCGAGCCGCATACAAACGCGCCTCCAGCGGGGATAAGCCTTGCTCACAAAGCAGAGATTCGGCAGCGGATGGGACAATACGGGGGGAAATGGTGGTCATGGCTGACTCAAAGTGACGGGTATAAAAACTTCTAAAACGAACTTCTGTGGGCACAGAGAACACAGAGTTTGAAAGCAGAACAGAGAGAAAAAAAAGGTATTCCTCAACCAATCCTATTTACTTAAACGGAATTCGTAGCTTGGGTTAGCAGCTTTATCGCGTAACCCAACATTCTTTTAAGCCTAAGTGTTGGGTTACGCTGATTTGTTCGCCAAAAATGGGCGAACAAATCAACTAACCCAACCTACGAAAACATCATGCCTCACTAATTTTGCTTAAGTAAATAGGTTTGCCTTCCTCCAATAGGGAACGAATCCTTTAAAATCTTTTAAGACTCAAATTAAAACCTGAAAAGGTTAAACACTTACGATTTTCTCTATGTGCTCTGTGTTCTTCATCTGCTCTGTGTCTACAGACCTTTTTAGCCAGGAGCAAAATCCCAGGGAAATTTCGGCTTTTGCCAGATTTTCCAGCGTAAGGATCGGTCTGTTTGCAGGGCGAGGCCCAGCTCGGGGAAAGTGATCGCCAGCGATTTACGCTTGCCCGATTTTAAGTCTGCCAAGAGCGGTGCAAACCAATTTTTTTCTAATGCAAGCCAGCCTTCCCGCCAATCGTGAGCATTGCCATAGCAAGCCCCCAGCCGCAGGTGATCGAGCATCACCAATGCATCTCCATCAGGCAGTGCTGCGGCACTGGCGGGCAATGGCTGCACATCAGCGCCACCAATATGCATCAGGCCACGCAGCAGTAAATCATCCGCATAGACGGGTAACCCGGGCACGACAGGCGTTTCAAGCACGGGGTAATCAGAGCCCCCCCACAGCCAGAGGCTATTGATGGTTTGTGCATCGCTGCGCTTATCATTCACAGCATGGGTATAGAGATACATCTGAATTTCATTCAGCAAGCGGTGCCACTGCAACGCATCCTTGCCCTTGGGCAAGAGAGTATTGATATCGCGGCCAATGGCCGCATCAAGTGATGTCCATACCAGCTGTGGATCAGCGGGTAAACGCAAATACCAGCGCGTGGGTGTGGCGGCCACAAACAACATGCCGTCTTCGCCGAAGACACTATTCAGCCCGGCGACCAGCGCATCGGCCTCGGCCTGAGCAATTTGAAAATGGTGCGCATCAAACAACAGCAGCCCATCCCGCTCAATTTTAAGATGTACCGGATCGGCCCTGAGCCAAAAGCCCGCCTTTGCAGCTGGCTGATCTAAGCCCAGCGTTAAAGCTGCGGAAGGCAAATGCGCCATACCAAACCGCCCTGCCAGCCATGCCTCTACTGTTTGCTTGTGCGCAGGCAGGCGCTCGCCCCGGCCACACAGTAGCGCCGCTGCGGGCAAATCTAGGCCGGTGGTAATAAAGCGGCACTGATCCGAATCGGGCCAGTCGGCATAAGAAATAACAAAATGAAGTGACATAGGGGATTTAACAGGTGGATTTACTGTAGGCATAACAACGGGGCATTGGTTCAATGGCTAAACCTTGCCCATGCATTTTTTGTAGGGCGGGTGAAACCCACCCAGTTTTTACATCAAGTTTTTATAGGGTGCACAACGACGTAGTCGGAGCGCAGAAAACGGTGCGCAAGAAAAACAACGTGCACACCCTATAAAGATCACTTCTTTACTTTGTCTTAACTTAACGCATCAAGGGTAAGGTAGGCACCCACAATCCATTTACAAAGACTTGATTAATCTTCTTCTAGCTGAAAGCGGCGACGGTTGAGCTCTTCTTCCTTCACGCTGTCAATTTCACGCATCAGGCCACGTACATCGGCTTTCTTCTCGCTGCGGCGGGCACGGCCAGTCAGTGCCACATCAGGATGCAGCTCGCCTTTCTCGTAGTGGCTCCAGATCTCAAAAGCGTAATCTGTTGTTAGTAACTCTGGCGCAAACTGGCCAAAGTAAGTGGCCAGATTACCCACATCACGCTCCAGCATGCTAAACGCGCTGTTATTGCCTGCTGCATCCACCGCTTGCGGCAAATCAATAATCACCGGGCCATCTGCATCAACCAGAATATTGTATTCAGATAAATCGCCATGAATCACACCAGCACAAAGCATTAATACCACTTGCTTAATCAGCATGGCGTGATAAGCCAAAGCCACTGAATGGCTCAGCACAACATCATTTAATCGTGGGGCAGCATGGCCTGCGGCATCGGTCACCAGCTCCATCAGGAGCACGCCTTCAAAGCAATTATAAGGCTGAGGCACACGCACCCCTGCCGCAGCTAAGCGGTGCAGGGCATCCACCTCGGCGGTTTGCCAGACTTCTTCGGCCATTTTGCGGCCATAGCGACTGCCTTTTTCCATGGCACGGGCATCGCGTGAGCCGCGAACCTTACGGCCTTCCTGGTACGCGGCGTTTTGCTTAAAGCTACGCTGGTTCGCTTCTTTATAAACCTTGGCGCAGCGCACATCGTCGCCACAGCGCACTACGTAAACCACGGCTTCTTTGCCACTCATCAGCTGGCGGAGTACTTCATCAACAAGTCCATTCTGAACAAGCGGTTCTAATCTTTTCGGGGTTTTCATTTTCCAAAGTCCGGTATAAGCAAACAGCAGTGTGCCTTATGCCATAAATTCGCTTTTAGCGCAAAGATCGGGGCCAAAAAGGTTTTTTAACATGTGAATATCCAACACTAAGCTGACACAAAACATGCACATCCAAAAAGATTACGCCATGATTAAGCATCTTGCAATCTGCCTTATTCTCATCGTGGGCAAAATCACTCAGATATAATGCGCACATTCCATAAAGCAACGAGAACACCATGTATCTGGGCCATTTGCATCAAGCTGGCTTGCCCCTGCCCGCCGCGATAGAAACCGCACTTCAATATCTGCGCAACACAGATTTCTCCTGTATGGAAACCGGCCGTTACCCTATTGATGGTGAAAGGATGTTTGCTTTGGTACAAACACCACTTACGCAAGCATGGGATGAAGGCAAACCCGAGTTTCATGCCCGCTATCTTGATATCCAGTATTTATATGAAGGCGAAGAGCTGATCGGCTACGCCCCGGCCAATGAGACACTGGCAAAAACCCACGATCAACTTTTAGAAAGAGACATTGCCTTTGTATCGGCCATAGAAGGCGAATCCCGGCTTTATCTCACCCCCGGCATGTTTGCCATTTTTTACCCTGGCGAGTTACACAAGCCCTGCCGGGCAAGTCATCAGTCAATGACGATCAAAAAAGTGGTCATCAAGATTGCTAAAGAGCTGATCACTGAGGCTTGAGCACAAGCCACCAGCAGAGCCCCCATCACGGTTACTCTGCTTTTTTTACCCCCAGCTGCCCTGCACTTACAAACTGCAGAAAAACCCATTTAATCATCTATAAAAACAGCAACTTACAAAACAAAATTCTGATTAAAAATGGCATAAATTTCGTTATTTATAATAAATTAATGCCAAAAAATCTGCGTTCATGAGTGATATCAGCCACAGCAGGCCATGACACTGTACTTCAGTACAGTATTAGAGCTTACAAAAGCTCTATATGCTGACCCAATTCCCTCATTTTCTGGTTAATACCTCATGGCTGAACAGACTAATACCACTAAAGCGCACGCTACAATCGTTCAAATTGACGGTAAAGCTTATCTTCGCGATGAAAGTGGAAAAACTGTCCCACTCCTGCCCGGCCAGAAAATTGATGAACAACAGATTTTAGTTACGGCCAATGATGGCCATGTTCAGCTACAGCTGCCTAATGGCGAGCTCGTTGATATCGGCCCGGCCCGCACGGTGCAAATCGATGCACAGATACTAAACACCTCTCCGGCCGATTCAGCCACTGCAGCCATCAGCGATTTAGCCGAATCGACCGCAAAAATTGCCGCTGCAATTTCAAATGGACAAGACTTAAGCACTGAATTAGAAGCCACCGCAGCCGGTTTAAATGGTGCAGGTGCAAGTGAAGGCCACTCATTTGTACAACTATTACGGATTGCTGAAGGGGTGGAACCGCTGGCCTTTAATTTTGGCAATAACAACTTTGCAGCAACAGACTTACCTCTAAATCCAGGCACGGTTCAGCCGGGCATTCAAGCCGTAAATGATGCAGTTACCCTTGAAGAAGACGGCGAAAGCCGCATCAATGTGCTTGGCAATGACATTGGCACTAATTTAAAAGTAAATACCGCCGTTGCTAATAATGGCACGGTCAGCATTAATCCGGACGGCACTTTAAGCTACAAACCCAATGCCAATTTCAATGGCAATGATCAAATTACTTACACGATTACCGATGCTAACGGTACAAGCAGCACGGCCACGGTTGCTGTTACTGTTACCCCGGTTAATGATTTGCCTCAGCCTACAGATATCAACGGCAATCCCCTAGCAGTACCGGTTCAAATCAGCACCAAAGAAGACACCCCGATTGCAGGCAAAGTAACCGCTACTGATCCCGATGGTGACACGCTGACCTTCACCCCCAAAGATCAGCCCACACATGGCACAGTTACGGTTAATCCTGACGGCAGCTATATCTACACCCCTGCCCCAGATTACAACGGCAAAGACAGCTTTACTGTTACCGTAAATGATGGCAAAGGTGGTACTGCCACGATCACGGTTGATGTAACCGTTGATCCGGTAAACGATGCGCCTGTTGGTACAAATCAGGTCATCACCACACCAGAAGACACACCCATCACCGGCAAGCTAGTGGCTACAGATAAAGACGGCGATTCGCTCACCTTTACAGCCAAAGATCAGCCAACGCACGGCACGGTTACCGTTAAGCCAGACGGCAGCTACGAATACACCCCAGCCCAAGATTACAACGGCAAAGACAGCTTTACGGTTACCGTAAATGACGGCAAAGGCGGTACTGCCACGATCACGGTTGATGTAACCGTTGATCCGGTAAACGATGCGCCTGTTGGCACAAATCAGGTCATCACCACGCCAGAAGACACCCCCATCACCGGCAAACTGGTGGCTACAGATAAAGACGGCGATCCGCTCACCTTTACAGCCAAAGATCAGCCAACACACGGCACAGTTACCGTTAAACCAGATGGCAGCTACGAATACACTCCTGCTCCGGATTACAACGGCAAAGACAGCTTTACTGTTACCGTCAATGACGGCAAAGGTGGCACGACGGTCTTGACTGTTGATGTAACCGTTGATCCGGTAAACGACGCGCCCGTTGGCACAAATCAAACCATCACCACCCCAGAAGACACGCCCATCACCGGTAAACTGGTGGCTACAGATAAAGACGGCGATCCGCTCACCTTTACAGCCAAAGATCAGCCAACGCACGGTACGGTTACCGTTAAGCCAGACGGCAGCTACGAATACACTCCTGCTCCGGATTACAACGGCAAAGACAGCTTTACGGTTACCGTAAATGACGGCAAAGGCGGCACGGCCATTATCACCGTCGATGTGGGCGTCACCCCTACTGACGACCCTGCAAATATCAGCGGCAATGACCAGGGCACCGTGCAGGAAGACGGCGTACTGATTGCCAACGGCAAGCTGACGGTTGCTGATAAAGATGCTGGTCAATCAGAAATGAAACCACAAACGGTGACCAACGAATACGGCACCTTCAGCATCGCAAAAGATGGTACTTGGTCGTTCACGCTGGATAATTCAGCCAATGCAGTGCAAAGCCTGAGCGACAAAGACAGCCTGAATAAAACTTACCTTGTAGAGTCGCTTGACGGCACACAACACAATGTCGTCATCACCATCAATGGTAAAGATGATGCCGCCGAAATCACCCCAAGTAAGCCGGGTGACGATGCGGGCTCAGTCAAAGAAGATACAACGCTGACTACCGGCGGCACACTGCTCGTTAACGACAAAGACGCAGGCCAATCCAGCTTCCAGGCACAAACCGACACCGACGGCACTTACGGCAAGTTCAGCATTGGCACCGATGGCAAGTGGACTTATGTTCTGAATAACGCAGCAGCTAATGTTCAGGCCTTGGCTGAAGGCGAAACCAAGACTGAAACCTTCACTGTTAAATCAGCTGATGGCACAACTTCAAATGTGGTTGTGACGATCGTGGGTACAAACGATGCAGCCGTCATCACCCCTAGCAAACCAGGTGACGATGCGGGCCAAGTCAAGGAAGACGCCGTTCTGACTACCGGCGGCACTTTACTTGTTAACGATAAAGACGCTGGTCAATCCAGCTTCCAGGCTCAGACTAATACCGACGGTACTTACGGCAAGTTCAGCATTGGCACCGATGGCAAGTGGACTTACACGCTGAACAATAACGATCCGGTTGTTCAGGCTTTGAAAGATGGCGATGTAAAAACTGAAACCTTCACGGTTAAATCGGCGGATGGTACGGAAAGCACCATCACTGTGACCGTCAACGGGACCAACGAAACCGCCACCGTCGGCCACGGCGCGGTGCAGGAAGACACCGTGCAAAGCAGCACGGGCACGCTCACCGCCACTGGCGGAGCGAGCTTTGTGCCGCAAACCGATGCCGCAGGCACTTACGGCAAGTTGACGCTGGGCAGCGATGGCAAGTGGACTTACACGCTGAACAACGATGCCGACAATGTGCAAGCCCTTAAAACTGGCGAGTTCAAGACTGAATCCTTCAACGTCACGCTGAGCGACGGCACAAAGACCACCATCAGCATCGACGTGCAAGGTCTGGATGACAAAGCTGTCATCACCCCAAGCAAACCGGGTGACGATGCTGGCCAAGTGAAGGAAGACACCGTTCTGACTACCGGCGGAACCTTGCTGGTAGATGATAAAGACGCGGGCCAATCCAGCTTCCAGGCACAGACCAACACCGATGGCACTTACGGCAAGTTCAGCATTGGCACAGATGGCAAGTGGACTTATGTTCTGAATAACGCAGCAGCTAATGTTCAGGCCTTGGCTGAAGGCGAAACCAAGACTGAAACCTTCACTGTTAAATCAGCTGATGGCACGACTTCCAACGTGGTTGTGACGATCCTAGGTACAAACGATGCAGCTGTGATCACACCTAATAAGCCAGGCGATGACGCTGGCCAGGTGAAAGAAGACTCCGTTCTGACTACCGGCGGAACCTTGCTGGTGGATGATAAAGACGCTGGCCAATCCCGCTTCCAGGCTCAGACCAACACCGATGGCACTTACGGTAAGTTCAGCATTGGTACCGATGGCAAGTGGACTTATGCTCTGAACAACGCTGCGGCCAATGTTCAGGCCTTGGCTGAGGGCGAAACCAAGACTGAAACCTTCACCGTTAAGTCTGCAGACGGCACGACTTCGAATGTGGTTGTGACGGTGGTCGGCACCAATGATGCAGCCGTGATCACACCGAATAAGCCAGGTGACGATGCTGGCCAGGTCAAGGAAGACTCCGTTCTGACTACCGGCGGAACCTTGCTGGTGAATGACAAAGATGCTGGCCAATCCAGCTTCCAGGCACAGACCAACACCGATGGCACTTACGGTAAATTCAGCATTGGTGCGGATGGCAAGTGGACTTATGTTCTGAATAACGCAGCAGCTAATGTTCAGGCCTTGGCTGAAGGCGAAACAAAAACTGAAACCTTCACCGTTAAATCCGCTGATGGCACAACTTCGAATGTGATTGTGACGATCGTGGGTACAAACGATGCAGCCGTGATCACACCTAATAAGCCAGGTGACGATGTGGGCCAAGTGAAAGAAGACACCGTTCTGACTACCGGCGGAACCTTGCTGGTGGATGATAAAGACGCTGGTCAATCCAGCTTCCAAGCTCAGACTGACACCGACGGTACTTACGGTAAGTTCAGCATTGGTACCGATGGCAAGTGGACCTACACGCTGAACAATAACGATCCCGTTGTTCAGGCATTGAAAGACGGCGATGTGAAGACTGAAACCTTCACCGTTAAATCCGTCGACGGCACAGAAAGCACCATCACTGTGACCGTCAACGGGACCAACGAAACCGCCACTGTCGGCCACGGCGCAGTACAAGAAGACACCGTTCAAAGCAGCACCGGCACGCTCACCGCTACCGGCGGCGCGAGCTTTGTGCCGCAAACCGATGCCGCAGGCACTTACGGCAAGTTGACGCTGGGCAGCGATGGCAAGTGGACTTACACACTGAACAACGATGCGGACAATGTTCAAGCCCTTAAAACTGGCGAGTTCAAGACTGAATCCTTCAACGTCACGCTGAGTGACGGCACCAAGACCACCATCAGCATCGACGTGCAAGGTCTGGATGACAAAGCCATCATCACCCCAAGCAAACCGGGTGACGATGCGGGCCAAGTCAAGGAAGACTCCGTTCTGACTACCGGCGGAACCTTGCTGGTGGATGATAAAGACGCTGGTCAATCCAGCTTCCAGGCTCAGACCAACACCGACGGCACTTACGGTAAGTTCAGCATTGGTACCGATGGCAAGTGGACTTATGCTCTGAACAACGCTGCGGCCAATGTTCAGGCCTTGGCTGAGGGCGAAACCAAGACCGAGACCTTTACTGTTAAATCGGCTGATGGCACGACTTCCAACGTGGTTGTGACGGTGGTCGGCACGAATGATGCAGCCGTGATCACACCTAATAAACCAGGCAATGACGCTGGCCAAGTCAAGGAAGACGCCGTTCTGACTACCGGCGGTACTTTACTTGTAAACGACAAAGACGCAGGCCAATCCAGCTTCCAAGCTCAGACCGACACCGACGGTACTTACGGCAAGTTCAGCATTGGTACGGATGGCAAGTGGACTTATGTTCTGAACAATAACGATCCCGTTGTTCAGGCATTGAAAGACGGCGATGTGAAGACTGAAATCTTCACCGTTAAATCCGCCGACGGCACAGAAAGCACCATCACTGTGACCGTCAACGGGACCAACGAAACCGCCACTGTCGGCCACGGCGCAGTACAAGAAGACACCGTGCAAAGCAGCAACGGCACGCTGACCGCTACCGGCGGAGCGAGCTTTGTGCCGCAAACCGATGCCGCAGGAATCTATGGCAAGTTAACGCTGGGCAGCGATGGCAAGTGGACTTACACGCTGAACAACGATGCCGACAATGTACAAGCCCTTAAAACTGGCGAATTCAAGACTGAATCCTTCGACGTCACGCTGAGCGACGGCACCAAGACCACCATCAGCATCGATGTGCAAGGCTTGGATGACAAAGCTGTCATCACCCCAAGCAAACCGGGTGACGATGCGGGCTCAGTCAAGGAAGACTCCGTTCTGACTACCGGCGGAACCTTGCTGGTGGATGATAAAGACGCTGGCCAATCCAGCTTCCAGGCACAGACCAACACCGATGGCACTTACGGCAAGTTCAGTATTGGTACCGATGGCAAGTGGACTTATGTTCTGAGCAACGCTGCGGCCAATGTTCAGGCCTTGGCAGAAGGCGAAACCAAGACTGAAACCTTTACCGTTAAGTCTGCCGACGGCACGACTTCGAATGTGGTTGTGACGGTGGTCGGCACGAATGATGCGGCCGTGATCACACCTAATAAGCCAGGCGATGATGCTGGCCAAGTGAAGGAAGATTCCGTTCTGACTACCGGCGGCACGCTGCTCGTTAACGACAAAGACGCTGGTCAATCCAGCTTCCAGGCACAAACTGACACCGACGGTACTTACGGCAAGTTCAGTATTGGTACCGATGGCAAGTGGACTTATGTTCTGAACAATGCTGCGGCCAATGTTCAGGCCTTGGCGGAAGGCGAAACCAAGACTGAAACCTTTACTGTTAAATCGGCTGATGGCACGACTTCGAATGTGGTAGTGACGGTGGTCGGCACCAATGATGCAGCCGTGATCACACCGAATAAGCCAGGCGATGACGCTGGCCAAGTCAAGGAAGATTCCGTTCTGACTACCGGCGGAACCTTGCTGGTGGATGATAAAGACGCGGGTCAATCCAGCTTCCAAGCTCAGACTAATACCGACGGCACTTACGGCAAGTTCAGCATTGGTACGGATGGCAAGTGGACTTATGTTCTGAACAATGCTGCGGCCAATGTTCAGGCCTTGGCGGAAGGCGAAACCAAGACTGAAACCTTTACCGTTAAGTCTGCAGACGGCACGACTTCGAATGTGGTTGTGACGGTGGTCGGCACCAACGATGCAGCCGTGATCACACCTAATAAGCCAGGCGATGACGCTGGCCAAGTCAAGGAAGATTCCGTTCTGACTACCGGCGGAACCTTGCTGGTGGATGATAAAGACGCTGGTCAATCCAGCTTCCAGGCTCAGACTAATACCGACGGTACTTACGGTAAGTTCAGCATTGGTACCGATGGCAAGTGGACTTATGTTCTGAACAATAACGATCCCGTTGTTCAGGCATTGAAAGACGGCGATGTAAAAACTGAAACCTTCACCGTTAAATCTGCCGACGGCACAGAAAGCACCATCACCATAACCGTCAACGGGACCAACGAAACCGCCACCGTCGGCCACGGCGCAGTACAAGAAGACACCGTGCAAAGCAGCACGGGCACGCTCACCGCCACCGGCGGAGCGAGCTTTGTGCCGCAAACCGATGCCGCAGGTACTTACGGCAAATTGACGCTGGGCAGCGATGGCAAGTGGACTTACACGCTGAACAACGATGCCGACAATGTGCAAGCCCTTAAAACCGGCGAATTCAAGACTGAATCCTTCAACGTCACGCTGAGTGACGGCACCAAGACCACCATCAGCATCGACGTGCAAGGCTTGGATGACAAAGCTGTGATCGGCCAAGGCCAGGGCGATATCGGCGCGGGCACGGTTAAAGAAGACACGCCAGCGCAAACCACTGCTAACGGCCATTTAACGATTACCGACAAAGACGCAGGCCAAGCCAGCTTCACACCGCAAAGCGTGAAGAACGCTTACGGAACCTTCACCCTGCAAGCCAATGGTGATTGGAAGTTTGACATCGACAATGCCAGCGCCACGGTTCAAGCGCTAAAAGAAGGCGAGCAGATTAAGTTTGATCTGCCCGTAACGAGCTTGGATGGTACAGCTGGCAAGGTCAGCATCACCGTGATCGGCACGAATGATGCTGCCATCATTGGTCAAGGTGTGGGTGACATCGGTGCAGGCACCGTCAAAGAAGATACCGCTGCGCAAACCACTGCTAACGGCCATTTAACGATTACCGACAAAGACGCCGGCGAAGCCAGCTTCACACCACAAACCGTGAAGAACACTTACGGCACCTTTACCTTGCAAGCCAATGGCGATTGGAAGTTCGACATCGACAACAGCAGCGCCACGGTTCAAGCCTTGAAAGAAGGCGAACAGATCAAGCTTGATCTGCCCGTGACAAGCTTGGATGGCACCGCAGGTAAGGTCAGCATTACCGTAATCGGCACAAATGACGCCGCCATCATTGGTCAAGGTGTGGGAGACATCGGTGCAGGCACCGTCAAAGAAGATACCGCTGCGCAAACCACTGCTAACGGCCATTTAACGATTACCGACAAAGACGCCGGCCAAGCCAGCTTCACACCACAAAGCGTGAAGAACACTTACGGCACCTTTACCTTGCAAGCCAATGGCGATTGGAAGTTTGACATCGACAACAGCAGCGCCACCGTTCAAGCGCTGAAAGAAGGCGAGCAGATTAAGTTTGATCTGCCTGTCACTAGCTTGGATGGCACGGCTGGCAAAGTCAGCATTACCGTAATCGGCACGAATGACGCCGCCATCATTGGCCAAGGCCAAGGTGATATCGGTGCTGGTACCGTTAAAGAAGACACTGCTGCGCAAACCACCGCGACAGGCCACCTGACGGTAACCGACAAAGACGCAGGCCAAGCCAGCTTCACACCGCAAAGCGTGAAAAACGCTTACGGAACCTTTACCCTGCAAGCCAATGGCGATTGGAAGTTTGATATCGACAACAACAGCGCTACTGTTCAAGCGTTGAAAGAAGGCGAGCAGGTTAAATTTGATCTACCGGTAAGCAGCCTGGATGGCACAGCGGGCAAGGTCAGCATCACTGTGATCGGCACGAATGACGTTGCCATCATCGGCCAAGGCCAGGGCGATATTGGCGCGGGCACGGTTAAAGAAGACACGCCAGCGCAAACCACCGCCAACGGCCACCTAACAGTAACCGACAAAGACGCAGGCCAAGCCAGCTTCACACCGCAAAGCGTGAAGAACGCTTACGGAACCTTTACCCTGCAAGCCAATGGCGATTGGAAGTTTGATATCGACAACAGCAGCGCCACCGTTCAAGCGCTGAAGGAAGGCGAGCAGGTTAAATTTGATCTGCCGGTAAGCAGCCTAGATGGCACAGCGGGCAAGGTCAGCATCACTGTGATCGGCACGAATGACGCTGCCATCATTGGTCAAGGTGTGGGTGACATCGGTGCAGGCACCGTCAAAGAAGATACCGCTGCGCAAACCACTGCTAACGGCCACCTGACGGTAACCGACAAAGACGCAGGCCAAGCCAGCTTCACACCGCAAAGCGTGAAGAACGCTTACGGAACCTTCACCCTGCAAGCCAATGGTGATTGGAAGTTTGACATCGACAACAGCAGCGCCACGGTTCAAGCGCTTAAAGAAGGCGAGCAGATTAAGTTTGATCTGCCCGTCACTAGCTTGGATGGTACAGCTGGCAAGGTCAGCATCACCGTGATCGGCACGAATGATGCTGCCATCATTGGTCAAGGTGTGGGTGACATCGGTGCAGGCACCGTCAAAGAAGATACCGCTGCGCAAACCACTGCTAACGGCCACCTGACGGTAACCGACAAAGACGCAGGCCAAGCCAGCTTCACACCGCAAAGCGTGAAGAACGCTTACGGAACCTTTACCCTGCAAGCCAATGGCGATTGGAAGTTTGATATCGACAACAACAGCGCCACCGTTCAAGCACTGAAGGAAGGCGAGCAGGTTAAATTTGATCTGCCGGTAAGCAGCTTAGATGGCACAGCGGGCAAGGTCAGCATCACTGTGATCGGCACAAACGATGCGCCAGCCAGCACCGGAGGCTCAGTCTCTGGCACTGAAGATACGGCTTATACCTTTACATGGAGTGACTTTAATGCCTCCGCTGGTGATGCATCAGTAAGCAGCCTATTGATCAAATTAAGCTCGCTGCCTGCTGATGGGGTGTTGCAATTTAACGGCGTAGCCATCACTAACCCGGCTCAATTCACCTTCAGCAAGGCGGATATTGATGCGGGCAAGCTGACCTTTATCCCTGACGCCAATGAATCGGGCCACAATAGCTTTAACTCAGCAGGTACAGGTGATCAAAAATCTGACTATGCCAAGTTTGATTATCAGGTCAATGATGGCAGCGCCAGCAGCGATAAAGTTAGCATGGTGGTAGATATCAAGCCGGTGGCCGATATGCCCGTGATCAGCATTGGCGGGATTAGCCTAGTGAATGGCTCCACAACCACGGTCACGCCACCGAAAGGCAATGGCTTAACCCAGCAGTACTATGCGCCAAATGCCAACGACAACCTGAACACCACCACAGCCAGAACGCCAACACGTATCGAAGCAGAGCTGGAAGGCAAAGTGCCAACCAGCACCACCGTGGTCACATCACCCGATGTTTATGTGCCTAATGGCACTGATGCGCCAAGCGGCATCGCAACCGATTCTGCCTACAGAGTCAGTGGCTTGGTTTACCTTGAAGAAGGCAAAAACTATACGTTTAGCGGCTATGTTGACGATACTTCCCTGCTGAAAATTGGCGGCGTAGAGCTGATGAACCGCCCTTATGATGGCTATGGCACATTTACTGCCACGCCATTTGTACCAGGAAAATCGGGCTACTACACCGTTGAAATGATCGTCTACAACGCATCCAACGTAGGCGCGATGGATCTGAATGTCAGCGTTAATGGCGGAAAAGCCGTCGACTTTAACACCAGCAACTTCCAGCTCTACAGCAACCTAGCTCAGCTTGAAACCAGCGGCGGCTTGCACAGCAATCTGGTGGCAACGGGTGATGGCGGCTACTACCCGCAGGGCATCAGCGGCCAGGAAGACAGCTTCATCAAACTATTTGGCTTGGCAGCCAAGCTCAGCGATACCGATGGCTCCGAAAGCTTGCAAAGCCTTTCATTGACAGAGCTGAAAGCTGGCAGCACCGTTTTTGATGGTGTGCATACCTATAACGTGCCAAGCGATGGTTCGGCGCTCAATCTGAAAGGCTGGGACTTAAACAATCTGCAAATTAGACCGCCGCTTAATTTCTTTGGTGAATACAAGGTGGGCCTGCAAGCGGTAAGCGTAGAAAACAGCACAGGTGAAACCGCCACCAACAACGCCTTTGTCGCCATTCAGGTCGCCAATACCAACGATGCACCAAGCGCCAACGACGATAGCGCAAGCATCCGCGAAGACAGTGCAGCGAATCCGATTACCGGCAATGTGCTTAGCAACGATATCGACGTCGATGGCGATAAGCTGGTGGTTCAGGCCATTAACAACAATGCCACCAATGTGGGTAAGGCTATCAGCGGTCAGTTTGGCCAGCTCACGATCAACCAGGACGGCAGCTATAGCTATACGCTAGACAACAGCAATCCGCGCGTGAATGCGCTTAACGACAGAGATACCTTAAGCGAGAAATTCACCTACACCGCATCCGATGGCAAAGGCGGCACATCTACCGCCACGCTCACGATCAATATCCAAGGCCATACCGATCCGGTAGTGATCATGGGCTCCAGCTTTAATGATCAGATTGGCGATATGTATGGTGAATCCACCACGCTATGGGGCACAGAAAAAACAGAAGGCACGGTGATTGACCTGCAATTAGGCGGTGGCGCTATTGCAGGTGCACCTAATCCAAATCCTGGTGAGCGCTTCCAATACACCCAGTCGGTAGATCAAGTAATTGATGCAGGAGGCGGTAACGATTACGTTGAGTCAGGCCGCGGCGATGATGTGATTTACGCAGGGGACAGCGATTCTGCAGGCTACAAATTTGCAGATATTCTGGGCCATAAGCTGATGACGCTGGATTTAGGCTCTTTAGTAGACTCCAGCACCCAGCTGTTCAGCGCCGCAGTTGGCGTAAGCAACCCCAAGGCCGACGTTGTGAACGGCGGCACTGGCCACGATGCCATCTTTGGTCAATCTGGTGTGGATCTGCTGTATGGCCACACCGGCAATGATTACCTTGATGGTGGCAGTGATAACGATGCCTTGCGTGGCGGGCTTGGCCATGATGTATTACGCGGCGGCTCTGGAAACGACGTACTCAAAGGCGATGCCGGTGACGATGTCTTCCTCTGGATGCCTGGCGATCAAGCCGTTGCACGCGGCGCTACAGCAGCAGGCACAGGCAACGAGTTTGGCATTGGAGCCAATGTCAATGTGGTAAAAACGGCCACCGATGTGGTGATGGATTTCAATCAGAACACCTCAGCGGGCAATAACGATAAGCTCGACATGCGTGATCTACTGATTGGTGAAACGCATGGCAGCAACGATATTGGCAACCTGCTTAATTATCTGCACGTAGAAAAATCAGGCAGCAGCACGGTAATTCATGTCAGCACGGCAGGTGAGTTTGGCGGTGGCTATAACGCAGCCAAAGAAGATCAGACCATTATCTTGCAAGGGGTTGATCTAACTGGCGCAACTGATGCAGATATTCTGAAAAACCTGCTACAGAACAATAAGCTGATCGTTGATTAAGCTTTAAAAACGGCAAAGCAAACGGCTCCTAAGGGAGCCGTTTTTTTATACACGCAACACGCTCCTCTCTACCCGCACAACTGACAAAATAAATTACACATTGTAAGAAATATGAAGCTTTCGTTTCATTTAAGGCGTTTAAGATCTCATCCCTGATCCGCAAACACCTTAAGCGCCCGCACATACAACGGCTTAAATAAAAACCACAACAGCATTCAGGCTGAAGCGATTAATCCAGCCTCACCATTGCAAAAAGACGAGAACCATCGAATGACTCAACCCGCATTTAACCGTGTATTCAATGTTTTATTTTTATGCACCGCCAACTCAGCGCGCAGCATTATGTCGGAAGGACTGCTGAATATACTGGGGCATGGCCGGTTTAACGCTTACAGCGCAGGAACACACCCCAGCGGCGAAATCAGCCGCTATACCATCGAGCTGCTTCAATCCATAGGCTATGACACCAGTCATTTGCATTCCAAATCATGGCAAGAATTTGAAGGGCGCAATGCGCCACACATGGATATCGTGATTACGGTATGTGATGATGCCCGCGGCGAAATATGCCCAAGCTGGCCAGGCCACCCGATCAGCGCACATTGGGCTTATGAAGACCCAAGCGGCGAAACTGAAGAAGAAAAACACGCCTCGTATTGCAAAATATTTGCACAAATCAAACGCAGAATTGATTTGCTGGTCAGCCTGCCCTCAGAAAAACTGGAGCACCTCACTCTTAACCATCTTGTGCAGGAAATTGGCCAAACGCCCCTTGGCTGAGCCAGACAGGCTAATCCTCTAGGCGGCGCAGCGCCTCTTCCTTTGATAATGCTAAAAGCGTTTGCTGTGTAGCCAAAATAGCAGGCATTAACAGCAATAACTCATCACACAGGCGACGGGTAGTCTGGCTGAGCTCGGCGCTCAGCCAATCGCAAGCGCCTGGCGTGCGCTCTTTTAGCTGAGGCTCTGGCAGCGCATTTATCAATAAATCGGCATGCAAAAAACGGATGCCGTGTGCGGCACGAAACAGCGCTTTTACAATCGCCTGCCGCTGACGCCCGCCATCAGCTAGCACCGCTGTTTTCTCAGCAATATCATCCATCCGGTCAAACAAACTATATAAAGTGCGCTGCCCACGCTGAATTGATTCAAAGCTCACCGCACTTTGCTCACACTCGCTTGCCGCTGCCGACATCAAGCCCCGCATTGCCACCAGACGCGTATTAAACCGCCCCAGCGACGCCTCGGTATCCAGCGGCACACGCCGCGCAATATGACTATAAATCAGCGCCGATTCACGCAAATTATCCGACAGCAAAAAGCGCCAGTGATCCAGCGCCCGCTGCGGAAACAAAGACGCCGCCAGCATCGAAATCAAAGACCCCAAAGCCACATTAGCCGTACGCCACAGCGACTCATCTACCGTACCATCCCCCACCCCGGCCACAATCACCAGCGTAATCCCTACCGTCAGCGCCGTATAACCCGCCTTACCAATTGCATGGTAAGCACTTAATAGAATCACCAGCACCATCCAAGCAAAAGACAGCAGCGGCGATACCCCATAGAGGGCCAAAGCCAGCAAACCCGCCAGCGCCCCCACCGTAGTCCCCACCGTGCGCTGCCGCGTCTTTTGCGCCACCGCGCCCAAATGCGGCACATTGCCCAGCATCACCACAATGGTTACCAGCATCCAGCTGCCATGCTGAATCGGAAAACTAAGATTAATCATCAGCCCAAACAAAAACGCCAAAGCCACCCGCAAAGCATGGATCTGGCGATGATGCTGATAAAGAAATAAAGGATTTTTTACCGCGCGCCACGGCGCAGTCAAAATATGGGATAGCTTCATAAGCCTTACTATAACAAAGCAGGCTATCAATAGAGAGGCTAGCGTGAGTAATTACTCTGTTGACCGGCAAACCACATCATCAGCAGCAATGATCTAGCCTACATAAGCCACACCCATTGCATAAGTTTTATTTGCAATAAAAAACGCGATGCAGCCAAAGCCACATCGCGTTTTCTCTTCAAACAATCAAACCATTAAAATACTTTTGTACCTTTGGCACTATAAGGATAAAGGCCTTCACACGCCGCAGGGCCATTACGCTTTTCGGTACGGGTGTACGTACCCAGCAATGATTTGGCATTTAAATCTAAATTAATATCCTGCGACCAGGAGATTGAGCCTACGCCACTGTCATTATTAAACTGTTCTGACTTAAAGTTATTCAGCGCAATTTTCCCTGGGTAATTAACTGCGATATCGGCAATCTTGCTGCCATCCCAAACCCGGTAAGTGCCTTTACCATTGGCTTCTGGCTTAAACAACCAAAGAAAGCCTGTTGTCGAACCCGACACACTATAATTACACATACTATACTGAGGCACTGCATTACTTTGCTGCCCAGTTAATACCCCAGTCCACATATCGTAGCTGCCATAGCGCTTATTATTTTTACGCGCACCAACGATATCGTAAGTCCGCTTTTCTTCAAAAGTCAGCGCCTTACTAATTGGATCAAAAGATTGGTCAATGGTTTCACGTTTCACATAACCCAGCTTGGGAATATGCCAGCGTTTTTCTGTCCAGATTGAAACAGAGCTGTCTTTGTCGTCTTTATAAGCGACATTCGTTTTTTCCTGACTGACACAAGCTTCCAAAACACCCAATTTAGTTTCAATTTTTTCACGACCTAAAAATCGATACTCTGATTTGATGCTGTCCGTGCCCGTACCATTTAACCAACTAATCGTTACTTTTCGTGTGTATTCAATATTTTTTGGCTGATCTTTAACCAAATCATTTATCGAAAACTCAGTCGATGCATTCGTAGTCACACGTCGTTTCTGCCAATAGTTTTCTTTACCATTTTGCTCAGTCGCCACCTCGCCCCATCCAAGTATTTTTTTACCATCAGGAGAACGATATTCCTGAGCAGCAATCGTTAATGGGTATTTTGTCTTGTTATATTTATCGTCTAAGTCTTCATTAAGAATATATTCACTGGATGTTTGTAATACTGATTCACCCTCAATATTGAGCAGCTTGGCACTCACATCATAATCATGCTTAAAACTCCCTCCCAACCAGTTCTCTTTAAAATTGCCTTTACCAGATGAGTCATATTTTTTGAGCCCGTCCCAAGTAAATACAGCCAAATCGCTTTCACTGGTATCACTCGCTTTTAAGTCATTAGGCAAAGAAGCAATACATTGGCCTAATGTTTCTTTTGCGGGATCAACTGTCACAACGGGTGTAGTTGTAACAGGAGCATCATCGCCACTACCACCACAAGCCACCAAAACAAGCGCAGCCGAAACAGCAAGAGCCATTGCACTATAAGAAGTTTTTTTCATTTTGACCGTTCATCAACGAAATTGTGTGTAAGGCTTGAATTATCTCAAATAATGTTTTGTAAGTATATGCTAATGAAGTAGTCATCTATGCTTTACGTCAAAATATGCATAGATAATAAAGATAAAAGCCAGCCCATAGCGATTTTCCACTACAAACTGGCCTATGAAGTTAAAACACTGCCCCGTCCACAGCCAGTTATATAGTGGACATCACTCCCCCTATCATCGAAGCGGCACTCACTTTTTGTGAATGAGCCTCCCATTCATGTTATACAACCTACCAAAATCCTTCCAATAACTTACAAAAAACCCAATAAGAAAACTGAAATTTCCATGCATTTAAAAAAAGCAGCGCCTCAGGCTTGCATCCCATCATCCACTTTAACCAGGTATAAAAGCGTAAAGCCAATAATCACCACCACACGAAAAGCGGCTTCCTGCCCATTCCAAATCGTGGATTGCCACATTAAAAACCACTCCCCTCCTATGGTAATAAACCCTGTAAACCACAAGATAATCCCCAGGGTAAGCCCTGAAATGGCAATACCCTTAGCCTGATTAAATACTGAAGCATCTTTTATTGCCTTCAATAATCTAAAACCACCCAGCCAGCACAAAGCAGCAATTAATAACTCAAAACCAATTAAAAAATGATATGCCGCATGATAAACGAGGGGCGAGCCAATAGATCGCCACATCACCGCATTATCTGGAAACGTGGTGTCCATTTTTAAAACATGGTTCACAAATCGATAATTAGACTCATAATCCATCAAATTATTAATTGCCACTAAAGAAACAAAAAATGCCACCGCCCAGACAAGGGCAATTTTAGAGAGTCGGGTATACATTGAATCCTCGGAAATCAGGCAAAAAGAATGTGTCTTATACAAACAGAAGACGCTTTCAGTTTACCTTCAACAAGAATCAAAATATAGACTATAGAAATTATTCGTAATAAATACGAAAGGCATGAGGTTTGATATACGTTTTGATCACAGCGATGCTGAGTATCTCAAAAAGACAACAAGAAATAGCAGACGAAAAAAAACCCCGACAAGTCAGGGTTTCATTGGGCTTCTTGGCGGAGAGAGGGGGATTCGAACCCCCGATAGGCTATTAACCTATACACGCTTTCCAGGCGTGCGACTTAAGCCACTCATCCATCTCTCCGCGAGAAGAGGCCGAATAATAATCAAGTTAGCGGCAGTGCGCAAGCCCTTTCTGCGATTATTTTTCATTTTCTTTACAGTTTCTCTGCGCCCCCAGCCCATTTCATTTAATAAAAATAGATATTTATGATATATATCAGATAATTAGCTATCACTCACCCATTTAAAAAAACCGGGTAAATGTAAAAGAGATTTGCCTGCCTGAATACACCCAAACAATTCAATTGGCATATTTAGCGCCAATCACTCGCAAATGAATCATGGGAAACTTTATCCACGCCCTATCCGCTTAATACGAGGGGCAATGCTTGCTTAAGGGGCGCATGTTTGCTTGTGCTGCACCCTTTGCACGGCAAGATATACATTCTGTTAACTCAACGCGGCTATACGCAACTATGAAATACTTCTTGGCTGGTGGGCTGCGCCCCTGCCCTACCGACCTAAGGATTTGCAGCAGGGGATCAGCTTGTAGCCGCCCAACAAAAACACGCCACTCAGCGGGATAAGATTGTTTTTTACTTACCAGACAAAACAAAACCCACACACGGTGGGTTTTGTTTGCACTTACTGCTGTATTTCCGTCTTAACCCACAACCGGGATTTTGCCGATTTTAGCTTGCCAGATTTTCGGTGCGGTAGCGTGTACCGAGATACCTTGTGAATCCACGGCTACGGTCACGGGCATATCTACCACATCAAACTCATAAATGGCTTCCATCCCCAGATCGGCAAAGCCGACTACACGGCTGGCTTTAATGGCTTTGGAAACGAGGTATGCAGCACCGCCTACGGCCATTAAATAAACGGACTGGTGCTTTTTGATGGCGTCCAGCCCAGCCGGGCCACGCTCTGCCTTACCGATCATGCCCAAGAGGCCGGTTTCGGCCAGCACTTGCTCGGTAAATTTATCCATACGCGTGGCGGTGGTTGGGCCAGCAGGGCCGACGATTTCATCACGCACCGGGTCTACCGGGCCAACGTAATAAATAAAGCGGCCAGTGAAATCAACCGGCAGTTTTTCGCCTTTATTGAGCATATCCACCATGCGCTTGTGCGCGGCATCGCGGCCGGTCAGCATTTTGCCGTTTAAGAGCAGGGTTTGGCCGGGCTTCCAGCTAGCAACGTCTTCACGCGTTACGGTATTCAGATCAATACGAACCGATTCTGCCGATGGTGTCCAAGTCACATCGGGCCAGTCTTCCAGCTTTGGCGTTTCCAGCACAGCCGGGCCACTACCATCGAGCGTGAAATGCACATGGCGAGTGGCGGCACAGTTGGGGATCATGGCGATCGGCAGGCTGGCAGCGTGGGTTGGGTAGTCTTTGATTTTGACATCCAGTACGGTAGCAAGGCCACCTAGACCCTGCGCGCCAATGCCCAGCGCGTTTACTTTTTCGTACAGCTCAATCCGCAGCTCTTCCGCACGGGTTTGCGCGCCGCGCTCGATCAGCTCATGGATATCAATTTCTTCCATCAGTGCTTCTTTGGCCATCACCATGGCTTTTTCTGCCGTGCCACCAATGCCGATGCCCAGCATCCCCGGCGGACACCAGCCCGCGCCCATTTGTGGCACGGTTTTTAATACCCAATCCACAATCGAATCGGATGGGTTGAGCATGGCGAATTTAGATTTATTCTCCGAGCCGCCGCCTTTGGCCGCGATATCGATTTCTACCGTATTGCCTTCCACAACTTCGTAATGAATCACGGCCGGCGTATTGTCTTTGGTGTTTTGGCGCTTGCCTGCCGGGTCTTGCAGAATAGACGCACGCAATTTGTTATCTGGGTGTAGATAGGCGCGGCGCACGCCTTCGTTAATCATATCGGTAAGGCTCATGGTCGCGTCGGCCCATTGCACATTCATGCCGACACGCACAAAACAGGTGACGATGCCGGTATCTTGGCAAATAGGGCGATGGCCTTCGGCACACATACGGCTATTGGTCAGGATTTGTGCAATGGCGTCTTTTGCGGCGGGCGATTCTTCTTTTTCATAAGCCACACCTAAAGCCTGGATGTAATCCTTAGGGTGGTAATAGCTGATGTACTGCAGGCTGTCGCTGATGCTATCGATTACGTCTTGCTGACGGATTGTTGTCATCTTCTGGTCCCAGTGGTTTTACAGGATGACGCAATTGTAGCGCATGCGCGGGTCAGAAAATATTAGCGCTAACAGCCAGCTCAACGTTTAGATCAATATCATCTAGTTGCAATGTAATTCAATTACAATAGCTTTTATTACACTTACACTACAGACTATAATCATGCTTGATCGTCACTCTGGCGTTGCCCTCTGGCGACAAATTGAAGATTCTCTGGCACGCGATATCGGCAACAAGCTGCTGCGGGATCGCATGCCGAATGAAACCGAGCTGGCCACTCAATTTGCCGTCAACCGCCATACCATAAGGCGTGCATTACAAGCACTTGAAGCACGTGGCTTAGTCAGAATAGAGCAAGGCCGTGGCACATTTGTTCAAGAAGAAATGATTGATTATCAGCTGGGCCGGCGCACACGTTTTTCGCATAGCTTACAAAAGCAACGTCTTGCTGGGCAAAGCCATGTATTAAATGTGAAAACCGAGGCTGCCAATCCAGAAATTTGTCAGCACCTTGCCATTGCTACAGAAAGCCATGTTTTACATATCGAGGCGCTGGATATTGTGGATGAACGCGTAGTGGGCGTATGCCATCAATATTTTCCCCTGCCGCGCTTTCAGGGCTTTGAGGCTTTTTACACCAGCCAGCCCAATACTAATCTGGCGCTTAAAGCCTTTGGTATTGAACAATGCCAGCGTAAATCATCCCGCATCAGCGCACGCCTGCCAGAAAGCGGCCAGGCACAGCTTTTATCACAAACTAAATTTCAGCCGCTTCTTTGCGTAGAAAGCGTTTACAGTGATGCAGACAGCCAGATTATTGAATATGGCATTACCCATTTCACCGGCGATGCGGTGCAAATTTACTTAGAAGCCGAAACTTTTTAAACCGATGCCCATGACAGCCAAGCCCTTACGCCGATTTATTGCCCTGAACCAAACATTAGGCTGGATGGAAGACAGCAGCCTGCCGTTTTTGCAAGCCACACTGGGGTCAGCGGCAATGCAGATCAGCGACAACGCAATCTGTGTAAACGCAGGCCTCGATGCAAAAACACTTGAAGCACAACTAGAACACGCCGCAATCAAGATGCGTGGTGCCGGCTGGATTAAGGGCTGGCGCAATGAACGCTACACGGTATTTGCCAGCGATCAGGCCGGTGATTTGGATTTATCTCAGCCTTTATTCGAGCTTGAACGCGCCGCCTTTCGCCGCTTTGGCCTGACCAGCCGTGCCGTCCATATCAATGGCTACACCCGTAGCGGGCTATGGATTGCCCAACGTGCCTGCAGCAAAGCCATTGATCCCGACAAGCTGGACAACCTAGCCGCAGGCGGCATATCCGCAGGGGAAAAAGCATGGGATTGTGTGATCAGAGAGCTGGCAGAAGAAGCGGGCATCCCTGCCCAATTAGCCAGCCGGGCCGTCTCCAGCGGCAGCTTGCGGACAACGCGGGCAGAGGCCGATGGCTGGCACGACGAAGTCATCTATACCTATGATTTACTACTACCCGAGGATTTTGGGCCCCAAAATACCGATGGCGAAGTGGCGGGCTTTCAACACTTTAGCTTTGATCAGATCCGCTTAATCCTGCCTAAGATGACGTTGGATGCGGCGGCGGTAACGCAGGCGTTTCTGAAACAACACCATATTTAATTAAAAATCATTTAAAAGCGCCGAGGGGGGTAAAAAGGGCTTCCAGAATGCAGCATCGTATTTCCACCATGCATGCCCACCCATCGGCACCCTGCCCCCATTCACCTTATAGTAATAAGCAGGCTTTAATTCCAAAGAAAATAAAGAAGCCGTTATTTCATTTGGAATAATAAAATCTGCAGATAAAGCGCCCATATAAGAGAAAAACAAATCTTCACTGGAGCCCGCGGCAAGAAAAACCGCAAGGGCAACGGGGAATTCCTCCAGTAGACTGATGCATTTTTTGGTTCTGCGTAAACTTAATCCGCCATTTCCCACAAATACTTTAATGACTTTGCCATACTCGCCTTCAAACAATCCAAGATTCACAAACAACTCATTACCATCGGCCCATGGCGCACCAATATAGTCAAAAGGTTTATTGATCCATAGATCCAGCTCATCACGCAAAACAATGGCATCTGTTTGTAAAATCAATATATATTCATATAATTCGAAGCGCCGGTAAAAAGAACCCGCCAAAAGCAGGCGATTATAGCCCTCAATACTTGCAAAATAATGATCTTCAAAACACACAAAAGAGATATTAGGATAATTGGCCTGATAATAAGCACGGTCAATACTTTCTGGCGCAATAAATTGTGCTTTTCGCCCGGAAAGTGCTTGCAAAGACACATCCAGAGAATAGCGCTCTATTTCAGTCAGAGCGGGCTTATAGAGCGGAATAAGCACAATCACTTGTTCTTGCATAAAAACCTTTTCATCAGCTTAATCTATTAAAAGCTATTCGGCACATGCTTTAACCGCGGCAATCACCTGCTCTACATCACTCTGGCTCATTACCGGGCTTAATGGCAGACTTAACACCTGCTGATGTATTTTTTCTGCTACAGGCAGAGATAATTGATTAAATGCTTTATAAGCACCCTGCTGATGCGGTGCAATCGGGTAATGAATCAAGGTAGCAATACCCTGCTCTGCCAGCCTGCTTTGTAATTCATCTCTTTTTGCAGAGCGCAGCACATATAAATGCCATACGGGTGAAACCCCCTCAGGCACGCTGGGTAAATACAATGGCAGCCCTTGTAATCCTTCCGTATATTGCTGCGCAATGCGGCAGCGCTGCTGGGTTTCTACCTCTAAATTGGGAAGCTTTACACTAAGCAGAGCCGCTTGCAGTTCATCTAGGCGGCAATTAAAGCCCTGCTCCTCATTAAAATATTTTACTTTTGATCCATAGTTTAAAAGCATACGTACTTTTTCAATCAGCAAATCATCATTACTGGTAATTGCCCCGGCGTCGCCCAATGCGCCCAGATTTTTACCCGGATAAAAACTAAATCCTGCCGCATGGCCAAGCCCCCCCACTTTTCTGCCTTTATATATGGCACCATGCGCTTGGGCTGCGTCTTCAATTACTTTTAAATGATACTGATCGGCAATAGCCATAATCGCATCCATATCCGCAGGCTGCCCATACAGATGCACGGCGATAATCGCTTTGGTTCGCGGCGTAATGGCCGCTTCAATTAATGCCGGGTCAAGATTATAAGTGGATTCAAGCGGCTCTACCGGCACAGGCACGGCACCCGCATAGGTGACCGCCAGCCAAGTAGCAATATAGGTATTAGAGGGCACAATCACCTCATCACCCGCCCCAATGCCAAAACCACGCAAAATTAAATGCAGTGCATCGAGACCATTACTCACCCCGGCGCAGTGCTTTGTTTCGCAATACTTGGCAAATGAATTTTCAAAACGCTTTAATTCATCCCCCAGAATATAATGGCCGGAATCTAAAACCCGCTCAAATACTTGGATTAATTCAGCACGATGCTGAGCATTAATCGATTTCAAATCAAGAAAGGGAATATTTTTTTTCATTATTCAAGTGTTTTCACAAAGCGCGCAGGTACACCGGCAACTAATGTTTTTTCTTTTACATCTTTAGTCACAACCGAGCCTGCACCTATTGTAGCGCCTTGCCCAACCCGAATAGCCGGCAATAATGAAGCACCCACACCAATAACTACATTATCTTCAATGGTGGGGCCAACCACATGCGATGAATATCCTTCTCTTACCGCATTATCATTCGTTGTGCCTACATGCAGGCTGATAAATACATCATCACCAATAACCGCATTCCCGGTAATATGGCTGCAATCCATTATTTTAGTGCGGCTGCCAATTTTAGTATTGTAATTCACCGTGACATAGCGACTTAAGATACAGAAATTACCCACGCTGCATTTTTCCCTGACAGAAGCGCCATCACCCAGCAGCGTGTTATTGCCGATAATCACATCATAAAAAATAACTGAATTGGGACCAATAGAGCACTCGTCTCCAATTTGGACCACCTTATCAAATTCTGGCATACGTGCCAAAGCACCAGCACCTTTAGGTTCTTTACCAATAAAGGCCCCTGGAAAAACCTCAACAGCGCGTCCGATGCTCACCCCATCAGCAATAACCACATGGGGATGAATCACACTATCATCGCCGATCACGCACTCGCCAATTACAGCAAAAGGCATGACGGTAACATTAGCCCCTAATTTTGCTTTTTCTGAAACAATTGCAGAAGGATGAATCATGATATGGCACTCACGGCTTGATTAGTAAATTCTTCATAGCTACGAATATAGTCTGACTCGTCGTAATAATCATCGGTTAATACCAATAAAACACAGTCGTCACTAAAATCATACATTTCCCGCCAAATCATCGACTCAATTAATAATCCTTGTGCCGGGTTATCTAATAAAAGCTCAATTTTTTCCTTACCATCATCCAGCAAAAAACGGCAAGACCCACGTAATGAAATAGCCACCTGCTTCAAGGTCTTGTGTGCATGAAATCCTCGACGGACGCCTTCTTTTGTGCCAAATAAATAATAAACCCGCTTAATTGGAAAAGGGATGTTCTTTTGTTCTTCGAGAGAAACCAATGATCCCCTCTCATCCCCATGCTTTTGTAGTTGAATAAATTTAATTTGCATAATAACCTCTGCTTCAAAAATACCGAATCCGCATAAGTAAAAAACTGAGCAAAAACAAAATGGCAAACTACAAAATTGAACTAGGCGTGATACGCACTCAAATAAGAATCGTGAAATGCATAATCATTTTTTAAAATACCATCAATGGTATGCTGCACACGTAATAAAATATCATTACAACGTGTATCTGCATGATGCCTTGCCAAGCCATCAAGCACTCTTTGAATTAAACCATTTTCGCCACTTTCATTAAATACGCTGAGGGCTGATTTTGCAATTTCCAGAGGCTCAACGAGGCCATTTAAATCATAATATAATGGCACTGAACCTAAATAAGCTACTTCAGGCATATTTTGATAGAAAGCAGGTAATATTGGAATGCCCCCCGTCAGCAGCGCGTTATATACGCGAATAGGAACCCCTCCTAAGACGGGCATGATCCAGTGCGTTTTATATGCGCCCCATTCTTTCAGATTATCTAAATCAGAACGTCCTTTAAAATCATTATTTGCAAATGCAACTGATGGAAAATGATGCATAACCGAAGCGATTGCGCGATTACGTTTTGCATACTTTTCATAGTGGACATGCATGCCAAAAGGCCCGTCAGCTCTTTCAGATAATAATAGCTCCAGATTATTTAATACAAAGGCTCTGGACCACTGATGAACACAGGCAAAAACAGGGCCAATCACGCAGGGGTTAAAATGAGATAAAGCAAACACTGTTTCTGATGAAGCGGATATATAAACATCACAATGAATGGCACACAAAGCACTCATTTGCAGCCAATGCTGGGAATCCCAATCCCATATTACAAACAGAGCCTGTGGATTTTTATTATAAAAATCAATATACGCGGGTAAATCTTTGCCTATATCATTATTCAGTAAAATAAACACTGCCCCCTTGGGGATATTTGCAGGCGGCTTATGTAAAAAATCGCTAGCCAAATGCACAAAATGCACATCTTCGCTCATTGATCTGGCATGCAAAAGATGAGCACCTAAATACACCGTACTTATTTTTGAAAAATCAGTCGCCGTTAATTTTTTAATTAAATCATTCTTTTTATTAAACAGCAGAGAATCCAGCAAAGGGTCTTGCAAAAGACTTGCAAATTGTCCTGATGTTGCAGCCAGCTTCTCAATCAGTTGGTAAATTTCATTCATAAGCCCTCCCGAACCACGATGAGCATGCTCTTTATCCGGATCCATTAAAATGCGTTTGTTCCATTCAGAAATGGGTTTGTATCTGTTCGTAAAAAACGCCATTCAGGATTTTGCTGAGCCAGCATATCAAACAGCTCTGGCGTCACTGTATTTTTGAAAAACACCGCCTGCACATAGCTGGCCACCACTTCACCCGCATGCATGGCCGAGGTTAATTGCTCGGTGCGTGTGCGGGTGGATTCCCATATTGGATCGCCATCATTACACATGGCAAATTCGCAGCCCGGTGTATAGACATCCATCATTTTTTTGCTGGCAATGCCTCGTATATTTAAGCCATAGGCAATCTTTTCTAATTCTCGGGTGGAATACTGATAAACATAATTGCCAACCGATTCATAATGAGGCTGGCTCTGATCCACGCGGCAGGGGTAATCTACCCATGGATCCTGAGGTTCTATCACCACCACACCATAGCGCGCCACACGAAACATTTCATAAATAGCAGCATAGGGCCTGCTCATATGATGCAATGCTTCTTTGCATAAAATAAAATCAAATGAATTATCAGCAAAACTGAGTGATTCAGCATTTTCAATGGATATATTCTGAATAAAACCGGCGGCTTTGGTTTCGGCTAGTACGGCATCATCCAAATCCGTGGCCAATACTTCGCGATAGCCTGCCTGCAATAAACGCCAGGCATCGTAGCCTGCACCATCGCCCACAGTAAGCCATGAAAAATCTTTTAAGCCACCTAATACTTCAAATACCGCCGCATATAAACGGGTTTGCCGCCAATAGCCCACACTGCGAGAAGTCCACCATGAATCGTATAAGGTGCGGTGATGCGCATCGGTCATAAATTCAGCCCAATGCTTTTCATGGATCTCATTCATCGACATAGCGGCAGCCTTTTATCTCATCATTCATTCAAAATGCAGCGATTAATTTATTCTGGAATTTCTACTTTTTGCATCACAGTAAGCAAATGCGGGCCGCGCCATTCTTGCAATTTAATTTCAAATGCACCATGAAACCCATAGGCGGCAGCCCAGCGATTTACATTATCAAAATAAGCCTGAAATGTTTGATCGGTAATAATATTAACGTGGGTTGGGTCGCGAAATGCTTCCGGGTGAGGGTATGCGGGTGTAAAGGATAAGAATTGCCCACCTACTTTTAATACCCGATAAACTTCATTCATCACTTCAACAAAAGCATTTCTACGATTGGGCACATAAATCACCCGGGGAACGTGCTCTAAAAAATCGTGCGCAGTGACAAAATCAAAATACCCGTCTTCAAAAGGAATAGGATCAAGCACTAAGTCAGCGCATTTGATATTTGCATCCAAATCTTCCCTGACATCAATGCCAAATACTTCATCGGCATTAAATGGGTTTTTAGGGCTAGGCCCGCAACCAATATCCAAGCTTCGTGTCATACCATCCCCTTTTATTTATGCTTTCACTATAGTGCTCATCAGCTTAATTCATCTTTAAATTCACCCAGCTGCTGAGCCCGCCACATAGCGATATAGTTGTTTTCCAGATTTTTACAAAGCCCTTCAGTATCAAACAGGGCAAAGCTTGCCTTATGCTCTTTTAATTTCTGTTTCAGGGCATGTAATTGCCTAGCATCCAAAGCCAGCGCCAGAATTTTTGCCTCGTATTCCGCTAATGAATGGGTAATCAATTCTGGCAGGCCAATCGCATTCAGCAGGCTGCCAGCCACCCGGGACGGGAAGGAATTCCCCATATAAGTAACCACAGGCAAGCCGGCCATCAGGGCATCGGCGGCGGTGGTGTGGGCATTGTAGGGATGGGTATCTAAGAAAATATCAGCCTGGCGATAGCGTGCCAGATGGTCTTCCACCAGCGGCACCCGGCTGGCAAATACTAGCCGGTCTGGGTCTACTCCCCTTGCCACGGCCTCTTTACGCAAATTACGCTGCGATGCATCCCCGCGTGACATCAGCCAGAGTACGCTGCCCGGTACTTTTGTAAGCAGCCGCATCCAGACATCAAATACGGCCGGTGAGATTTTGTAATCATGGCTAAAGGAGCAAAACACAATGCCACTATCGGGCAAGCCACATTCGCTGCGCGTGGGGGTGCGATCGGCAATCTGAACGCTACTGTCGGTTGGCAAATAGGTATCTGGTAAATACACCACTTTTTCGGTGTAATACTGCTGCTGCTCCGGCGGAATAATAAAGCGGTCGGCAATAATATAATCAATATAATCTGTACCCATGGTGCCAGGATAGCCAAGGTAATTCACTTGGATAGGGGCGGGCCTAAAGGCCAAAATATCGCTGCGGGTATCCGAGGTATATCCTCCTAAATCCACAATAATATCGGCTTCCATATCGCGCAGCATTTGAGCCACCTGCTCCGAGCCCATTTCCCGCACATCAATAAACTGATCAAAGGCTTTAATCATTCGTGCGCGCAAGCGGCTCTGATCGTCAATACCGAGTGAAATCGCTATTGTTTCAAAACGAGATTTATCATGGTGTTCAAACACCCCTGCCATCAAATGGCCCACCGGGTGCTCGCGTAAATCAGGCGATAAATATACTAATTTTATTTTCTTATGCCGGTATCGTTCCCCTTGCCAAAGGGATTTGGCATTTTTAGGGCAATATTGATCAGCAAATATTTTAGCGGCCAGTAAATGATCTGCCGCGTTATCAGAGGCCGACATAAAGGCCAGCGATTTACACGTACGCTCGCCTTTACGAATACCATCGACAATCTGTTGCGTGAGCAAATTAAAATCTGCCCAGTCGCAAATATGCATGCGCTCGTAAAATAACAGGCCCAGACCATAATTATAGGAGGGGTCAATTTGAATCAGCCGCTGAAATATCGCAATGGCTTGCTCACTTTGCTTAAATTCGGTCAGTAAAATACCGCTATTGCCAAGCGCAGCCACATGATCCGGGTTAATTCTTAATATCCGCTGAAATCTTTCCAGAGCTTCTAAATGCCGGTACATATTTCTGAGCAATACGCCGCTATTAAGTAATACGCTGACATCATCGGGCTGAATTTCCAAAGCCAGATCAAAGCTTTTAAGTGCACCTTCCCGATTTCCCATGCCCTGTAAGATAGAGCCGTGTAAATATCTTAAGGGTGCAAATTGTGGTGCTGCATTCACACCACGCTCGCATAGCTGCAATGCCAAAGAAGCATCACCCGAATTAAGCGCAATCAGTCCTAAGGAATAAAGGGCTGCGGCATTATTTGGATCTTCATCCAGAATCTCAATAAAAACCTTACCTGCAGCAGCAATCTCTCCCTTATTTTGTAATTCAATGGCTTGGATCAGTTTGTCAGCAACAGGCATTGTTATGCTCTTTTTAGCAAAAGAATACGGATAGATAAAATACAAGACCCACGATTAAGGCTCTCTGATTGCCTCGCCCATTGCCTTGGTTAGCGGCCAGATTAAATAGGAAATCACTGAGCGCTTACCCACAACAATTTCAGCAGAAAGCGTCATGCCGGGTAATAAGCGTGATTTACCTGTCATCATTTTTAGCTTATTTGGCCCTAAATTAATATGGCTGATATAAAAAGCATCTGCGCCACGCGGGGCCGTTTCATTGCGAAAAGAATCTTCGCTAATGGTGCGTACCTTTCCCTCTAACATGCCGTGCTTTTGAAAAGGAAAGGCATCCAGCTTCATATGCACCGGATCGCCTTCTTTAATATAGCCAATATCCAGCGAATCAATTTTGGCTTCAACTTCCAGCACCGCACCCAAAGGGACCAGGGTAAACATCTGTTCTGCTTCTTTTAAAACAGAGCCCTGAGACAGCTTGGCAATATCAAGTACCACAGCATCCACAGGTGAAACCAGCGAAACCATTTGCCGCCTACGGTCCGATTTTTGTAATTGCTCGTTCAGGGTATCGCGCTCACGCGTGGCGGCCAGCATGTCTTCCATTACTTTTTGCCGCCAGCCATTGGCAAAAGCCATTTTTTCAGCGTGTAAAGCACCCTGCTCTTTAAGCAGCTCAAGCTCTTTATTTTGCACCAAGCCTAAATCCCGTTCGATTTCTAAGCGCCGGTCCCGCACTTCAAGCAAACGCAGCTTGGAATCGTATTGCTGTGCGGCGGCTTTTTCCTGCATGGCTTCGATTTCTACCATTGATTTCAGGCGTTTGGATAAAACCTGAAAATCATGACGGTTAGACTGCAGCGAGGCCCCCAGCCGGGCAAGGTTTTGCTCAATTTTGGCCGATTGCGCCCTGAAGTTTGCTTGCCGCTCATTCAGAATCTGAGACTGCAAAACAGTATCGGCATCGGTACTGGTATTGCTTTTGGATTTGCCCGTCAGCTCGGCCTGTAAGCTGGCAATCTGTGTTTCTAGGCTTTGTAAGCGTGCCCGCAGCTGGGCATCATCTGCTTGCGCAAAAGTGGGATCGAGCGTGGCTAAAAGCTGGCCCTTACGCACCACCTGCCCAACACGCACTTCAATGCGCTGAATAATCGATGTTTCAAAAGGCTGAACCACAATATTAGGCGATGGATTCACCAAGCGCCCCTGTGCCACCACCACTTGCTCTACTTCAGAAAAATTGGCCCATAGCAAAAAGCTGATAAAGGAAATCAATAAAACCAGCATGGTGCTGCGCACATAAAACGGCAGTTGCCGCTGCTCGATTTCATCGGCATCAGGCAGGAAATCGACCGCAGCCGATTCTTTCTTGCCTTTTTTCTCTACAGGTGGCTTGTTTGCTGATGCCATAGATGTTGGTATGTCTCACAGCGGGTTAAGAGTTCTTCGTGACGGCCGCTATCCATCAGCTGGCCTTGCTGCATCACCAGTATAGTGTGCGCATTGACCAGCGTGGACAGACGGTGGGAAATCATAATCACCGTACGGCCCACGGCGATCTTGGATAAATTACGGATAAAAATAGCCTCGCTTTCCGGGTCTAATGCGCTGGCCGCTTCATCCAAAATCAAAACACGGGGCTTGGCTAGCAGCGAGCGGGCAATGGATAAACGCTGCTTTTGTCCGCCGGATAAATTAGAGGCGTTTTCTTCCAGCATGGTGTCGTAGCCCTGCGGCATACGCTCGATAAATTCATCGGCCCCTGCGGCCTCTGCTGCGGCAACAATTTCTTCAAGCGAGGCATCGGGCTTGGTCACCACTAGGTTTTGCCGGACAGTGCCGCGAAACAGAAAGTTTTCCTGCAAAACCACACCAATCTGCCGCCTTAAATGGGATAGCTCTATTTCACGCGCATCCATACCATCAAAACGGATAATCCCTCCCTGCAAGGCATACAGCCCCTGGATCAGCTTGGTAACGGTGGTTTTGCCAGAGCCGCTGCGCCCGACAATACCCACCACCGCACCAGAGGGAATCGTAAAGCTGGCACTATTAAGTGCAGTCGCAGTTGCACCTGGGTAGCGAAAGCTCACTTCATCAAACACAATTTCACCAACTAATTGTGGCCGCAAGCCACCCGCACCAACCCGGCCCTCAGGCGGGCGATTCATGACTTCGCCCATCATCCTGACTGATAAAGCGGTTTCCTGGTATTCATTCACAAGGCCCACAATGGCAATCAGCGGCTGAACAACCCGGCTGGACATCATTTGAAATGCAATCAGCGCCCCCACCGTTAAGGTTTGATCAAACACATCCTGTGCACCGATCACAATCACCACCACAGGCAATAATTTGCCTAAAAAATCAGTAATTGCATTCCCAATAATCGATATCTGCCCCACTTTAAAATGCAGGGTAATGGCTTCTGCCGATAGCTGATCCCATGTGCGGCGCTGCTTGGGCTCAATCGCCAAGGCTTTTACGGTGCGCATACCATGTATGGTTTCCACCATCATGGCTTGCCGCTGGCCTTCGGCCGAATAAAGATTATTTAAACGCCGCTGATATGTAGGCACCATCGCCGCAACAATGCTGGCAATCATGGCGGTAAATAACAATACGATCATGGATAGCTTGCTTGAATAAGAAAATAAAACAGGCAGAAAAATAAGCAGTGAAATTAAATCAAGGCCGGTAAAAAACAATCTGCCGGTCAGAAAACTACGGATTTTTTCTAATTGCTGCATATGCCGGGAAACCACCCCCGCCGAATTACTCTCAAAATAATCAATAGGCAAGGAAAGCAAGTGCCCGAACACCCGCCGGGTAAGGCGCATATCAATTTTATTTGTAGCGGCCAAAGTGAGAATCTGACGTAAAAAACCGAAAGTTGTATCAAACAACAACGCCAGCACAATTCCGGCGGCAAGCACCCAAAGGGTAGAAACACTTTGATGTGTTAATACTTTATCAATAACAAGCTGAAAGAAAACAGGAGAAGCCAGTGATAACAATTGCATTACCACGGCGGCAATAAAAATATCGCGAAAAGCGCTTTTTTGCTTGGCAATTTCCGGCAGAAACCAAGTTAATCCAAAGGGTTGATTCGGGTCTGCCAGCTTATGCTCGCGCTTGGCAAAAAACACCTCGCCAGCCCAGCGGCTGCAAAAGGTGGCTTGATCCTCCAGTAATACTTCAGACTGGCTGGCGGCAGGATCAATCAGTGCAATTTTATTCCCCCCTTCACCATCGGGGCGAATACCCACCACGATCACCGCATGATCAAAGCTGGTGCGCGCAATCAAAGGAAAAACCCCAACCTGAGCAATTAAGCCCGCCCAAGTCAGCTTGTCGCTTCTGGCTTTTAAGCCGATATCATTGGCAATACGCAGAAGTACGGAATTAGCCGGTTCTTCATTTCCCAAAGCATATTCATCAATCAGGCGCTCCGGATTGATCTGTAAACCATGGTGCTGGGCAATCGCAGCCAAGCACTGAATAACAGTATGCAGTGGTTTATCCGACATTATAAAAAATAGTCTTTATATAAAGAGGGGATAAAATAAACAATGATTTTTATCATTTAACTATTTTTATTGAGTATAACGCAGCAAATGTAATACGCGATTAATTTTTGAATAGATTAAATATTTAACAACACATCAGAGAGTCTTTGATTAAATGAGCGACGCCTACCAAGAAATTCCACTGTGCCAGATCGCCCTTTTGCACACAGTAAATATTTGAAGGATTCTGATCATTCTGTACGCGGCCTAAATAGCTGGCACTTCATTCTTCCCACTCATTAACTATGCGCATACCGCTTAGCCAAGCCAGTCAGGAATAGAAAATCAGCGGGCTTTCAGTAAAAGAGCGGAAAAAAACGGGCAAGGCCACTTCGCCCTACCCGTTTAATTTGCCTGATTTAAGCCACTGGCAATGTTTACTTCACCGCTAGAATACCCGCATCGCCTGCACGGCCAAGGCCATTTAAGTGTAGTTTCTGCTCGGCCGAGACCAGAGAATCACCGGCAGATTCAATCAATTTGCCGTTGGCATCAAATTGCTTCAGCAGATCGGTCATTTGCCCTACATGATCAGCAGAGACCAGCGTGAGGCTGGCATCGGCAGGCAATTGATCTTTCAATACCCCCACACCCGCAGCGGCTTGTTTCTCTCCTTCTTCAAAGGCAGAAATAGCCTGCACTAAATCAACCACTTTAGAGCGCATATCCGGTGCTGCTGCGGTAGCCGGGTTATCCGCCACAAACCAGACGTCGGCAGCAGCATGACTGGATCCATCGGTGCTTTGATAAGTAGATTTCAGCCCTACAAAATTGCCGTTATCTTTTTCTGCTGTTTTGCTCACATCCAGATTTAGTTTGGCAATATCAAGCGACGCGAGTGTTTTCAGCTCTGATGTCTGGCTTATACCATCAGCGTTTTCATCCAGCCAAACACGCAGATCATTAAAGCCATCGTCCTTAACATCAACCGTGCCATCTTGATTACTATCCAGCCCGGCCAGTGCAGCATAACCATCAGCCGCTTTTTCACCTGAGCTCAGTAACGTTGATGTACCAAACAGCTCTTTACCATCGTTAATCACACCATCGTGATTGCGATCCATGACCAGCAGACCATCTCCGCTGCCTACCCAGCCCGTATTGATTTTTTCACCCGAGGCAAACAAATCAAACTTCACGCCACCCGCAATGCTTAAGGTATCTACCTTCCCATTCTTGTTCAAATCAAGAATCAGCGGGCTACCCAAGGCCAGATGAGAAATCTGATCCGTCGTAAAGGCCTGAATCTGCGACGTAGTCATTTGCATCACTTGCGTCGTGGTAATTGCCGCAACCTGATTGGTTGTTAATGCCTGAATCTGGTTCGTGCCAAGCACAATAATTTGCTGAGTAGTCAGCGCGGCAATCGCTCTGGTCGTTAACATAACCAGATCAGAGGTTTCCAGAGCAGCCACACTATTGGTCGACAACGCAGCAACCTGAGCAGAATTCAATACCGAAGCCTGATCAGAAGTCAGCGCAACCGCCTGAGCTGTTGTTAACGCCCCCATTTGTTTGGTAGTAAGCCCAACAAAAGATGTGGTGATTAAGGCCGCCAGATCAGTTGTTTCCAGTGCAGCAATATTGGTCGATGACAATGCTGCCACTTGATTCGAGCTCAGTACAGCCGCTTGCAGCGCAGTCAGTGCCACAATCTGATCCGTAGTAAACCCGGTAGCAAGGCTGGCCGATGTTAATGCGACGACCTGATCGGTTGTCAACTTGGCAACCTGAGCCGTAGTCATTGCATTCACTTGCGCGGTATTCAGTGCGGCAATCCCCTTGGTGCTCAGCACAACCACGTCGCGGGTTTCAAGCGCAGCGATGCTGTTGGTCGAGAGCGCCGCAATTTGCGAGGACGACAAGATAGCGGCTTGGTCCGTGGTCAGGGCAACCGCCTGATCGCTGGTCAGCGCACGCACCTGATTGCTGGTCATGGCCGCCACGGCTGTGGTGGTCAGTACCGCCAGATCGCGAGTTTCTAGGGCGGCAATATTGTTGGTGGAGAGGGCCGCAACTTGACGGGAAGTCAGCTCGATAGCCTGCGCGGTCGTCAATGCCACAGCCTGATCAGTGGTCAGACCCGCCAGCGAGCTGGTAGTGAGACTAATGACCTGGTCGGTGGTCAGATTCGCCACTTGATCGGTGGTCAGCGCTTTCACTTGCGCACTGGAGAGTGCAGCAATCGCCAGTGTACTGATCACAGCCAGATCGCGTGTTTCAAGGGCCGCGATATTGGTGGTGCTCAGCGCAGCCACCTGACGGGATGTCAGGATGGCGGCTTGGGCGGTGGTCAATGCCGCAGCCTGATCGGTGGTGAGGCCCAGCAGTGAACCGGTGGTCAGGACCAATGTCTGGTCGGTGGTCAGGGTAGCAACTTGCGCGGTGGTTAGCGCTTTAATCTGATTGCTCGACAGTACCGCAATCCCTGCTGTGCTGATCACCGCTAAGTCGCGGGTTTCCAGCGCAGCCATGCTGTTGGTGGAGAGTGCAGCCACTTGGCGGGTAGTCAGCACCGCAGCCTGGGCCGTCGTCAGTGCCACCACCTGATCGGTGGTAAAGCCACTGGCCACCGCGGCCGTGCTCAGGGCAACCACTTGGTCGGTGGTGAGATTCGCAACTTGTGCGGTCGTCAGTACATTCACTTGCGCAGTATTCAGTGCAGCAATACCGCTGGTTCTCAGGACCACTAAATCGCGAGTTTCAAGGGCGGCGATGCTGTTGGTCGAGAGCGCCGCAATTTGTGATGAAGACAGTGTGGCGGCCTGATCCGTGGTCAGCGCCACGGTTTGATCCGTGGTCAGTGCTCGTACTTGGCTGGTGGTCATCGCAGCAACCGCGGTGGTAGTCAGTACCGCCAGATCGCGGGTTTCTAGGGCGGCAATATTGTTGGTGGACAGTGCCGCAACCTGACGGGAAGTCAGCTCGATAGCCTGTGCGGTCGTCAATGCCACAGCCTGATCAGTGGTCAGACCCGCCAGCGAGCTGGTAGTGAGACTAATGACCTGGTCGGTGGTCAGATTCGCCACTTGATCGGTGGTCAGCGCTTTCACTTGCGCACTGGAGAGTGCAGCAATCGCCAGTGTACTGATCACAGCCAGATCGCGTGTTTCAAGGGCCGCGATATTGGTGGTGCTCAGCGCAGCCACCTGACGGGATGTCAGAATGGCGGCTTGGGCAGTCGTCAGTGCCGCAGCCTGATCGGTGGTGAGCCCCAACAGTGAGCCGGTGGTCAGGACCAATGTCTGGTCGGTGGTCAGGGTGGCAACTTGCGCGGTGGTCAGCGCTTTAATCTGATTGCTCGACAGTACCGCAATCCCTGCTGTGCTGATCACCGCTAAGTCGCGGGTTTCCAGCGCAGCCATGCTGTTGGTGGAGAGTGCAGCCACTTGGCGGGTGGTCAGCACCGCAGCCTGGGCCGTCGTCAGTGCCACCACCTGATCGGTGGTGAAGCCACTGGCCACTGCGGCCGTGCTCAGGGCAACCACTTGGTCAGTGGTGAGATTCGCGACCTGTGCGGTCGTCAGTACATTCACTTGCGCAGTATTCAGTGCAGCAATACCGCTGGTTCTCAGGACCACTAAATCGCGAGTTTCAAGGGCGGCTACGCTGCCGGTGGACAGTGCGGCAATTTGTGATGAAGACAGTGTGGCGGCCTGATCCGTGGTCAGCGCTACGGTTTGATCCGTGGTCAGGGCTCGTACCTGGCTGGTGGTCATCGCAGCAACCGCGGTGGTAGTCAGTACCGCCAGATCGCGGGTTTCTAGGGCGGCAATATTGTTGGTGGAGAGGGCCGCAACCTGACGCGATGTCAGCTCGATAGCCTGTGCGGTCGTCAATGCCACAGCCTGATCAGTGGTCAGCCCCGCCAACGAGCTGGTGGTGAGACTAATAACTTGGTCGGTGGTCAGATTCGCCACTTGATCGGTGGTCAGCGCTTTAACCTGCGCACTAGAGAGTGCTGCAATCGCCAGTGTACTGATCACGGCCAGATCGCGTGTTTCAAGAGCGGCGATATTGGTGGTGCTCAGCGCAGCCACCTGACGGGATGTCAGAATGGCGGCTTGGGCGGTGGTCAATGCCGCAGCCTGATCGGTGGTGAGGCCCAGCAGTGAGCCGGTGGTCAGGACCAATGTCTGGTCGGTGGTCAGGGTAGCAACTTGCGCGGTGGTTAGCGCTTTAATCTGATTGCTCGACAGTACCGCAATCCCTGCTGTGCTGATCACCGCTAAGTCGCGGGTTTCCAGCGCAGCCATGCTGTTGGTGGAAAGTGCAGCCACTTGGCGGGTGGTCAGCACTGCAGCCTGGGCCGTCGTCAGTGCCACCACCTGATCGGTAGTAAAGCCACTGGCCACCGCGGCCGTACTCAGAGCAACCACTTGGTCGGTGGTGAGATTCGCGACCTGTGCGGTCGTCAGTACATTCACTTGCGCAGTATTCAGTGCGGCAATACCGCTGGTTCTCAGGACCACTAAATCGCGAGTTTCAAGGGCGGCTACGCTGCCGGTGGACAGTGCGGCAATTTGTGATGAAGACAGTGTGGCGGCCTGATCCGTGGTCAGCGCTACGGTTTGATCCGTGGTCAGGGCTCGTACCTGGCTGGTGGTCATCGCAGCAACCGCGGTGGTAGTCAGTACCGCCAGATCGCGGGTTTCTAGGGCGGCAATATTGTTGGTGGACAGTGCCGCAACCTGACGGGAAGTCAGCTCGATAGCCTGTGCGGTCGTCAATGCCACAGCCTGATCAGTGGTCAGACCCGCCAGCGAGCTGGTAGTGAGACTAATGACCTGGTCGGTGGTCAGATTCGCCACTTGATCGGTGGTCAGCGCTTTCACTTGCGCACTGGAGAGTGCAGCAATCGCCAGTGTACTGATCACAGCCAGATCGCGTGTTTCAAGGGCCGCGATATTGGTGGTGCTCAGCGCAGCCACCTGACGGGATGTCAGAATGGCGGCTTGGGCAGTCGTCAGTGCCGCAGCCTGATCGGTGGTGAGCCCCAACAGTGAGCCGGTGGTCAGGACCAATGTCTGGTCGGTGGTCAGGGTGGCAACTTGCGCGGTGGTCAGCGCTTTAATCTGATTGCTCGACAGTACCGCAATCCCTGCTGTGCTGATCACCGCTAAGTCGCGGGTTTCCAGCGCAGCCATGCTGTTGGTGGAGAGTGCAGCCACTTGGCGGGTGGTCAGCACCGCAGCCTGGGCCGTCGTCAGTGCCACCACCTGATCGGTGGTGAAGCCACTGGCCACTGCGGCCGTGCTCAGGGCAACCACTTGGTCAGTGGTGAGATTCGCGACCTGTGCGGTCGTCAGTACATTCACTTGCGCAGTATTCAGTGCAGCAATACCGCTGGTTCTCAGGACCACTAAATCGCGAGTTTCAAGGGCGGCTACGCTGCCGGTGGACAGTGCGGCAATTTGTGATGAAGACAGTGTGGCGGCCTGATCCGTGGTCAGCGCTACGGTTTGATCCGTGGTCAGGGCTCGTACCTGGCTGGTGGTCATCGCAGCAACCGCGGTGGTAGTCAGTACCGCCAGATCGCGGGTTTCTAGGGCGGCAATATTGTTGGTGGAGAGGGCCGCAACCTGACGCGATGTCAGCTCGATAGCCTGTGCGGTCGTCAATGCCACAGCCTGATCAGTGGTCAGCCCCGCCAACGAGCTGGTGGTGAGACTAATAACTTGGTCGGTGGTCAGATTCGCCACTTGATCGGTGGTCAGCGCTTTAACCTGCGCACTAGAGAGTGCTGCAATCGCCAGTGTACTGATCACGGCCAGATCGCGTGTTTCAAGAGCGGCGATATTGGTTGTGCTCAGCGCAGCCACCTGACGGGATGTCAGGATGGCGGCTTGGGCGGTGGTCAATGCCGCAGCCTGATCGGTGGTGAGGCCCAGCAGTGAGCCGGTGGTCAGGACCAATGTCTGGTCGGTGGTCAGGGTGGCAACTTGCGCGGTGGTCAGCGCTTTAATCTGATTGCTCGACAGTACCGCAATCCCTGCTGTGCTGATCACCGCTAAGTCGCGGGTTTCCAGCGCAGCCATGCTGTTGGTGGAGAGCGCAGCCACTTGGCGGGTGGTCAGCACTGCAGCCTGGGCCGTCGTCAGTGCTACCACCTGATCGGTGGTAAAGCCACTGGCCACTGCAGCCGTGCTCAGGGCAACCACTTGGTCGGTGGTGAGATTCGCGACTTGTGCGGTCGTCAGTACATTCACTTGCGCAGTATTCAGTGCAGCAATACCGCTGGTTCTCAGGACCACTAAATCGCGAGTTTCAAGGGCGGCGATGCTGTTGGTCGAGAGCGCCGCAATTTGTGATGAAGACAGTGTGGCGGCCTGATCCGTGGTCAGCGCCACGGTTTGATCCGTGGTCAGGGCTCGTACTTGACTGGTGGTCATCGCAGCAACTGCCGTGGTAGTCAGTACAGCCAGATCGCGAGTTTCTAGGGCGGCAATATTGTTGGTGGAGAGGGCCGCGACCTGACGCGATGTCAGCTCGATAGCCTGCGCGGTGGTCAATGCCACAGCCTGATCAGTGGTCAGACCCGCCAGCGAGCTGGTGGTGAGACTAATGACCTGGTCGGTGGTCAGATTCGCCACTTGATCGGTGGTCAGCGCTTTAACCTGCGCACTGGAGAGTGCAGCAATTGCCAGCGTACTGATCACCGCCAGATCGCGTGTTTCAAGAGCGGCGATATTGGTGGTGGTGAGAGCCGCCACCTGACGTGAAGTCAAAGCGGCAGCTTGTGCAGTAGTCAGCGCAGCAATTTGATCTGTTGTCAGGCCCAAGAGAGATGCGGTTGTTAATTGAACCGCCTGATCGGTTGTTAAATTAGCCACTTGTGCCGTCGTTAAGGCTCTGACTTGATTACTTGAAAGCACGGTAACCGGCAAGGTAGTGACAACAGCAAGATCACGGGTTTCCAGCGCGGCCACATTATTAGTGGAGAGAGCCGCCACCTGCCGGGTAGTCAGCACCGCAGCTTGGGCCGTGGTCAGGGCGACCACCTGATCGGTCGTCAGCCCGCTTGAAAACGCCGCCGTATTCAGCGCCACTACCTGATCGGTAGTCAGATTAGCCACTTGGGCGGTGGTCATGACATTCACTTGTGCAGTATTCAGCACCGCAATACCGCTGGTTCTCAGCACCACTACATCGCGAGTTTCAAGGGCTGCTACGCTGCCGGTGGACAGTGCGGCAATCTGCGATGAAGACAGTGTTGCGGCCTGATCGGTGGTTAATGCAACCGCCTGATCACTGGTCAGCGCCCTGACCTGGCTGGTCAGCATGGCCGCTACTGATGTTGTGGTCAGTACGGCCACATCCCTTGTTTCCAGTGCGGCAATATTTGTGGTTGAGAGTGCAGCCACCTGACGGGAAGTCAGCTCGGTGGCTTGGGCTGTCGTCAGCGCCACAACCTGATCGGTAGTTAAACCACCCAGCGCGGTAGTACTGATATTCACGGCCTGATCTGTTGTTAAATTAGCAACTTGATCCGTCGTTAAGGCCCTAATCTGTGTGCTGGACAAGACCGCCACGCCTTGCGTGCTGACCACGGCTAAATCACGGGTTTCGAGCGCGGCAATATTGGTAGTAGAAAGTGCAGCCACCTGGCGTGTGGTTAAAACGGCAGCCTGTGCAGTGCTTAAAGCAACCACCTGATCGGTGGTTAAACCACTGCCTATTGCACTGGTCGTTAAGGCAACCACCTGATCGGTGGTGAGGTTACTAACCTGAGCGGTAGTCAGCACTCTGGCTTGCGTACTGGACAAAACAGCAACATCCGCAGTACTCAGCACCACCAGATCACGGGTTTCCAGCGCGGCCACATTATTAGTGGAGAGAGCCGCCACCTGCCGGGTAGTCAGCACCGCAGCCTGTGCCGTGGTCAGGGCGACCACCTGATCGGTCGTCAGCCCGCTTGAAAACGCCGCCGTATTCAGCGCCACTACCTGATCGGTCGTCAGATTAGCCACTTGGGCAGTGGTCATGACATTCACTTGTGCAGTATTCAGCACCGCAATGCCGCTGGTTCTCAGGACCACTAAATCGCGAGTTTCAAGGGCGGCTACGCTGCCGGTGGACAGTGCGGCAATCTGCGATGAAGACAACGTCGCGGCCTGATCGGTGGTTAATGCAACCGCCTGATCACTGGTCAGCGCCCTGACCTGACTGGTCAGCATGGCCGCTACGGATGTTGTGGTCAGTACGGCCACATCCCGTGTTTCCAGTGCGGCAATATTTGTGGTTGAGAGTGCAGCAACTTGGCGGGAAGTCAGCTCGGTGGCTTGGGCTGTCGTCAGCGCCACAACCTGATCGGTAGTTAAACCACCCAGCGCGGTAGTACTGATATTCACGGCCTGATCTGTTGTTAAATTAGCAACCTGATCCGTCGTTAAGGCCCTGATCTGTGCGCTGGACAAGACCGCCACGCCTTGCGTGCTGATCACGGCTAAATCACGGGTTTCGAGCGCGGCAATATTGGTAGTAGAAAGTGCAGCCACCTGGCGTGTGGTTAAAACAGCAGCCTGTGCAGTGCTTAAAGCAACCACCTGATCGGTGGTTAAACCACTGCCTATTGCACTGGTCGTTAAGGCAACCACCTGATCGGTGGTGAGGTTATTAACCTGAGCGGTAGTCAGCACTCTGGTTTGCGTACTGGACAAAACAGCAACATCCGCAGTACTCAGTACTACCAGATCACGGGTTTCCAGCGCGGCCACATTATTAGTGGAGAGAGCTACCACCTGCCGGGTAGTCAGCACCGCAGCCTGTGCCGTGGTCAGGGCGACCACCTGATCGGTTGTCAGCCCGCTTGAAAACGCCGCCGTATTCAGCGCCACTACCTGATCGGTCGTCAGATTAGCCACTTGGGCAGTGGTCATGACATTAATTTGCGCCGTATTTAAAACAGCAATCCCACTTGTTCTGAGCACCACTACATCGCGTGTTTCAAGCGCTGCCACGCTGCCGGTGGACAGTGCGGCAATCTGCGATGAAGACAGTGTTGCGGCCTGATCGGTGGTTAATGCAACCGCCTGATCACTGGTCAGTGCCCTAACCTGGCTGGTGGTCATCGCCGCTACGGATGTTGTGGTCAGTACGGCCACATCCCTTGTTTCCAGTGCAGCAATATTTGTGGTTGAGAGTGCGGCCACCTGGCGGGAAGTCAGCTCGGTGGCCTGGGCTGTCGTCAAGGCAACCACCTGATCCGTCGTTAGGCCACTTAAAGACGATGTATTCAGGTTTACTACCTGATCTGTCGTTAAATTAGCGATCTGATCAGTGGTCAGCGCTCTGACTTGTGCGCTCGACAAGACCGCCACACCTTGCGTGCTGATCACGGCTAAATCACGGGTTTCGAGCGCGGCAATATTGGCAGTAGAAAGCGCCGCAACCTGACGTGAAGTGAGTACGGCCGCCTGTGCCGTACTTAAAGCAACAATTTGATCCGTACTGAATCCAGAACCTACAACCGTGGTAGTCAGGGCAACAACCTGGTCTGTGGTCAGATTATTAACCTGAGCAGTGGTCAATGCTCTGGCTTGCGAACTAGAGAGCGAGGCAATGCCGGATGTACTCAATACAATAAGATCGCGCGTTTCAAGGGCCGCAACGTTTGTACTTGTCAGGGCGGCAATCTGGCGCGTGGTCAGGACTTGTGCTTGGGCCGTGGTGAGCGCCACAACCTGATCGGTGGTTAAGCCTCGGTTAATTTGCGAAGTGGTCAGCACCACAATCTGCGCGGTAGTTAACGCTGCAAACTGGCTGGTAGAAAATTCCGCTATATCTGCGGTCGTAAATCCAGCGATTTGCTGGGTTGTCAGTGCAGCAACCTGTGCCGTCGACAGTGCAGTGATATAGCTCATTTTTTTCTTCCTGAAGAGTGACTTCAAACCACAATTGCAGACTTAGGCACTGTATTTACGCTCTAATTTTCCACAAAAGCTTACAAGAAATATTGTTTACTTATTTATAAAAATGTGATTTTTATTTAAACAAGCAACAAATACCATCACTAACCACATCTATCGACAAAAATAAAGGTAACTTTAGCACAATTAAATGCTTATTTTCTTACATAATTTAATCGGCAAAAAAACCACAAACCCCCGCTATGCTTTTGATTTTGCTCCAAAAATCACCATTAATTCAACAAAACCACCACAGCAAGCAGATCAATGGCTTAAATGTGACCACAATCACAAAAAAGCACACCACACTCCGCTTACTTACAAAACATTACACCATCGTAAGATTTTCCATCCTTCTTCCGCGGCAAGATTGCACAAAACAGAATCGGGGTTCACCACACAAGCGTGCTCAACCGCCCGCAACAGTGGCAAATCATTTCTTGAGTCGCTATAGCCCGTACTGCCTACCAGAACTTCACCCTCTTGCTGCAGCCAATCATGCAATCGCAGCACCTTGCCCTGCTGGTAAGTCAACACTCCCTTTGTCTGCCCAGTATATAAACCCGACTCATCCTCAAGGCCGATAGCAAGGTAATCCGCCACACCCAAAAAGCGGGCTACAGGGCCAACAATATGCTCACCTGTTGCAGAAATAATCAGCACCCTGTTGCCCTCAGCACGGTGCTTTTCGATGACCTGCCGCGCCTCTGCAAACACGATAGGGGCAATCATTTGCTCAATAAAAACAGCCACCCACCGCCTCACCTCATCAACTGAACGCCCTTTTAAAGCCTGCAAGGTAAAAGACATATAGTCCTCCATTCGCAAAAGCCCCAGATGGTATGCCTGCATCAGCTCTGCTTCTTTGGCCAGCATACTGGTATCGGCAAGCCCTTTATCTACCAAAAACCGCAGAAACAAACTGGCGCTGTCGCCATTAATTAAAGTGTCGTCTAAATCAAAAATTGCTAATGCCATTACTTATCCTTGCTTCGCCTCAGACAGGCTTGGGGTTGATTGATCGTGCTGTGTGGCTGGCATACGGCGCTTTTACCTGCTACCCATAAAAAAGCACAGGCAAAAACCTCGGGTACGCCCTGCATCGTGCATACATTCAAAATGAACTATTCAAGCTTTATCAGATTTTCCAGCCGCTGCGGCAAAGCCCGCCAACTTGCAATCCAGCAACCATGGCTTTGCGCCTCTGTCTTCCGCATTTTCTTTACGGCGAATGGCGTTTCTCACCATATTGGCTCCCAGCCAGCGTATGGGCTCTGGCGGAAAAAACCCTCTTGGGCCCGTGACCAGCGGGCTGCGTGTCCATTCATTATCTGCATCCAGCACGAGGGACGATAAAATCTGTCCGCCCAGATAAGTCGGCCCCACGCCATTGCCCGAATAGCCAAAGCCATAAAAAATATGCGGATGCTGATTAAGCCGGCCAAAAAAAGGAATACCCGTTACCGACCGGTCAGAAGGACCATTCCATGAAGCGGCAATCGCCACGTCTTGCAAGGCAGGAAAAAATCGTTTCAAGGTATGAGTGAGCGACTGCTGATAAGCACTGGGCCGATCAAACGCAGCCAGCATCCGATTGCCATAAGCAAAGGTATTCCCCCCCTTACCCAACATTAATCGCCCATCTGCGGTACTGCGATAGTAATTCACAAAAATACGCGAATCACAGACCGCCACACCACGCGTAAGACCAGTGCGCTGCAAAAGATCGGGGCAAGGCTCGGTGATAATCATATCGGATGAAACCAGGGCAATGCTGCGTGAGAGCGCCGGGAACATCGTCGCCATAGAGGCATTGAGCGCCAGCACCACCCTGCCCGCGCTGATTTTGCCATGCGCCGTCACCACCACCGGCCTAGCACTTTCAATTAAGCGCTCCATCGGCGTGACTTCAAAAATCTGCACACCCATTGCCCTTGCCACCCGCGCCAAACCCCGTACCAGTAAGCCTGGCTGCACACTCCCACCCACAGGTGAAAACGCCCCTGCAATATGCAAATCTGACCCCGCCATCAGTTTAACTTCGTGCTCGGGCAAGCCGACCCAAGTTGACGCACTATGCCGCGCCAGCTCGTTCATTACGCCATCCATACTGCCCAGCTGAGCAGTATTAGTGGCGGTATAGAGCGTGCCATCGACACGCACCTCGGCGTCAATCTGATGATCGCGGCAAAATTGTGCAATCTGATAAACCGCGTCTTCCGAGGCTTTAACGATACGCAGCGCTTCTGCCTCGCCAAACAGCCTTTTCAGTGTTAAAAACTTCGTCGCCAACGTCAGCAGGCAGCCGCCATTACGGCCCGATGCTCCGCTACCACAAAGGTCTTTTTCGATGACCACCACGCTTAATTCCGGCTTAGCCATTTTGAGCGAAATCGCCGTCCATAAGCCGGTATAACCACCACCCACAATGCACACATCAGCCTGTAAATCCTGCCCGAGCGGCACGGCTGGCTGCGAATTTTCTTTAATCAAAGCCTGCTCAAACCACCAGGGGCGAAATTCACTCATTAGAGCCTTCCCAATAGATACAACATCAAACTCAGCGTGTTTTTTGAGGGGAGCTAAGACTTAAACCACAGAAGTCACAGTGTTTCACAGAGGAAAGCGATTTCTAGTGCTTTAAGAGGTTTTCTCTGTGCCCTCGTTTTACTCTGTGGTTCAAGATTTAACTCAAGCCCACAAACATCCACAAACAAAGATCAAGGACGCTCTGATCGAGCCATGCGTGCTTCAATATCGGCCAACACCGGCAGTAAATCGGCGATGCTATCGATCACATAATGCGCCCCCGCCCGTGACAATTTTTCTACCGCCACGGCACGTTTTTTGGCTTGCTCGGCAGTGCTTAAATCGGCCCACTCTGCGGCAGTTAAGCCCACTTCATTACCCGTCACCGATAGCCCTACCGTCCACATACCGGCATTTAAGCCCTCATCAATTCCCACTGCGGTATCGTCCACCTTCACGCAGGCGGCCACATCGCTCACGGCCAGCTCGATCACATTTTGCAATGCCATCCAGGGCCCCGGGCGCGCGCCTGCCTTTAGATCATCGGCCGCCACGATGCAATCCGGCGCATAACCACGCTCGCGGGCAATCGGCAGCAAGGCATTCATCACTTGGCGCGGGTAGCCCGTGCAACTACCAATTTTGATACCCTTGGCACGCAGCGCGGCCATCACATCGAGCGCACCGTTAATTGGCAGGGAATACTGGCCCACCTTGGCAATCTGCAAAGGCATAAACGCCGCGTACAGTGCATCCACATCGGCATCTGTCATGCTGCGATCAAACTTCGCCTGCCAACGTGCGGCCACCGTTGGCAATTGCCCCAAAGCTTTGATATGGTCCCACTTTGCCATCCCCATCGGCACACGCGCCTCAGCAAGGGAAATCTCGATCCCAAAGCCCGCAAAAGCCTCGATCAAAACCTGAGTCGGCGCAAAAGAGCCAAAATCCAGCACGGTGCCAGCCCAGTCAAAAATAACCGCCTGAATCGGGCCAAGATAAGCGCGGGTGTAACGATAATTCATGTTTATTCCTTGATTAATTGTTCTGATGAGTAAGATTCTTCAGTGAGTTTTGATACAGAGCTAAATCTTGAACCACCGAGGGCACAGAGGGTCACAGAGAAAATAAAGTGTCGAATGGTTTTCGCTGTGGCCCTCTGCGTCCTCGTTTTACTCTGTGGTTCAAGGTTTAGCTCACGCAAACTTGCGCTCCTTAATCAGACCACCCCAGCTCCGCCAGCACCTCGGCAATCACCGCAATTGCTTGCTGGATTTCTGCTTGATCAATCGCGCCGATGCAGCCCACGCGGAAGGTTTCTACTTCGGTGAGTTTGCCGGGGTAAAGCAAGAAGCCCCGGGCGCGAACGGCTTGATAAAAGCGCTGAAAATCGTAACCAGGGTGATGCGGCGCAAAAAAGGTATAGATAATCGGCGCTTGCAAATCGGCGGGCAAAAAGGATTGCAGACCGAGCTTTTTCATCCCCGCAAGCAGGGCATCGCCATTGGCCTGATAGCGAGCTAAACGTGCAGGCTGGCCGCCTTCTGCCCAATATTGATCGAGCGCTGCTCTAAACGCCGCCACCACATGGGTTGGCGGGGTGAAGCGCCATTGGCCAGTTTTTTGCATATATTCAAATTGATCGCATAAATCCAGCGATAAGGATGGGCTTTGCCCCTGCACCAAGGCCGATTGCTTCACAATCACGAAACCCATGCCAGGCACGCCTTCCAGGCATTTATTGGCCGAAGAAATCACGGCATCCACCGGCAAACCATCCACCGGCAAAGCGCCAAATGCCGACATCGAATCCAAAATCAAGGCTCGCCCAGCGGCCTGCACCACGGCGGCCACTTCTGCCACGGGATTGAGTAAACCTGTCGCCGTTTCACAATGAATCATGCCCACATGCGATATGGCCGGATTGGCTGCCAGCGCCTCAGCAACGGCAGCAGCGCTGACTGGCGTGCCATCGCTGACCGCCAGCACGCTGACCTTACGCCCCATTACGGTAGCGATCTTGGCCATTCTTTGCCCATAAGCACCGTTCACCAACACCAGGATTTCACGATCTTTGGGCACCAAGCTGCCAATGGCGGCCTCCACTGCAAACGTGCCAGATCCTTGTAAAGGCACGCAAACATAGCCATCCCCTAGGTTGGCGATGCGCAGCAAATCGGCGCACACACTGGCTGTCAGCGCATTAAATTTAGCATCCCAAGAGCCCCAATCGACCAGCATGGCGGCTTTAGTTGCCAGCGAGGTGGTCAAAGGACCGGGTGTGAGTAAAATCGGTTCACGCATGATGACTCCAATCGTCTAGATGAATTTTTTGATACAAAAAAATGGCCGAGGCCTGGATATATAAATTTTGCAGAGTGGACAACGACACTTCAGCTCACCTTGATAGAGCGTTAAACCTTGAACCACAGAGTAAAACGAGTACGCAGAGCACACAGAGAAAACCATCAAATTCTTCGGTTCCTCTGTGGAACTCTGTGCTCTTAGTGTTCTCTGTGGTTCAAGATTTAGCTCCCTTAACTTTAAACAGAAGCATCGTTATAACTAAGAAACACTTTATCGCACCAAGCTACCTTCTCCACGCTTGCGAGCGTTTGCCCAATAGCGCCGAGGCAATAGCGAATAACAGACACACCAAGGCCGATGTCATCACAATCAGGGTAGCCATTGCTGCTGCAGCGGCGGTGTCGCCTGCGTCGTCCATATTCAGCACGGCCAGGGAAGAGAGCACGGTGTCTGGCGTGTAGAGGAAAATCACAGCAGAGACAGTGGTCATGGCAGAAACAAAATAATAGCGGGCGATATCTAAAATAGCGGGCAGGCAAACCGGTACGGTGACGCGGCTAAAGGTGGTCCAGAACGGCACTTTCAGCGAGGCGGCGACGGCTTCAAATTCTGCGTCCATCTGCTTAAGCGCAGTGGTGGCGGTGAGATGCGCCGTGGTATAGAAATGCGTCACGGTGCAGAGCACCAAAATACCCATCGTGCCGTAAAGGCTGTGCATCGGGTTATGCGGGTGATTAAAAAAGAACACATAACCCAAGCCCAATACCAAGCCCGGCACGGCCATTGGCAACATCGCTAATACGCGCAAAATGGCTTGGGCCAGCGGCGCTACTTTTAGCTTTTCATTTAAATAAGCACCGATAAATACCAACAACACGCCGCAGATCGCCGTCCAGAATGCGAGCTTTAAGCTATTAAAATAAGCCAGCCAACCACCGCCATCCATTTGCTCAAAATCAAAATGCGCCAGTGTCAGGCTTAAGTTATACGGCCAGAGCGTGATTAAAGACGCCGCTACGGCCACGCCCAGCATCACGATCAACCACAGGGAAATTGTGCTGCAACACAGAAAAGCGGCGGCATCTCTGAGCGAAGAAGGCTTTGCCACTAAAGGCTGGGCACGCGCGGTAAGCAGGGCTTTTTGCTTTTTTTGCACAAAGTAATCAACCACAAAAGACAGCAAAGCCGGGAAGAGCAGCAAAAGACCAATCACCGCGCCCTTAGGGAAATTCTGCTGGCCGATCACCTGCTTATACGCCTCAACCGCCAGCACATTAAACTGCCCGCCAATCAGCTTTGGCACGCCAAAATCGGTCATCACCAGCGTAAACACCACAAATGCCGCCGAGATCAGGCCATAACGCACTGCTGGCAAAGTGACGGTGAACCATTGCCGCACTCGCCCAGCCCCCAGCGCGGTGGCTGCCTCATACAGCCGCGCATCGGCAATCGCCAGCGCGGTGAGCAAAATCATCAGGGCATGTGGAAAGGTATAAAACACCTCGCCCAGTACAATACCCAGCGGGCCATAAATGCTGACGCCCAGCGGCAGCCAGCTTTTGATCAGGCCTTGATTGCCAAATAAATAAACCAGCGAAATGCCGGGTAAAAGGGACGGCGCGAGGAGCGGAATCAAAGCCAGATAGCGAAACACCGCCTTGCCCGGCATGGCGCTACGACTCAGCGCTGCGGCAAAGACATAGGCCAGCGGCAGCACAATCGTCGTAGTCAACGCCGACACCCACAGGCTATTGCCCACCGCAGACCAAAAGCCTGCCACATTGGTGATTTCAATAAAATTACTTAAGCCGGTGAATTCGCCGCTTTGTGCGAGTAAAGACTTACCCAGAATCGCCAGCAGCGGCCCCGCCACGCCAATCAGCAAAAATGCCGCAATCAGATAGCTGATGCTGCCCGCCATTCTTTCCCGAATATCGAGCTTTAAAGTAAGGGCTGTGCTCATTCTGCATCCTTGCTACAAAAAACCCGCAGCTGATCGTGCGGCAAGGAAACCGGGATACGCTGTGCTAAAGAAGGCTGATAGAGGGCAAGCTGATCACGACTGAGATCGACCATTAAATCGCTGTTCCACACCGGCACATGCAGGCTGATACGGTAAAAGCTGCCTAATAGTTCAATCTTGCTGACATCAGCCAGCGCAGTGTTGGGCTCTCTCAAGAGTGCGGCATCCCAAGTGGCATGCAGGCGCACCGCCTCAGGGCGGATAAAGAGTTCCACCTCCTGCCCCGGTGGTAATGGCGGCAGATGCAGGGCGTAAAGCTCAGCATCGGCGACGCTCAGGCATTGATTGCCGCTTACCCGGGCCTTAATCCAATTCGATTTACCAACAAACTCGGCCACAAAGCGGCTTTGCGGATGGCTGTAAATTTCTTCAGGCGTGCCAACCTGCTCGATCACACCGTGGTTCATCACCACAATCCGATCGGCCATCGTCAGCGCCTCATCCTGATCGTGCGTCACTAAAATCGTGGTAATACCCAGGCGTTGTTGCAAGCTGCGAATTTCGCGGCGCAAGTGCTCGCGCACACGGGCATCCAGCGCAGACAGTGGCTCGTCTAATAATAAAAGACCTGGGGAAGTGGCCAAGGCGCGCGCCAAAGCCACCCGCTGCTGCTGCCCGCCGGATAACTGCGCCGGATATTTGTTCTCGATACCCGCAAGGCCGATCAGCTCAAGCAAGCTTGTAACGCGTGCAGCCTTATCGCTATTGCGCCCTTTCAAGCCGTAAGCAATATTGTCTGCCACATTTAAATTGGGAAATAAAGCGTAAGACTGAAACACAATGCCGTAATCACGCTTGGCGGCAGGCAGACGAGTGATGTCTTTGCCCTCCACCGTGATGGCACCCGCATCGGCAAACTCCAGCCCCGCAATCATGCGCAGCAGCGTGGTTTTGCCGCAGCCGGATGGCCCGAGCAGGCAGAGCAGCTCGCCTTTTTTAACACTCAGCGAGATTTGCTTTAAGGCCACAAAAGCACCAAAGCGCTTCGCTAGGCCTTCTATTGTTAAATAATCTGTGCTGGCGACGAGGGGCAATTCAATATTTCTATTCATTAATCAGGCCTGAAGCGGTAAACGTTTTGGAACAAGTGATGAAGTTTTTCTTGAGCGGAGATTGCCCGCCCAAGAAAACTTCAAAGCTTTTTAGTGCCTGCGGCACGTTGATTTTGGAGCGGTAGCCACCGCAGGGCCTTCCTTTCTTGCTTCGCCAAGAAACGAAGCCAAAGAAGGCGACCCCACGAAACACGAAGGCCCCTGCGCTGCGGACAATCGAGTCGGCGGCAGGCGGGATTGGCTCGCTGCCTCGCTCCCTGGCCGAAACCCCGCCCCGCTTGTTCCTCACTCCGGCGTGTTTCAAGGGGAGATTTAAGCCCTGTGCAACTAGAAGCGACATATCACAGAACTCAAAATTTGAAAGCGTTCCAAAAACAAAAAAGGGCTTAATTGAAAACCAGATTTTCTCTGTGAAACTCCGTGTTCTCTGTGACCTCTGTGTTTTAAGATTTGGGTTTTACTTACAACGCCAAAAACCGGCCTACCTCAGGAGGTAAGCCGGTTTGTGCCGCATTTTTATTTCTTTGCCTCAGATTTTGCGTCGTAACGACGTGTCCATTCAGCCAAGATTTTGTCGCGGTTATGTGCAGACCAGCGCAGATCTTGCTTGATCAGCAATTGCTCGTAGTTCGCAGGGATATGCGCATTGGGCTTAGCCACGCCAGGGTAGGCCACTACGGCGAAGTTCTTTTCGTACAACTCATTTGCGCTTTTTGATGCAGCCCAATCCGCCAATTTTTTAGCCGCATCTAAATTCTTAGTGCCCTTCATGATAGCGGTGGCTTCCACATCCCAACCCAAACCTTCCTTAGGGAAGACCAGATCAATTGGTGCACCGCCTTCTTTTAGCTTGGCTGCACGGTATTCAAAGGAAATACCAATTGGGAACTCGCCCGCAGCAGCTTGTTTGCAAGGCTTGGAGCCTGAATGTGTGTATTGCGCCATGTTTTCGTGCAGCTTGTCCATAAAGGCCCAACCTTCTTTCTCGCCACCAAACACCTTCAGCCATGCTGTGACATCAAAATAACCTGTACCGCTGGATGCCGGATTAGGCATCACAATTTTGCCCTTGTATTCAGGCTTGGTCAGATCGCGCCAGCTTTCTGGTTTTTTCAGGCCCAGCTTGGCCGCTTCTACCGTGTTAAAACAAACCGTCGCACCCCAAACATCCATTCCTACCCAAGCAGGTGGATTGCTGTCGTCAACGTATTGCTTGGAAAGCTTTTCAACACCCTTGGCAGCATATGGCTGCAACATACCTTCTTTTTCCATCACCAGCAGGCTTGAAGCCGCTACGCCTAACACCACATCGGCTTGCGGGGCGTTTTTTTCTGCCAGTAATTTAGCCGTGATAATGCCGGTTGAATCCCGCACCCATTTCAGCTTGATGCCGGGGTTTTGTTCTTCAAATTGTGCTTGATAAGGCTTGAGCTGATCCGCTTCAAGCGCGGTATATACGGTCAGGGAAGTTTCAGCAAAAGCGTGGCCGGCAAGCAGCGCAGAGAGCAATACAGCAATACGTGTCATTCTTCTATCCTTTCACGATCGGTAAAGTAGCAAGGGAGCGTGAAGGATTGTAGGAAAACAACATTACATAGGCATGACGTCTAGACGAATCTTATGTGACGATCTTTTCTAGCAGCCTGTCGGACTTGAGCGTCCGTAGCGAGAAAACGTCCGGTTTGAGGCAGATTTTGAGGTTTTTTGAGGCGAATAGCGGGCTATTTAACGAAAAAAAGATCGAAATATGGCCAAATCCGGTGTTTTTGCAGTAGGACAGTCTTAAGTCCGACAGGCTGCTAGACAAGTGAGGGCGTGCTGCGAGCGTTAAACCTTAAACCACATAGAGCGCAGAGTGCCACAAGCCAAAGATCGATCTTCTCTGCGGCACTCTGCCCCCCTCTTTTTACGCCGTGGTTCAAGGTGTAGCTCACAGCCAAACTGAAGCATTTTTTAAAATCAAATCGCATCAACCCGCCACCACGACCAACCTTCACAAGAGCGGCGAGGCCACATCTTTCATTGCCAGCAGAGGCCTTGTTAATTCAGACAAAGCCAGCCGCTGCCGACCTGCCTCATCAAAATTTTCTGCCGACAGCCATTGAACGTACGCCTCTTCCAGCGCTGGCCATTCCTTATCCAGCACCGAAAACCACGCTGTATCACGGTTGCGATTTCTATTTACCGTAGCCTGGCGAAACACGCCTTCAAAGCTAAACCCCAAACGCTGTGCCGCCTTGCGCGAAGGCAAATTCAGTGCATTGCACTTCCATTCATAACGCCGGTAGCCCAGCTCAAAGGCATTTTTCATCATCAGCACCATCGCCGCCGTCGCGAGGCGTGTGCCTTGTAAAGCTGGGGAAAAATGCAACCAGCCCACTTCAATCGCTGCCGCTGCCGGCTCTATCCTCAAATAAGCAGCCAGCCCCAAGGCCTTGCCACTGGCCTCGTCCACAATAGCGTAAAACTGCGGATCAACCCCGCCACTTACCCTATCTAACCAGACATTAAAAGCCTGCACATCGGCAAAAGGCCCAGAGGTTAAATAAGTCCACATCCGGCCATCATCCGCCGAAAAAGCCTGCCATAAATCATCACTATGCCGAGCCAAAGGCTCCACCTTACAACCCCAGCCGACCAGCGTCTTTGCAGGAGGAAAAACAGGGGCAACCCAGTCTTGCAGCGGCAGACCAACAGGCTGGCCGAATTGGTTTAGTTCATAACTCATACAAACTCCTCAAGATCAATGTACAGCAAAGAAAAAGCCTCAACGCTAGCCATTTGTTACGTCGCATTCATACAAAAAACATAACAGCTACGCTCTCAGCACGGGGTTTTTACCCCCCCCTAAAAACACGCCGAGCGAGGAACAAGCGGGGCGGGGTAGTCGTCAATTCGTGTTTGAGCGAAGCGAGTTGACACAACGCCGCTGTCCACAGCGAGGGGATTTCGTGTTTTAGGGGCGGCCTTCTTTGCTTACTTTCTTGGCCGTTCAAGAAAGTGAGTCCCCGCGGGGATCCCGCACCTAAATCAACTCGCCGAAGGCACAAAAAAGATTTTTTTGACTTTGCTTAGCGTGCATGGGGTGAAGCCCGCGTATTTCGCGGGCTGCACCCGCCCTAAGAAAACCGTTTCACTTAAGCTGATAAGACTGACACATCCCCCACCCTCAACAATCACACTCAATCCCCCCTCCCGCCAACACCCCCGCCTCTGCTCCAAGGGCAATCGGGTGCCCATCGCGCTGCCAGAAATCCAAACCACCAATCAACTCTTTCACCATAAAACCAAGCTTGGCAAGCTTATAGCTACCCCATGTCGAGCCATTACAGCCTATGCCATCGCAATAGCACACATAGACCTTGCTACGATCCAGCCGTGCTGTGCTTGCCTCGTCCATTAAGCGATGTGGAAACGAGATGGCACCGGGGATATGGCCGCGCTCATAAGCCTCACTACTGCGGGTATCCAGCGCAACAATTTCTGAGTGCTGGGCATACAGATCGCTGGCTAAATCGGCCGCATCCGTATGAAAGCGCAGTTTTTCTGCCAAATAAGCGGCCGACTCCGCAGGGCTGGCTAAGCCACTGCTTTTCACTGCAGATTGATCACTCATCATCACCTCCAAAAGATGGTTCACAGCTCCAATTTAAAGGGACCAGGTCCTGCTGCTACCCGGCAATTTACGAAGACGAGCAAATTGATCGCTCATCTTCGTCCCCAATCAGATATTCACAGCGCTAATTTAAAGGTAAATTGGCCTGCTGCTACCTACCACTTCAGCCACCATGAGCAAACCACTTTCTGCGCCAGTCTGGCCCACCCTATTTGCGGCAAGTGCCACTGCGAGCATGGGGATTCAAGCCCAACTGATCCACACCCTACGTAAAGCCTTGCTTGCCGGGCGATTACCCCAGGACAGCCGCTTGCCTGCCAGCCGAATGCTTGCCAAAGATTTAGCCATTTCACGCAGTAGCGTAGAGGCCGCTTATGCACAGTTGGAGGCAGAAGGTTATCTTGAACGAAGGGCAGGATCAGGGAGTTTTGTGGCTTTTACGCCGCAGTTACGCCCGTCAAAAAAAACGGCCAGCGCGTCGGCACAGCTCTCACAGAGAGGGCAAGGGATTGTGGATGCGGGCGGCTGCCGAGATACCACCCTGCCTAGCCTCGCTTTTAATGCAGGACAGCCCGACACCCGCGCGTTTCCCCATGCCCTATGGCAAAAGCTAATGCAGCAGCGCTGGAGTAAAAGTGGGGCTGCACTCGCCAGCTATGGCCCCGCGCAAGGCTTGCCGGAGTTGCAATTGGCTATTGCTGGCTATCTGGCACAAGCGCGCGGCGTGGATTGCCAGCCCGAGCAGATACTTATTTTGAATAGCTCACAACAAGCCTTGCAAATGATTGCCCAACTACTGATTGATCCGGAAGACACCGTTTGGCTGGAAGACCCTGGTTATTTGGGCGCCAGAAACGCCATGTTGGCGGCAGGCGCACAGATCGTGCCTGTGCCGGTAGATCAAGAAGGTTTTAACACCGGCATCAGCCAGACACTGGCAGCGCCCCGGCTGATTTACACCACGCCATCGCACCAATATCCGCTCGGCATTGCGATGAGTTTGCCCCGGCGGATGACACTGATTGCGCAAGCGGCAGCACATCAGGCATGGATTATTGAGGATGATTACGATAGCGAATTCTATTATGACCAGCGCCCGCTACCTGCGCTACAAGGGCTTGATCAGCAAGGGAGGGTGATTTATGTGGGCACCTTCAGCAAGGTTTTGTTCCCCTCGCTGCGGCTGGCCTATATCGTCTTGCCGCCCGCCTTAGTCCCTGCATTTATTACCGCAAGAATCGCTTTTGACGGGCATAGCGCACAGTTTTTGCAGGCCGTTACGGCAGACTTCATAACACAAGGCCACTTTGCCACCCATTTACGTCAGATGCGCCTGCTTTACCGCAGCCGCCGAGATTTACTACTGGAAAAACTACAACCCATAGCCGATGTCATAAAGCCGGTCAACACGGCGGCGGGATTGCAATTTGCATTGCAACTATCCAAGGGCTTAGAAAAACCATGGACGGCAAGCGGAACAACAGCGGGTTTAGCACTCAGACCTTTATCGGCTTTTTATCAGAAAGAGGCAAAAACGGAAGGCTGGCTAATGGGTTACGCCTCATTGAGTAACGAGCAAATCATCAGAGCAAGTGAAACATTGATCAAAAGCTATCAGGAAAAATGACGGACCGTGTAATTACCCTCAGCCATATTGGGTAATGGAATCGGCAAATGCAGCCTTGAATCAGACCGGCACCAGAGTGAGAACGCTTTGGCTGGCATAGGAGCTGCAATCAGATAACCCTGAGCCTCATCGCAGCCCATAACAGCCAGCGCCTGCCATACGGCTTCAGTTTCTACCCCTTCAGCAATCACAGACAAACCCAGAATATGCCCAAGCTCAATAATCGAACGCACAATAGAGACATTTTCGAAACGCTCATTCATCGACATAACAAAACTCTGATCAATTTTTAATTCATGAACCGGCATTTTGGCTAAGTAGGCAAAAGAGGAATAACCCGTACCAAAGTCATCAATCGATAATTTAACGCCCATGGCCCGCAGGTATTCTAAATTGCGCATTAACTCCTTAGGGTTGCGCATCACGCCCGTTTCGGTAATTTCCAAGCATAAATTTTGTGGCGGCACTTGGCACCCAGCCAGCTGCATTTCCAAAAAAGACACAAAACTAGCGTCTTCCACATCACTGACACCCACATTAACCGAAATACAAAGCTCAAGCCCTTCATTCAGCCACGCCGAGGCTTGGGTAAGCACATCATGAACAACCCATTCTGTAATCGCCCGCAATTTGCCCGTTTGCTCGGCAAAAGGAATAAATACGCCAGGCGATATAAACCCGCGCTCTGGGTGCTGCCAGCGCACAAGGGCCTCGGCCTCATGGACCACGCCATCAACCATTTTTACCTTGGGCTGGTAATAAACCAGTAAATGCCCCTCTGCCAGAGCCTCGCGCAAATCCCCCATTAAGGTGAGCTGATTACGCGAATAGGCCTCTTGCTCGGGATCATAAAATGCAAAGCTACGCCTGGCTCTTTTTGCATCACACAGCGCCACTTCTGCATTGCGTAACAGGCTGTCGGCGCTGAACCCATGCTCGGGAAACAAGGCCACTCCAGAGGTTGCGCTGATATCCAAGCGCTCTTTACCGATCAGCAGTGGCTCTGCCATGCATACATCAACCCGCTCCAGCACTTTGAGCACATCGTCGTGCAAAACCCGCTCCAGCAATAAAGCAAAGGTATTTGCTCCCAGACGAGCCACCTTTGTGACGGGACGCTGAAAAAGATTCAGACGCCCTGCAACAAAGCGCAGCGCCGTATCACCATCCTGATATCCAAGATATTCATTAATAAAGTGAAAATCATTTACATTCAGAACAACTAAGGCATAAGCACCGCTCTCGGGCCGCAAATGTTCCTCTACATACAATAAAAACCCTGCCCGATTGGCAAGGCCAGACAATGAATCCACAAAAGCCAACTCACGCAAGGACTTATCTCTAGCTAAAACCAACTCACCCAAAGCATTAAATGCTCGCGCAAGGCTGCCCAGCTCATCCTGCCTGCCCGCATGAATTCGCACGCCAAAATCCCCGGAGGCCATTCTGCGCACCGCCCTTGATAAAGTTGCAAGAGGCGCAGAAAAATGATGTGCAACCACAAAACATACGGCACACGCCACAGCAAACAAGACAAGCCCCATCCAGACTGCTTGCCAGCGGGCCTTGGCGAGCGCTTCATTAAAGAGCTGATTATCAATATCGGCGGCCAGCAAATAATAAGAGCCATCAGCAAACTGAACCGGCAGTAAAAAAGTGCGGAATTCACCCCATGCATCGTGCAAAGTAACCGTGCGTGGCAAACCATCTTTTAAAGCGGCTAAGGCGTTACCGCCTGGATCGGCATAGAAGGTCTGATAAGGCCCATAACTGCCCTTTACAAGCTCAGCGGGCGAAGCGCTATCCACCAAATATGAGACTTTGTCACCCTCACGCTTAAATGCGTAAAGATAACGCAAGCCAGCAATCTGACAATAGCGATTCAAGCTGGCCACATGGTGCAGATATTCATCTTGGGCAATGACAGCGCCCGACAAGGCACGGGGAAGATAATCAGCAGGCAACAGCATAGGAAGGGTTCGCACCGCAGCAGACAAGCGTGTATCTGCATCGCGGCGCACCCCATTACACATCACCCATTGCATGAGTAATGTAAAGACCACCATAAGCAGCAGGTTGAGTACCAGCAGTACCAGTAAAATTTTAATTCGGGCACTGCTCAGCTGACGAAACCAACGCTGAATCGATTGAGCCATCATATGAAACGACATATTTTATAATCCTTGTCATTCCAAATTGATAGCAGTCAGATCTTAGCAAGGCAATATCAGAATATTACCCCTTCAGCCATGCGTTTCGTGTAATGCTTAAGTTATCCTCAAGGGATTTAAGCCTCAGACCGCAAGTATTTGCTTCAGCAGGCTGCAAATGCACATTAAACTGCATCAATTCATCGCGGCGGAAGGCCAAAACTTCTACTTTGCCATTAGTCGGCTGGCTGGCCAGCAAGCCATCCAAATTACCGCCGGTCACACGTAAGTGATTCATTGCAATCAATAAATCGCCAGCAGACAAGCCCGACTGTTGCGCCGCACCACCATCCAGTACATGACTTAACTTTACAAAGCCCCCTTCAATACTGGTACGTACGCCAAGGCTATTGACCGCTTGCAATTCTTTATCTAACCAGCCGCCTTTATCCGCAGCACCCACTGCAGCACGCAATTGCCAATCCACACCAAAATCAGCCAGTAAAGCCTGCAGCGGCAGCTCGTCTGTAGAGCGTATCGCCGTATCAAAGAAGGGTTTCAAATCGAGACCACTCACTTCACTGGCCAGCGCTTCCCACGCCTCCTCCGCCACCCCTTCGCCACGAGTAGCAAAATCTTTGCCATAGCGCAGCCAGAGCGCCCGCATCACATCATCAAGCGATTTCTGCCCCGTTGTTTGCTGGCGAATCAGTAAATCAAGGCAGAGAGCTGTTAATGCACCTTTGGCGTAATAGCTAACCAAGCTATTGGGACTATTTTCATCCTGGCGATAAAACTTCACCCACGTATCAAAGCTGGATTCGGCTAAAGTTTGTTTTGTCCGACCGTGACTTCTTTGCACGCCGGTCACGGTTTGCGCCAATAAATCCAAATACTCCTGCGGGCTGATTAAACCTGTGCGCACCAGTGTTAAATCATCGTAATAAGAAGTCACACCTTCAAAAGCCCACAATAAACGTGTGTAGTTTTCCTGGCTTAAATCATAGGGTGCATAGGCAGCCGGTTTGATTCTTTTGACATTCCAGCTGTGAAAATACTCATGACTGCACAGCCCTAGAAATTGGCGATAGCCCGTTTTAACTTGTGTTTCATGCTCAAATGGCAAATCATCGCGATTACACATCAGCGCGGTGGATGAGCGATGCTCTAATCCACCATAACCATCACCCAGCGCCATAGTCATAAACAGATAGCGATCAAAAGGCGCAGGCTCGCCAAATAAACGAATCTGGTATTCGCAAATTTGTTTTAAATCTTTTTTCAAACGCTTTAAATCAGCATTATGCCGCCCGGCAATCACAATATCGTGGGGAATGCCGCAGGCTTTAAAACTGATTTGGCTAAATTCACCCATTTCTACCGGATGATCAATCAGCTCATCGTAATCTGCCGCCTGATAGCGGCCAAATTGCCCCTGTTTTGCGCCATGCGCGGGCAGCGTCGTGGCTATTTTCCAGTTTTTATATTCTTTTCCTTCCGGTGCAATGATTTCTACATTGCAGCTATTTTTTTCCTGCCCCTTCACCGCCAAAAAGACACTGGTGCCATTAAAAAAGCCCCGTGTCTGGTCTAAATACGCGCCTCTGACCGATAAATCCCACGCATATACGCTGTAGTGAATTTCTAATGGGCCATTCACGGGCTCCGCCTGCCAGGTATGCTTATCGCTTTTAGTCAGCGCCCGCGCTTTACCATCTGATTCGGCCCTGATTTCAACAATATTTCTGGCGAATTCCCTAATTAAATAACTGCCAGGAATCCAGGCAGGCAAATAGACGCACTGCCCTGCCGGATCTGGATTTTTAATGAAAATAGAAACATGAAAAAGATGTGCGTGCAAAGACGCAGGTGAAATTTTATAGGATATTGTCATGAATTATCTTTAAGCAAAAGTCGATAAAAACAGCAAATACACTGTGCGATTTACGCCTTTAAACAAGCATGGCGATGCAGTGCCCCGGCATAAATGCACCCATCAGCCTTTGAAGAAAGATGATCAGGATAAAACAAAGGCAATGAGTACATTACTTTAAGCACTGCAGATAGATAGAAAATCAACCCTGATATAAACCAACCTGATTACGTCCTGCATGTTTGGCCTGATAAAGAGCCTCATCAGCGGCATCAATTAATTGCTGCGCATCCATGCCATTTTTTAAAAGGGCAACGCCCGCGCTGAATGTGACCGGAAATTGAATATCGCCAGATAATTGAATCAGCTCAGTAAAACGAAGCCGCCAATGATCAATTTTTTGTGCTGCACGAATCATACTGGTTTCTGAAAAAACCACCGCAAACTCTTCTCCACCATATCGCCCAACAGCCCCTTCACCATTAATGGACTGACGTAATAAACGCGCCAGAATTTTAATCACTTTATCGCCGACAGCATGACCGTAACTATCATTAATCTTTTTAAAATGATCAATATCAACCATGGCAAAAGACAAAGAAAGCGCTTCTTTTTGCGAGCGTTTTACTTCCCGCTCCAGCCATTCAATAATATGCGTATGGTTTAATAATGCTGTAAGACTATCACAGCTCATCCAGCGCCGTAATGAGCGATAGCGCGCACAGGTCATCGCTACTGACGCCACCAGCTCTTCAGCGGGCATATTTTTTACCCAGAAATCGTCCCCCCCCATACTGCGCGCCATTAATTGCTTATTTCTATTTGTTTCTGTTGATAAAAAAACAATAGGAACGCTATCAAACTGAGTTTGCTGGCGGATGACTTTCGCCATTTCATCACCAGAACACTGAGGCATATACACATCCATCAGCACAATATCGGGCATAAACCGTTCAAGCGAGACAAATACATCCAATGGGTTTTTAATCTGCTGAACCTGCATATCGGCCTGCTGCAGAATATTGCCACTTGCCTTACCCATTGCTTCGGAATCATCGACTATCAGCACACGATAGGGCGTATTTTGTGTCTTTTCCAACAATACATCCAAGCGATCAATCAGCTTTTGAATATCGAGCGGAATATAAACAAAATCAGTCACACCCAATTTTACATAATGAATTTGCTCTACTACGGTGAGCTCCGAAGTCAGAAACAAAACCGGCCCGCGGGATAGCTTCTGCAGGCGGGGCAATATTTGCTCTGCGGAGCAATCTTCCAACCCTTCCTCTCCAAGCAAGACTGCAAATGGCGGCTCTGTATGCATGGCCACCAGCAAGGCACTCTGCTTCATATAAGACCGGCATTCAAAACCAAAGAAAGTCAGCTGTTTTGCTAATTCGGCACTTCCCTGAATCTGCTGCGCAGATAAATACACAATTGGTTTTTTTTGATCCGAATTCATATCGACAGCCTGGTGTTTATTAAAATCAGTCCTCTGCAAATATAAGCGCAAAAACAGCTTTTTGCGTGCTTTTAGCTGCAGCGGGGCAAAAACATAGTCTTCAGAATATCAGTCTTCCACGGTTTATCAGAGCTAGTCACCCATACTATTTTTTTGTTCGAACTGATGCAGTTGCCGCCGCCATTTTTTACTTGGGCGCCCTTCCCCCGCCGGATGCTCAAACCTTGGCGCAAGCTGACGAGCCTCTTTATCCCGCTCACGCTTAAGCATACTTTCTGCGTTTTCCTGATAAAGCCTACGTGCCGCTGGGGCGGGCCCGCGCTGCTCAGATAGTTCAAGTACAGCGATTTCATACTCGCCCTGCTCTGTACGAACACGTAAAGTATCGCCCACTTTAATCAAGCGGGCTGGCTTAACTCTTTGCTGGTTTAAATGCACATGCCCAGCGTCAATCGCTGCACTCGCTAGAGAGCGTGTTTTAAAAAAACGGGCTGCCCATAACCATTTATCGATACGAACACCGCTATCCATTTGATGCTCCTGAAACAAAAACACCCCGCAGCAGCGGGGTGTTGTGTATCCCGAAAACCGGAATAAAAGCTTAGTGTGTTTTAGCTTTAAAGTGACGACGACGTTCTGTTTCGTTTAAGTAACGTTTACGAATACGGATGCTTGTTGGTGTGATTTCTACCAATTCATCATCATCAATAAACTCAACCGCTGATTCCAGCGTCATTTTGATCGCTGTGGTCAAACGAACCGCTTCATCCGTACCGGAAGCGCGAACGTTAGTCAGTTGCTTACCCTTAACCGGGTTAACTACCAGATCGTTATCACGCGTGTGAATACCAATAACCATGCCTTCGTACAATTTGTCGCCTGGGGCTACAAACATACGGCCACGGTCTTCCAGCTTCCACAATGCGTAGGCAACTGCTTCACCATTTTCTTGAGAAACCAATACACCGTTATGACGGCCTGGCATGTCGGCTTTAGCCGGTGCGTAGTCATCAAAAACGTGGCCAATCAGGCCAGTACCGCGAGTCATGGTCATGAAATCGCCTTGGAAGCCAATCAGACCACGCGCAGGAATATGGTATTCCAGACGGGTACGGCCATTACCATCGGATTCCATATTGGTCAGCTCACCACGGCGGCGACCAATTTCTTCCATTACCGCACCTTGGTGTTCATCTTCAAGGTCGATAGACAGATTTTCATAAGGCTCACATTTAACGCCATCAATGTCTTTGTAAACAACGCGTGGTTTAGCCACGGCCATTTCAAAGCCTTCACGACGCATGTTTTCCAGCAGAATAGTCAGGTGCAACTCACCACGACCTGAAACGCGGAAGATATCAGCGTCTTCAGTTTCTTCAACTTTCAGAGCAACGTTAGTCAGCAGCTCTTTGGTCAGGCGGTCACGAATCTGACGGCTGGTCACAAACTTACCTTCAGTACCGGCTAATGGTGAAGTGTTCACCATAAAGTCCATAGTCAGTGTTGGCTCATCAATTGTCAGCATAGGCATGCCGACTGGCTGTTCTTTATCACAGATGGTTACACCGATACCGATCTCATCCAGACCAGAAATAATAATGATGTCACCAGCTTGTGCTTCTTCAACAGGTATACGCTCAAGCCCTTGGAAGCCCAGAACCTGATTGATACGGCCCTGACCCACTTGATTTTCGTGGTTCATTACCACAACAGCCTGACCTGGCTTGATACGACCATTCAAGACACGGCCAATCCCAAGACGACCGGTGTAGGTGGAGTAATCCAGCGCAGAAATTTGCAATTGCAATGGTGCTTCAGGATCACCAGTAGGAGCATGCACATGGCTCAGCACGGTATCAAACAGCGCACGCATATTATCGCTCTCGGTTTCGAGTTCGAGCTTAGCGTAGCCATTCAATGCAGAAGCGTAGATAACCGGGAAATCAAGTTGTTCGTCGGTTGCGCCAAGCTTATCGAACAAATCGAAAGTCTGGTCTACAACCCAATCCGGACGTGCGCCAGGACGGTCAATTTTATTAATAACAACAATAGGCTTCAGACCGAGTGCCAAAGCTTTTTTAGTTACGAAGCGAGTTTGTGGCATCGGGCCATCAACAGCATCAACGAGCAGCAATACGCCATCAACCATACCCAGAACACGTTCCACTTCACCACCGAAATCGGCGTGACCTGGAGTGTCAACCACATTGATATGGTAGCCTTCGTATTCAAGGGCGGTGTTTTTAGCCAGAATCGTGATACCGCGCTCTTTTTCGATATCATTACTGTCCATCACGCGTTCAGCAACTTGCTGGTTGTCGCGGAAGGTGCCGGATTGGCGGAGGAGTTTGTCAACGAGGGTAGTCTTACCGTGGTCAACGTGGGCAATAATTGCAATATTACGAATGGCGCGGGTTGTCATTGTCTGGGCTGCAGATTTTAAAAAAGTGCGCGATTGTACCACGCGAAGTGGATTTCGCGACTAAGTTCCGACGCTTTAGGAAATAATTCATATAAATCAGGCGATTACTGGTCTGAAATATTTCCACACCATGAATTTTCTGCAGAAAAACCACCCTTACTTACAAATTTACACCCTCCGGCTGCTGCGCTGCCACATGAAAAGCAAGCCCTGGCAGGCTAGCAGAACGCGAGCCTTCCTGAGGCAAATTGTTGCTGGCGTGATAGCTGTACACCAAAGAATATTTAGTCAAAGCCGTACGATTCCTGCTGGCAGCATGAAAAGTGCGCGCGTCAAACAACACAACATCGCCTGCCTCAAGCTCAGGGAACACAGCAAGATCCACCCAGGGCGTGGCTTCCGGATGATCTGCCATTAAGAACTCACGCTTGTCATAAGCATCTTCAGGAAAATCAACCCGATGCGATCCGGCAATAAAGCCCAAGCCTCCGTTTTCAGTGGTTTCTTTACCCAAAGACAACCATGCAGAAACTAATTCTGGCCGGTCAAAACGCCAATAGCGCATATCGCGGTGCCAGCGTGTATCGCTGCTAAAGCTGGGCTGCTTACTCATTAAACTATTGTGATGTGCCTGAGTAAGGGTGATGTGCGGCGTATCCAGCAAAGCACTGATCAGCGAAAGCAGCAGAGCATCCCCTGCCCATTCTGCAAACACAGGATCCCGGCCCGCCATATTTCGTAAGCGCCTTATTGTGCCGCCGCCTTCAACTCCCGTCGATTCAGGCGCACCAGGGTAGCCCAGCTCGGCCTCAAGCTCAAACGGAGGCAGGCGCTGCTCTACTGCGGCCATAGCCACTGTACGAATTTTATTCACACGCGCCCTCGAGACAAAGCCACGCAACAGCACCACGCCATCTGCTTTAAAGCGTTTACGCAACCGGGCTAAATCAACAGGCAGACAAAATTCAGCAAGCAAGGCCGTGACTCCGGCAAATAAAGTTAAATTGTAACAGCCCGCATTTAGCTGCGTCCCGCGCTGCCACAGGGTTTCATACCTTGGAAATCCCTAACAACCCTGCAGATATTGATTCAGATCAGCATTTTTAATGGCATAAACAGCTACTTACGCCAACATACTTGCTATTTAATTAGAAACGAAGCCCTTCATAAAATAGGCCCAGCAATCTGAAAACGCCGGAATTCAGCCGCGTTTGGTCAATCCAAACACAAAGGGGCCGGATGAATTGCCTGTGCAATCAATCCGGCCCCTCAGAATGCCTCTGGCAGACGGCTAAAACCTGAATACGGCATCCAGGCTCAGTGTCTGCTCATCTCCCTGCTGGCGATTCAACAAATGCCCATAAGAAAAATTTAAATCCATATTTTTTGTAAGCACAAAACGGTTTCCAAGCTCAATCAGACCCTGATGCTGACTGGCTGAGCCCAATGAAGCGGAATAGTGCTGGCCAGCTTGGCCTAAATCACCATAACGGATCCCGGCCTCATCCGCCGCTTCAAAACGGCGCTGATATTCAAGTTTAAAACGCGGTAGCAACTTAGCTGTGCCCCACTGAAAATGCCGCTCGCCCTGCACGCCCGCTTTAGCAGTAAACATGCGGATAGTTTGCGCATCAAAACTTAAACCCTGACGGCCCGCAGCGGCCTCGTTATAGGCGGCCAATTTAGACGACATCAGCTCCAGCCGGCCATAAGGAGAAATCATCAGCGCCTCATCCCGATATTCATAGCCTGCCGACAGCGAGCCAAAAACCTGTTCACCATCTCGCTGACCATTGGCCATACTGCCTGTTGCCGTTATATAGCGATTCAGCTCGAAATCCAGCTGCCCATACGCAGCCACGCCATCAATAAATACATTGCTGCCGGGGCGTAATGAGCCATACACAGCCAATACGCCGCCACGATGCTTGCTCAGGCTACCCTGACGACCATGCTCACTGCGCTCCACATTAAAACCAGCCCCCAGCCCCGCGGTTAACTGCTCATTCAGCCGAAAATCGGCCCCCATGCTGATGCTGTCGCTCTGAAAGCGAATATCCGACTCATTTTGCTGCCCAAACCCCACTGAACCAGCAAGCCAGAATGCTGTTTGCTCGCGGGCAGAAGCTTGATCCGCGCAAGCTTCTTTACCATCTTCCTGAGCCACGCTTAAAGCGCAGGTATCTGCAGCCGCTTTTAAGTAAGGCGTCATATTCAGCGACTTATGCCTGATGTCCAGATCAAAATCACTTCCCTTCTGATTGTGTAAGCGCTCTAGGCGGCGGTTAAAATGGCCCAGCTGAGCGCTTGCCATGCGGCGAACCGCATCGGCCTGTGCGGCCAGCAAACCCAATACTTCTTGATCTTTTGCCGGATCAGTCCGTGCAGCCACATTCACCGTCAGCTGCCCGATCGAAGAGCCATAAGCATTACTCAGCAGATAATCAACTGACAACACACCCGTAAATTGCGCATCAGGCGTAATCAGCAAGCGGGTGCCCTGCACCTCAACACGGCAGTGCGCAGGTATCGACTGTAAAGTCAGTGAAGTAAACGGCCCGCCACTGGCCTCAGCCCCTGCATCCACTAAAATAGGCGTTCCCGAAGTGCTGCTTGCCACAAGGTTTTTTAACACCGGCGGTGGCGGGTTCACTTGCAAAGCAACAGACACCACGGTGACGCCACCCTGAAAATCACCAAGCAAATAAGTAAACTGATCGGCCCCCGTATAAGCAGCATGCGGGGTATACCGAAGGCTAGGAACAATGCCGCCTTCTGCGCTGCCCGCGCCCCTGCTGATCATTAACACGCCATGCTGTGGCTGGCTCAGCAGCTCAATACTGCGAACCACACCCACACCACTCACAAGAGCAATCGTGTTCTGGCTGCTATTACTTTGCACCACTGCCTGAACTACTTTAGATACCTCAGGAATCGGCTTAACCGTCAGAATATAGCTCTGCTCCGCAGCGGCACTGACACCCGGCACGGCCGCCTGAGCCGCCGTAATCACAACGGTTCCGGCACGAACGGGGGTGACCTCTCCACTTACAGGATCAACCGTTGCGATATCAGGATGAGCACTGCGGTATGAAATCTCTGCCGCTGTGGCAGATGACCTAGCCACATTTTTAAATGTGCCGCCCAGCACCACAGTACCGGCATCCGGGCTGGCAAAGGTCAGAACTGGGCGCAGCGTCACCGTCAGGGTGTAACTTTGTACGGATACTGCGCTCACCCCCGGCACCGCCGCCTGGCTTGCCGTAATCACCACAACGCCCGCAGCCAGCGCATTCACCTCTCCCGTACTGGCGTTAACGGTTGCGATGTCAGGATTGGCACTCTGGTAGCTGATTACGCCTTCGCCGTTTGAAGTGGCCCTGTTCAGCAGGGTCTGGCCCTGCACGACTGAGGCCGAGCCCGGGATGGCAAAGGTCAATGTGGCAACAGGCAGGGGAGCAACAGTCAGTACATAAGACTGCATCGCCTGTGCATTGACCCCGGCCACCGAGGCCTGGCTTGCGGTGATGACGGTGTTTCCGGCACGAAGCGCAGTCACGGCACCACTACTGGCATCCACCGAGGCAATCTCCGTGTTTGCGCTCTGATAAGAAATCACCCCGTAGCGGCCGCCGCTTAAGCTGGAAATCGCTGCATTATTAAACAGACGGCCCGCCAATACGCTTGCCCGATCAGGCACAGCAAAGGTCAGAGTGGGCACCGGCAGCGGCTGAATATCTAATGTATAAGACTGGCTGACTGCCGTATTGATCCCCGCAACAGCCATCTGGCTGGCCGTAATCACCACCTGGCCCTCACGATGCGCAGTCACTTGCCCCGCCGCATCAACCGATGCTAGCGCCGGGTTGTCACTACTGTAGATCACCGCGCCATAGCCGCCCCCGCTTAATGAAGGTACAGCGACATTTTTAAAGGTGTTTCCCACGACCACGCTGACCTTGCCCGAAAGCGCAAAAGTCAGCGAGCCTGTTGGCGCTGGCGCTGGTGGCAAAGATAAAATAAGCGTCGATTCTTTCTGAATATTGTAATCAGATAAAGTGCGGCCCTCTTCCAGCACCAGACCGGCAAATTTCAAAATTTGCTCATCGGGCGGAATGCCCTCTTTATCCTGAATTTTGGCTTTTACATTTTCGATTAAATCACTGGCTTCAACATCAAGCGTGATGGTTTTACTTGTCAGCGTCTTTACAAAAATTTGCATGGCCCAAGCTTTCACGGGCAGAAAAAAAATAACAAAACACAGCAAGGCGGCAGAGAGTTGCCGTAATGGGGAAGTCATAAAATACTCATTAATTGTGATGATTTTCCGCTACCCAAATCGAGCGGAGCCGCATATTAGCTAACTATCATATGCGAGGTGCAATTTTTTCAAACTTCAGTCTGAAATTTGCAACACCCGCGCTTACCCCCCATCTTTTCTGGTCAAACACCCCGCCCGGCTGCATGATCCATGCTCTCCCTCTTTTTGAGCGAAAGCCATGCGACAAACCTCCAGCTCCCTGCCACTTTTAACCGCCGGTTTTGTCACGGTTTTAGTGGGCTTTACCAGCTCTGCCGCGATTGTTTTTCAGGCCGCCACGGCTGCGGGCGCAACACCAGGACAGCTGGCTTCCTGGATGTGGGCGCTTGGGATGGGAATGGGGATCACCTGCATTGGTTTATCGCTGCGTTATAAAAACCCAATCGTTACCGCATGGTCCACGCCGGGAGCAGCACTACTGGCAGGCAGTTTGCAGGGCATTCCCATGGGGGAAGCGATTGCAGCATTTATGTTTTGCGCAGCACTAATTACCTTAAGTGGTATCACCGGCTGGTTTGAACGCATCATGAGCCGCATTCCCTTGCCGATTGCAGCCGCCATGTTGGCAGGGGTTTTAGCCCGTTTTGGCATCAATATTTTTACCGAGATGCAGAGCCAATTCGTCCTTGTCTTTGCCATGTTCATTGCTTATTTAATCTGCAAAAGATTTTGGCCGCGCTACGCCATCATGTTGGTATTGCTACTGGGAATCCCAATTGCGGCAGGACAGGGCTTATTACATATAGAAGAAGTAGAGATCGCCTTTGCCAGGCCAGAATTCATGATGCCGGTTTTTAACTGGCAAACCATGCTCAGCATTGGCATACCACTGTTTGTCGTGACGATGGCGTCCCAAAATATGCCTGGTGTAGCGGTGATTCGGGCCAATGGTTACAACACGCCCATTTCACCTTTAATCAGCTGGACGGGCATCACCACTTTATTACTTGCTCCCTTTGGTTGCTTCTCGCTCAATTTAGCCGCCATTACTGCCGCCATTTGTATGGGCAAAGAGGCGCATGAAGACCCCGCTCAGCGCTATAAAGCCAGCATTGCCGCTGGTGGTTTTTATTTATTGCTGGGTGTTTTTGGCGCAACGATTGGGGCGCTCTTTACCGCCTTTCCCAAAGCCCTGGTATTGGCGATTGCCGGCCTCGCCCTACTGGGCACGATCGCCAATGGGCTGAGCGCCGCGATGAGCGATGAGCAAATTCGCGAGCCTGCTTTAGTCACCTTTTTAGTCACACTCTCAGGCATTTCACTTTTAGGAATTGGCGCGGCATTCTGGGGTTTAACCGCAGGCACAATTGCTTTATTAATCATGAAAAAACGCTGATAAAACAAAGAATCATAAAAACATGCGCCTCTCTTGCTTTATGCAGTGAGAATGAGCGCAACATGGCAAAAAAAGCCATGACATTGTGATGAAATCAACCGTCACAATTAATTACAATGTCTTACATTTACATTGCAATTTCACTTGGCATCGTGATAAAAACTGTCCTCTTCTATTAAAAATCACCCTTAGAAAGCGGTGATCAAGGCCTGAAAACCTCTCTTATTGCACTGACGATACTGTGGCGTTAAGCCCTTAGTATTTTGCTCGAAACAAGCTGTGAAACATTATCGCGGCTTCAGCCAGTGCATTCACTTTGCGATTTTGCATAATCGCTGGGGTGTTGCGTGTTTCTGCTCAGTGCAAAAAACAGGCTTCAAACATCCCTAAGCTAGGCAACCCTCAACATTTAAGTTGTCACTCTCATCATTGCGAGCGGATTTTTACGCTCTACAAGAAAGGAGTCAGCACATGTCTGTGCATCTTAAACGCGGCCTGTTCATTGCCTTTTTGGCAGCGATCTTCGCCCTGATTCAGTCGCAACCTATGTGGCTAAAAACCTACCAAAGCGATCTCATCTACCTTGGCCAGCAACATCTTCGGCTTGCTGGCTACTCGATGCTCTTAGCCTTAATTGTTGGCCTGCCTGCGGGCATTTTACTCAGCCGGAGCAGGGCCAGACGCTTCGCCGAGCCCATATTGCAACTTTTTAATATTGGCAACACCCTCCCCCCGCTCGCCGTACTGGCTCTGGCTATGGTCCTAGTTGGTATTGGCGACAAGCCCGCCATCATTGCGCTGTTTTTAGCCTCGCTTCTGCCGATTGTCCGCAACACTTACGCCGGTCTTTGCGGCGTATCGCCCGCCCTGCTTGAAGCCGCACGCGGTCTTGGCATGACCCCCGGACAAAGCCTTTGGCATGTGGAGCTACCCAATGCCGCCCCCGTTATTCTGGTGGGTATCCGCCTAGCTCTGGTAATCAATGTGGGCACAGTGCCGCTGACCTTCCTGATCGGTGCCAGCAGCTATGGCGAGCTCATTTTCCCCGGCATCTTTTTAAATAATCAAACCCAGCTCTTAGTAGGGGCAGGTGCAACCGCCATTGTGGCGCTGACACTCGATCAAGCCGTTGCCCGTATTGGCCATATTTTTGCCAAACGAGCATCAAACTAAAAGGAGTGAGTCATGCAACGATTTTTCCTCTCGGTCAGCCTGATGCTGATCGCCAGTCTGGCCAGCGCAGCCCCCATTCGTCTGGGCAGCAAAGACTTTACCGAGCAACATTTGCTCTCAGCCATGACTAGGCAATATCTGGTCAGCAAAGGCTTTGAAATCTCCACTACCACCGATCTACCCAGCGTGATCATGCGTGGCGCGCTGATCAACAAACAGCTGGATCTGGTTTGGGATTACACCGGCACAGCGCTGATCGTTTATCACAAGCTCACCGAAGTAAACCCAGAGCAAAGCTATGCAAAAGTGAAGGAGCTGGATATTCCCAATGGCCTTGTCTGGCTACAACCCGCCGCCATGAACAACACCTACGCCTTTGCCATGCAGCGCAAACGTGCAGAGGAGTTGGGCATCACCACCATGAGCGAGTTGGCTAAAGAATTTAACCAGCATAAGGACTGGAAACTCGGGCTGGACATCGAATTTGCAGGCCGGCCAGATGGCTTAGCGCCGATGCGAGAGAAATATCAGCTCACGCTTGATCGCCCGCAAATGAAGCAAATGAATTCTGGATTGGTTTACAACGCCATCCGTGATGGTTTTGTGGAAGTAGGCCTAGTTTATGCCACCGACGGCCGAGTCAAAGGCTTTGATTTTATTATTCTCGAAGACGATCTGCACTTTTTCCCCAGCTACGCGGCAACACCTGTCGTAGAAAAATCCGTACTGGATGCCAACCCCGGCCTTGAAGACGCCCTCAACACCCTGTCTGCACTGCTCGACAACGACACGATCTCTACGCTTAACGCCAAAGTAGATATTGAACACCTGCGTGTGGACGAAGTGGCCGCTCAGTTCCTGAAAGACAAAGGCTTACTGCAAGGAAAATAAGATGGAAACCATTCACTATATTTGGGAAAACAGCAGCTTTATTCTGGGATTAACCCGAGAGCACATGATGCTGGTCTCCATTGCCGTTGGCTTTGCCATATTGCTGGGCGTACCAATAGGCGTACTGATTGTGCGGCTCCCCTCGCTGGCGCCCTGGGTACTCGGCCTTGCTACGGTCGTGCTGACCACCCCATCAATTGCACTGTTTGGCTTGATGATCCCGCTGTTTTCGATGATCAACCAAGGAATCGGTTATGTGCCAGCGATTTCGGCGGTGTTTTTATATTCACTCCTGCCGATTATCCGCAATACCCACACCGCATTGCAGCAAATTGATCCAAGTATCCGCGAATCCTGCAAGGGACTGGGCATGAGCTTTTTCCAGCGCCTGTGCTGGGTAGAGCTACCGCTGGCCGTACCCCTTATTTTTGGTGGCATTCGTACCGCCGTGGTGATGAATATCGGTGTGATGGCCATTGCCAGCACCATCGGCGCAGGTGGCCTTGGCCTCTTGATTTTGCATGGCATTAGCCAGAGCGACATCCGCCAGCTGATCGCGGGTGCAGTAATGATCAGCCTGCTCGCCATTGTGATGGACCTCATCCTCAATCGCATCCAGCACTACCTTACACCCAAAGGGATCCGCTCCTAATTTCGTGTAAAAAAATACAAAGCCGTTTCACCGGCGTGAGTGCAATCAGCCCCACGACGATGTAATGACAAACCGAATCGCTCATTCAGCACCACCTCACAAGGGGACAGCTCATGATTAAGCTAGAAAATCTCACTAAAACATTTACCCAAAAAAATGGCCAAACCGTTACTGCAGTGAATAGCGTGAATTTACAAGTCGAAGAAGGCAAAATCTGCGTTTTCCTTGGCCCATCAGGCTGCGGTAAAACCACCACGCTTAAAATGGTGAATCGCCTGATTAACCCCACTTCAGGCCGTATTTTAATTAATGGCCAGGATACCCAAGAAATGGACGTGGTGGCATTGCGCCGCCAGATTGGCTATGTAATTCAGCAAATTGGTCTATTCCCGAATATGACCATCGAAGAAAACATTTGCATCGTTCCAAAGCTATTAGGCTGGGATAAAAAGAAAAGCCGCGAGCGGGCCAGAGAACTGATGGATATGGTGGCACTCGACCCTAATCGCTTTCTCAGCCGCTACCCGCGCGAAATGTCGGGCGGGCAGCAGCAGCGTATTGGCGTGATTCGCGCCCTCGCTGCCGATGCCCCCGTCCTGCTGATGGACGAGCCCTTTGGCGCGGTCGATCCAATCAACCGCGAATCGATTCAAAATGAATTCTTACTGATGCAGCGCAAGCTCAATAAAACAGTGCTCATGGTGAGCCACGATATTGACGAAGCGATTAAGCTGGGCGATCGCATTGCGATCTTCAGGCAAGGGCAGATTGTGCAGCACGCCACGCCAGATCAGCTGCTGGCCGCACCTGAAAACGATTTTGTAGGCTCTTTTGTAGGCCAGGACCGCACCTTAAAACGCCTGCTCCTCATTAATGCAGGCCAAGTCTGCGATGGCCAAACCACCCTAACAGCACAACCTTCTACCGATTTAAAAACAGCATTTAGCTTAATGGATGAAAACGAGCAGCGTTTTCTAACCATTGTTGACGATAAAGCCACACCTCTGGGCTATGTATCCCGCAAAGAAATCCGCAACGCCAGCGGCATTTGTCTCGATAAGCTTCACCCCTTCGAAGTAACCGCCCAGGCCAGCGATAATTTGCGAGTGATTCTTTCCAAGCTTTATGAACACAATCTGGTATGGATGCCGATTGTGGATGATGACAACAACTATCAAGGTGAAATCTCGCAAGACGATATCGCCCGCCACTTAAGCGCCCCGGCGCGGTAAAAAGCATACGGCCACCCACTCGTGGTGGCCGTATTAACGAAAACAAGCCCCAGCCAAACAATTGATAATAATTATCATTAATGATAATGTAGCTTTTTCAAAAGCCGTAGAAAAAGTGAGCTGCCATGAGTCAGGAATCCTCGCCTAAACAAGCACCGCGTAAACTGCAAGTACTGCAAAGCCTTCGGCTTACGCCTCACCTGCAACGGCTCACACTGGGCGGCCCAGGGCTAAACGGCTTTCCAAACCATTGTGATGGCGCACATATCAAACTCCTTTTACCTCAGCAAGGCCAGGCACTCATGCTGCCAACGGCCGGGCCAAAAGGATTAATCTGGCCTCCAGCACAAAACCGCCCTGTAGTACGCACCTATACTGTCCGCCATTTTGACGCCATGCAACAAACGCTGACCGTTGATTTTGTGATTCATGATGAATATGGCCCGGCTTCATACTGGGCGCAACATGCACAAATAGGTGATGATGTTGGCTTAGCCGGCCCCAGTGGCCCAGCACGCCTTAATCCGGCTGCAGATTACTTCTTATTAGCAGGTGACTTATCTGCCCTGCCTGCAATCAGCACCGTGCTTGAAGCCCTGCCTGAAAATGCCGTTGGCACTGCTTTTATAGAGATCACCAGTGAGGCAGATCAGCAGCACCTGAGCCATCCAGCGGGGGTGAATATTGTATGGCTGGTCAACAGCACGCCAAGCGCCCTGCTGCCACAAGCTGTGTTTGATCTACCCTGGCCGCAAGGATCAGTCTCTGCGACGATTGCGGGTGAAACTGAAGCCGTGGTGCAAATACGCAAATATTTACGTATTAATAAGAGGCTAAGCGTAAGCCATTGCTACATCGTACCCTACTGGAAATACCAACACAGCGAAGAGGCCTATCATGACGAGCGCCACCGCATCATGGATGAAGTTCTGACGCCAGCTTAAGCGCTGCACTTCACAGAAACCAGCAAATTCTGTCACCCTTAGAAACAAACAGGAAAGCAATTAATTTGTTTCCTGTTTTACTCAATGCAGGCCGCCATTCTTGGCAAAGTGGCGCCCTGCTTATTTATGCTTTAAAAACAAATTATTACAGAACAAAGACATAAGAAAATGCTGTAACTTGCACTTTTTTACTAAAAAACACAAAAAAGCATTGACAAGAAATAAGAAGCCAGCAACAATCACCTCACTAATTTGATTGAGCATAACCTTGTAAAGCGAATATCTTCATTCGCAATGTGTTTGTAGCAGTACTATCCAGCAAGCCTTCTCAGCTTTTCTGCAAGTTCTCCCCGAACCAGGTGCTCTTCTTTTGGTGCTTTGCCATCCAATGTCTGGATGGCCATTTACTAGGAGCCATCATGGCACAATTTGATTTTATCGTAGAAGCACGTCCCTCCACCCGCCACACAGGCATGGAAGGTTGGTACCAAATCGTCGTTTGTCACGGCAAGCAAAAAAAACCAGTCACTGACTGGCAAGCAGCACCCCAAGCACACGACAATAAGTTGCACAGCGTTTTAAACAGCGCCGCAGCTTTAGCCAAACAACAAATTCAAGTGCAATTTCACTGATTTTGTAATCTAAGCTAAGCAGTTCATTCAAAAGCCCACGACAACGTGGGCTTTTTACATGGGCGCTGCCAATCTGCAAAAAAGCACAAAGTGCTGGCTTTTAACCTTAAGCACCCTATTCACAAAGCCTGCAATAGCAGCGCACATGGTAGAATCAGGCCTTATCTGTTTTTCTGCCCGCCCATGCCCTATCTTGCACTCGACACCTCGACCGAATATCTTTCCCTCGCCATCAGCACCGCAGAGGGCATCGTTGCCCGTGACTGGCCCGCGGGGCAAAAACACGCGGAAATGATTCTTCCTGCTCTTGCCTCCCTACTGGAAGAATGCCAGCTCAGCATGGAAGACATCGAAGGTATTGCCTTTGGTAATGGCCCTGGTTCATTTACCGGCCTGCGTATCGCAGCGGGCATTACCCAAGGACTGGCCTTTGCACGTGATGTGCCGGTATTGGGCGTTTCCACCTTAGCGGCACTGGCCGAAGGCTGCCATGCCGATCAGGTGTATGTGTGCCTTGATGCCCGCATGAATCAAGTCTATTGCGCGGCTTATCGCAAGGAAGCAGACGTCTGGCAAACCATGATCGAGCCTTGCCTGAGCGATCCGGACAGCATACCGCTGCCAGATGGCAGCAACTGGCTGGGGGCAGGCAGCGGGTTTGCAGCTTATGGCGAAACGCTCAGACAACGCCTTGGCGCTCAGCTCAACGGTGCCAATGCAGAACGCTTCCCGCACGCTAAAGACATTCTTAAACTGGCTCTGGCTGATCTTGCCGCCGGAAAAGGGCTTGCCGCACAAGATGCCGAACTGGTTTACCTGCGTAATAAAGTGGCCCTTAAGACTCACGAGCGGATTAAAAAATGAAAGTGCGTGATTTAAATGCCAGCGATATTCCGCAACTGATGGCGCTGGATGCCGCTACCAATTCGCACCCATGGGATATCAGCCACTGGCAGCACTCTTTAAAAGCCGATGTTTGCCTTGGCATTGATGGCAACACCGAGCTTTCAGCCTTTGCCGTTGCCATGAAAATGGTTGATGAGGCCGAATTACTACTCATCGCGGTGCAGCCCAAACTACAAGGGAAAGGCCTTGGACAAATCATATTTAACACCTTGACTCAAAAGCTGGCAAAAAACGGCGCTCAAAGCCTGTTTTTAGAAGTTCGCGAATCCAATCGCAAAGCCCGGCGTTTTTATGAATCAGCAGGCTTTGCCGAAACCGGCATTCGCCCTGCCTACTACCCCGCCACCAGTGGTGCGGGCCGGGAAGACGCCCTGATTTTTGCAATGATGATGAGTAAAGCCTGATGAGCCGCCGGGCGCTGATACTGGAAGAACTGGGCCTGAACCCGGTATGGGTACGCACAGCCATTCTGCCTGAGCTGCAAATAAGCGCAGCCCCCGCCGCACCCGTTGCAGCACCCGTTGCAGCACCCGTTGCTGGCGTACGCCCGCAAGGCTTGTCTCCTGTCGCAGTCGCGGCACATCAGGCCCTTGCGCCGCTGGTGAGCACACCCAAGTTCAGCCCCCCGCCAGTCACTATTCCTGCCAACAACAAGCCAGAAGACGAGCGCTCAAAACGCATTGCCATAATGAACTGGGATGAGCTGCAAAGTGCGGTCAGCAGCTGCACTGCCTGCCCGCTTTGCCAGAGCCGTCAGAAAAACAATGAGCAGCCCGTATTTGGCACCGGGCCGATGCAGCCCAATATTATGGTACTGGGTGAAGCCCCGGATCATGATGATGAAGCACAACTTAGCCCGTTTCCGGTTGAAGCAGGCAGGCTGCTGGACAATATGCTGGCCGCCATTGGCGAAGACACGCTGGTTTACAAAGCCAATATCCTAAAATGCCGCACACCCGGCAAACGCAACCCGCAGGCTGTCGAAGCGGAGCAATGCGCCCCATTTTTAAAACGCCAGATTGAGCTGCTACAGCCCAAATCATTATTTGTTGTAGGCCGTTTTGCGCTCAAAACTTTACTGGAAAGCGACGAGCCGGTCAGCGTCTTAAGAGAAAAACTCCAGCACTACAAGCAAATCCCGCTGGTTGTCAGCTACAACCCAAGCTACCTGCTTCGCAACTTACCGGATAAATCCCGCGCATGGCATGACCTGCTTAGGCTGAAAGCCACGCTCAGCAAGCCCTTGCTTTAAACCGATTATCTTGTCGGGCAGCAACAAAGTAAAAGTGATCTCTCCTGTCTTAAAAATTAGCGACTAGACTGCATTACTCACCTCTCTCTGCTCAGACTGCCATGCAAAACTCATATCATCTGGGACGACAGCCCATTCTTAACCGCCAGCAAGAGCTGGTGGCTTATGAATTGCTCTTCAGAAACAGCAGCCATCGCAATGAGGCCATCGTTCCCGATGATTTTCTGGCCACGCTGGATGTCATTCAGCATGCTTTCAGCACATTAGGGGCAAGCAGTGTGCTGGGGGACAAACTGGGCTTTATCAATGTCAGCGCAGATTTACTCATGTCTGACGTCCTAGAATTACTTCCGCCACAGCAGGTCGTTTTAGAAATCCTCGAAACAGTAGAAATCACGCCGACCATTATTGAGCGCTGCCTCGCACTCAAAAAGAAAGGCTTTAAGCTCGCCCTAGATGACATCATTCATCTGGATGACACACAAAAAGCCCTTCTTCCTCATTTAAGCTTCGCCAAACTGGAAGTCATGGATATGCAGGCCGCGCAAATGAGCGCCCTGATCAAAGAGCTTCGCCCCTATCCATTGCAAATTCTGGCAGAAAAAGTAGATAACCCCGACCAGCACCAGCTTTGCATGCAGCTGGGGTTTGATTTATTCCAAGGCTATTACTTTGCCAAACCAACCATATTATCGGGCAGCAAACCCCAGCCATCACAAATGGCTTTATTGCGTTTATTGGGGCTAATTAATAGCAATGCGGATAATCACGATATTGAATTGTCATTTAAGCATTCCCCAGATCTGACGATTAATTTGCTTAAACTCGTTAATTCAGTCGGCTCAGGCACACCCAAGAAAATAGACAGCCTTGCTGCAGCCATTACCGTATTAGGCCGTCGCCAGCTGGGCCGCTGGATTCATCTCTTAGCCTATGTGCAGCAATCCGGAAAAAATATCGGCAGCAATCCACTGGTTCAAACAGCGGCAATTCGCGGTAAATTTATGGAGCTGCTCGCATTAAAGAAAAAACCACGCGATCAAAGCTTTGCAGATCAGGCCTTTATGGTCGGGATGTTTTCTTTAATTGATGTGCTCTTTAATGCGCCGCTGCAGGAGCTAATTGAACCACTAAATTTAAATGATGATGTGCGGGATGCACTCACAGGCAGAAACAATGCACTGGGGGAATTACTCAATCAGGCATTACTTGCTGAAGATAACGACCCTCAGCTCAGCCATGAAATACCCAGCGATTTTGATGCCCTGCTCAGCGCCATGAGCTGGGCCAATGAATTAGGCTGAGCAAAAAAAACACCGCACATATATATATGCCGGTGTTATTTTATTTACCTGATATTACCTGCTGACGCTTAATATTTTTACTTTTACCTCATGACCACCTGGTGCAGGCCAGTCAATGCTTTGCCCCACGGATAAACCCAATAAAGCGCTCCCTACCGGTGCCGTCACAGATACCTTGCCCGCAGCACCATCAATTTCATGGGGGAAACATAAAGTCAGCTCAAACTCTTTATTACCCGGCGTCATTAAAAAGCGCGCGGTAGAGTGCATCGTCACCACATCATCTGGCATATCGGCTTGCTCCAGCACCGTGGCCCGGCCCAGCTCCGCCTCTAAGGCATCTGCATCAGGAAAAGCATCTGCAGGCAATTTATCGAGCAAAGCATAAAGACGATCGCTATCTAATGTCGACACAGTAATGGGGGGCAATGCACTCATTCAGATCTCCAAACCCGCCTGTCAAACAGGCATTAATAGAATAATAGCGATTAGACGCTATTTATAAAAAGTAGTTCCCCTTGCAGATTTCAGGCGTAAAAAAACCCCTTTAAAAAAGGGGTTTTAAATATCATTTAATAATATTTACGTGCGGCGTCTGAATAAAGGCTGCTGCTGATCAAGGCCTGTTTGATAAGCCTCTGGAAAATCATTTAAACCCAAAAGGGCATCTTCCAGATTTTTATCACTATTCACCACAAAGGCATTAAAACCACAGCGCTTTAAATAACCCATTGTGTCTTTAAATACATCACCAAAGGCGCGCAATTCGCCCACAAAGCCAAAACGCTCACGCAATAAACGTCCAATTGAAAAACCACGTCCATCGGTAAAGGCAGGGAATTCCACAGCAATCAACGTAAGGCTGGCAGCATCTGCGCCCAGGCTTTCGGGCTCATCATCCGGGGCGAACCATACACCAACATCGCCACGACTAATTAGCGCTGTTTTCTGCGCTAAATACTGAGCCAGCGGCACTATCACCAAGCCACTAGCCGGCAACTCAGCAAAGCTGCCATCGCCCTCAAGGCGCAGCAGTTGTGCATCACAATTCACAATTTCAGCGTCTTTAATCATGCGCGCCATTATGCAATCTCCTTTGCATAAACACGGGTTTTAAAGGGCTGCATACCAATGCGATCAAACACATCAATAAAACGCTCTTCACCCAAGCGATTCTCAACAAATACCGCGATGATTTTTTCAATCACGTCCGGCATTTGTTCCTGAGCAAAAGAAGGCCCGACCACTTTAGCCAATGCCGCGCCATTACCCTGACGCCCACCTAAAGACACCTGATACCATTCGGAGCCGTTTTTATCGACGCCTAAAATACCGATATTACCCACATGGTGATGACCACAGGCATTCATACAGCCCGACATATTTAAATCAATTTCGCCCAGATCGTGTAGATAATCTAAATTATCAAAACGCTCCTGAATGGCAATGGCAATCGGGATTGATTTGGCATTTGCAAGCGAGCAGAAATCGCCACCAGGGCAGCAAATCACATCAGTCATTAAGCCGATATTAGGCGTAGCAAAACCAATTGCTTTCGCTTTTTCCCAAAGCTCAAATAAATCGGCTTGTTTTACATCGGCCAGAATTAAATTCTGCTCGTGCGAAACACGCAATTCACCAAAAGAATAAGCGTCGGCCAAATCAGCCACAGCGGCCAACTGATCGCTTGATGCGTCACCAGGTGCAACACCATGCTTTTTAAGGCTGAGCGTTACAGCGGCATAGCCCGCTTGTTTATGCTTAAACACATTGCGCTCTGCCCAGCGTGCAAAGCCTTTATTTTCTATTTTCTGCTGAACAAAGCCTGCATCGTCCCCTGCAAAAGCAGTGTAATCCGGCACGGTAAAGAAGCCTTTCATTCTGTCAATTTCGGCAGCCGTTAAAGTTTGCGGGCCATCTTTTACAAACGCCCATTCTGTTTCAACTTTGCTGGCAAAGGCTTCTGGCGTCATGGCTTTAACCAGAATTTTAATCCGCGCTTTATATTTATTATCACGCCGGCCATAGCGGTTATAAACGCGCAATACCGCATCCAGATAAGTCAGTAAATGAACACAGGGCAAAAACTCACGAATCACGCTACCTATAATCGGCGTGCGGCCAAGACCACCACCCACAATCACTTTAAAGCCAATTTCACCCGCTTCATTTTTTACAACATTTAAACCAATATCGTGCACCCAGATTGCCGCGCGATCTTCCACTGCACCATTGACGGCAATTTTAAATTTACGCGGTAAATGAGCAAATTCAGGATGGAAAGTAGACCACTGGCGAATAATCTCGCACCAAGGGCGCGGATCAAGTATTTCATCATGAGCCACACCGGCAAACTGATCCGAGGTGGTATTACGAATACAATTACCCGATGTTTGAATAGCGTGCATTTGCACCGTAGCTAATTCCGCCAGAATATCAGGCACATCTTCTAATTTGGGCCAGTTATATTGCAGATTCTGGCGGGTGGTGAAGTGCGCATAATCTTTATCATATTTACGTGCAATTTCGGCCAGTTTACGCAATTGCGTACTGCTTAAATGCCCATAGGGAATCGCCACGCGCAGCATAGGGGCATGGCGCTGGATATACAGGCCATTTTGCAAACGAAGCGGGCGAAACTCCTCATCACTCAGCTCGCCAGCCAAAAAGCGGCGAGTTTGATCACGGTACTGAACCACACGCTGGTCTACGATGCGTTGGTCGTAGTCGTCGTAGATATACATCTGAATCATCCAAAAAAGAGATCGGTCTATTCGCTGCTATTAAAGCTGCAATAAAAAGGGCAGAAAATCTCACTACCTGCAGAGATTGTCTACCCGAGTGTGCTTAGCTTAAAAGCCAATTTATCCATAGGACTATACCAGCGGCACTTTGCAAACTAAATGACTATTTTTGAATAAGGTTAGGCTGCAATCGGCATATACACTGATGTTTTGCATAATGATAAGCCCCTCAAACGGGGTATACCTGGCAAAAATTTAAGGCTTAAAGCACAGAAAGCACAGCACCCCAGCGCTTTACAGAAAAAAAGAAATAAAGAAATAAAGCTAAGTATTTACCTTGCTCTTTTCTGGCACCGGCCAATCATATGGGATATCCACAACGGTGTTTTATTTACACGGCTCTTGCACGAAGAGTATCCTCGCATTTCAATCGAACTTTGAATCCATAGCATGACACTCCAAAGCACCCCAATTAATCGCCTCGATTACACCCCGCCAGCCTTTTTGATCGACCGGGTGGATCTTACTTTTGAACTGGAAGAGAGCCAGACCCGGGTTAAATCTCGCCTGGTACTCAAGCGCAACCCCGAGGCTGCCCCAGAATTGCCTTTGCAGCTGGCAGGCGAAGAGCTGACACTTGAATCGATCAAGTTAGACGGCGCGCCACTGAAAGCGGATGCTTATACGGTTTCGGCTACGGGTTTAATCATTGCGACCATGCCGGACGAAGCCATTCTGGAAATCGTTACGATGATTAACCCGCTCACTAACACCAGCTTAAATGGCTTGTATGTTTCGAGCGGTAATTTTATTACCCAATGCGAGGCCGAAGGCTTTCGCAAGATTACTTATTATTTAGATCGCCCTGATGTGATGGCTAAATTTACCACCACCATCATTGCAGATAAAACCCGCTACCCTGTGCTACTTTCTAATGGCAATCGCGTAGACAGCGGCCAGATGGATAAAAACCGTCACTGGGTAAAATGGGTTGATCCGTTTAAAAAACCGGCTTATCTGTTTGCGCTGGTTGCAGGTAAATTAGTCATGCTGGCCGATCAGCACACCACACCAAGTGGCCGCCAAGTGGCGCTGGAGATTTTTGTAGAGCCGGGCAATTTGGATAAATGCCATCACGCCATGGCCGCCATTAAAAAAGCCATGCGCTGGGATGAAGAACGCTTTGGCCTTGAATACGATCTGGATACCTATATGATCGTTGCCACCAGCGACTTCAATATGGGCGCGATGGAAAACAAAGGCCTGAATATTTTCAACACAAAATATGTGCTGGCCAAGCCTGAAACCGCCACCGATGTGGATTTTGACGGCATTGATGCCGTAGTTGCGCACGAATACTTCCATAACTGGACCGGCAACCGTGTGACTTGCCGCGATTGGTTCCAGCTCAGCCTTAAAGAAGGGCTAACGGTTTATCGTGATCAGGAATTCTCTAGCGATATCGGCAGCCGCTCGGTGGAGCGCATCAATAATGTGAAAGCCCTGCGCGAAATGCAATTTGCCGAAGACGCTGGCCCGCAAGCACACTCGGTTCGCCCTGAGGCTTACTCAGAAATTAACAACTTCTACACCATGACCATTTACGAGAAAGGCTCGGAAGTGGTGCGCATGTATGCCACCCTCTTAGGCCGCGAAGGTTTCCGTAAGGGGATGGATCTCTACTTTAAACGCCACGATGGCCAGGCCGTAACGTGTGATGATTTCCGCGCCGCCATGAGTGATGCAAATGGTGTTGATCTCACTCAGTTTGAAGAATGGTATAAGCAAGCAGGCACACCAGAATTGGCCATCACTAGCCAATATGATGCCGCAGCCAAAACATATACCCTGAATATCCAGCAAAGCTGCCCGGCCACACCGGGCCAGGACGAAAAACGCCCATTCCACATCCCATTGGCATTGGGCCTCTTAGATAAGCACGGCAAAGACTTACCGCTGCAATTAGCAGGCGAAGCAGAAGCGCAGGGCACAACACGCGTACTAGAGCTTACCGCAGCCAGCCACAGCTTCAGCTTTATCAATATTGACGAAGCGCCAACGCCATCCTTGCTGCGTGATTTCTCTGCACCTGTGAAGCTCAACTACGCTTACAGCGATGCAGAACTGGTGTTTCTGATGGCCAACGACAGCGACGCCTTTAATCGCTGGGAAGCGGCCAATACCTTCGCCAAGAACCTGCTGCTGGCACTTTACGCCAGCAACGAAGAGCAGCCTTTGGCCCCTGCAAGCTTTATCAATGCGCTGCGTAAAGTATTAAGCGAAAAACTTGATCCTTCGCTGATTGCCCTGATGCTGGAGCTGCCACGCGAAAACTATCTGCTGGAGCAGCTGGATGAAGTCAACCCAGCCCGCCTGCATCAGGTGCATCGCAGTATTAAAGCGCAGATCGCCCGCGAATTACGCGCCGAGCTAATTGCAACTTATAATAAGCTCAATGATGGCAGCGCCTACCAGTATGAAAACGCCGGTAAACGCAGCCTGAAAAACATCTGTCTGGATTACTTAGCCGAGCTGGACGAGCCCCTTGTCACCGAGCTGCTCACTAAGCAATATCGTCTTTCCGACAATATGACCGATAGGCTTGCTGCGCTTAAAGCACTGGTCAACCGCGATGGCGGCGAAGCACAGCTGGCTGATTTTGCGGTGCAATGGCACGACGATGCGCTGGTGATGGATAAATGGTTTGCCCTGCAATCCACCAGCCGCCGCCCCGGTGCCCTCAGCCGGGTACAGGCTCTGATGGATCATCCGGCGTTTTCAATTAAAAACCCGAATAAAGTGCGCTCGCTGGTCATGGGTTTCTGCCTGCAAAATGCAGTGCATTTCCATGCAGCAGATGGCTATGGCTACGCTTTTGCCGCAGACCGGATTATCGAACTCGACAAAATCAACCCACAAGTCGCTGCCCGCCTAGCTTCCAGCTTTAACCGCTGGAAAAAAATGGAGCCGCAACGCAAGCAAATGATGCAGGCCGAGCTGCAACGCATTGCTCAGCAAAGTGAGCTATCCAGTGATCTGGCTGAGATTGTGAATAAATCTTTAAGCTAAACAAGGCCATTGGCTTAATTTATCTGAGCTGACATAAAACGGGTGAAGCATTTTTCAGTGCTTCACCCGTTTTTACATTTTAAATCCTTACTATATTGAATACTCCCTTTATAGCGCTCCACCCTCCATAAAAGTAAACCAATTCAAAAATACATCCATCAACAAAAATAATTTTATAAAGTGCAAAAAAACAACATTTTTCTTTAATTAAATTTAATTGAAGAAATGCTTACTAAAAAAACACACCGTAATTAATTTAGACAACCAAACAAAAAAGCGGGCTGAACAAACAGCAAAAACAAAATAAAGAAATATTATAATTTAATAATTAACAATATAACATAAACAACGAAATCTAATATTCACCCATACAATATTAAAAAAACAATTAATTAGTTAGACTACAAACCGCAGTCATACTGCTATTAATATAAATCTACCTGATTAATATAAACTTACTGGACGAAACAATGAAACTTAACAGCACAGCTTTAGCCGCCATCTTGATTTCTATTAGCAGCTTTTCAGCTCAGGCCACATTAAACAACCTGGTTTACAACGGTGATTTTGAATTAACCAGCAACGGGGTTGGCCAGCTGGGCGCAATCACTAATGCGACAGGTTGGACATCTGATTACGATGCTACCCACTTCGGCTTTAACTTTATCTTAGATAAAAACGCCGACAAGACCGGTTTTGCATCAGAAAATACCGCATCAAAAGGTACCAATATTTTCATGTGGGGCCCACAAGGTAGCGAAGGGCGTTTTTCAGACAATGGCTTCAAACAAAGTCATAACGGCGGCAATTTTTTAGGCTCTGACGGTGCATATGCCAACACCAAGATTTGGCAAAATATTAATAATTTAGTCATTGGCAATAAATATACACTGACATTTGAATGGGCTGCCGGCCAGTTTACCGATAGAACTGGCGAAACCACTTCAAACTGGGAAGTTTACTTTGGTAATCAAGCCCCAGTTTCAACAGAAATTAAATCCGTAGGATCAAAAGGTTTTAATGACTGGAGCTTTAAAGAATTTACTTTTGAAGCAAAAAATACGACTGAAACACTCGCCTTTTTGGCCAAGGGTACGCCCACAGGTGAACCCCCTTTTGCCATGATTGATAATATCAGCCTTGTCCCTGTTACCCCTGTTCCAGAACCTGAAACCTATGCGCTGATGGGCTTAGGTTTAGTTGCTTTGGTCGCACGCCGTCGCGCTAAAAAATAATAAGAAAAAAGGCTGTCCCAATGAAAAACCTGCAGTTGGGATGGCCTTTTACAACTACTAATAAAAAGCACAACCATGACTCTTCATACTCTAGCGATAGACAGCTTTCGACTGGCGCTCTGGTTATTTATTTTATGCATCGTCTTTATACCGCTGGAGCGCTTATTTACCCGGCAAACAGAGCGTATTTCCAGAGCGCAACTATTCAAAGATCTGGCGCTATATTTTATTAATGGCCTGCTGCCTGCCGCTTTAATGAGCCTGCCGGTTGCTTTTATCGCCCGCCTCTCTGCACATATCACCCCGCCACAGCTTAGCCAGTCCGTTGCACAACTTCCCCTAATCATCAGTTTTATTGCAGTGTTTTTAATTGGAGAGATCACCTTCTATTGGGCACACCGCCTCTGCCATCAGATTCCCTTGCTTTGGCGGTTTCACGCCCTGCATCATAGTGCCGAACATATTCATTTTTTGGTGAATACCCGCGCCCATCCTGCCGATATTATTTTCACACGGCTATTTAGCATCATCCCAATGTATTTACTTGGATTTGCCGGACAGGCCAATCAGGCTGCATCGCCCATGCTGGTGATTTTTATTGGCGTATTTTGGGGGTTTTTCCTGCACGCCAACATCCGCTGGCGCTTTGGCTTTATAGAGAAGATGATTGCGACCCCCGCTTACCACCACTGGCATCACAATCAGAATGAAAAACAAAATGTAAACTTTGCCTCCATGCTGCCCTGCCTAGATTTGCTATTTGGCAGTTATTTTGTGCCCAAAGTGTGGCCCAAATCTTATGGCCTTGCGCCTGTAACCACGTCTACTCTAAGTAATGATAAGTAACTGCGAGGCCCGATCAACACCTTTTCTGCGCTAAAAATGGCCTTACGCCTCCTAAAGCATAAAATCAATGCTTTAATGTTCATTCAAGCAGCCTAGTTTGCACAAATAATTAATCGACCGGTCTAGTATTATAACAACTTAATTTTCAAAGCAACGAGGCGTCACACCATGCATGCATCAGCACTTAACGGGCAAATGATTGTGATCTTGGGCGGCAGCTCCGGTCTTGGTCTGGCTACAGCTCGGCTCGCGATTCAAGAGGGAGCACGTGTTTATATCGGGGCAAGAAATGCAGAACAACTTGCTCAGGTACTGGTAGATCTGGGCCCCAATGCTGCCGGTGCCACGCTGGAAATTGGCGAAGAAGCATCCGTCAATGCCTTTTTTAAAGGCATTGATCACATGGATCATCTGGTTATTACTGCAGCAAACAACGCCCCAGCGCGTTTACTGGAAGGATCACTGGAGCAATTACGCATTAGCATGGATTCGCGCTTCTGGGGTGCAGTGATGGCGATCCGTGCTGCGGTGCCTCTGATGCCAGAGCATGGCTCTATTGTTATGACATCAGGCATGGTTAGCCTGCGCCCACGCCCTGCTATGTCGGTGGTGGCAGCAGCGGCCAGCGCCGTAGAAAGCCTCGCACGCTCTTTGGTCAGCGAGCTAGCTCCACGCCGCATTAATGTCATTAACCCCGGCCCTATGCATACCCCACTGCTATCCAGCGTACTGGATGATGCCGCACTGCAAAAACTGGCCACCCAGCTGCCACTGGGCAAACTAGGAACGGGTGAGGACTACGCTCAAGCTGCCCTATTTGCCCTGAGTAATGCCTATCTGAACGGCAGCACCATCCATCTTAATGGTGGCGCAGCCTGGGCTTAAGCCTGTAAATGCATCGCCTGCCTGAGCGGGGCAACACCACTTTTACCCCGCTTGGGCTTGCCCGCATAATCGGATGCCAGCAAGCTCGCGGCATCTTCAATTCCCTGCTCCTGCAACCATTGCTCCACCAGCTTTGCCAATCTGTCCAAGGCAATCCGGTGCGTGGCATCGGTGTTTTGATACAGCCAATCGCTAAAACTCATAAATCGATCAAATGGCGAATGACCCAACAGCACCGGCAGAGTGTTGGCAAAGCGGCCCGAATTAGCCACTAAATCCCAATAACGGGAAAAACGTACCAGACGCTGCATGGTGGCAAAGTCGATCACATTATTTGCAAGAATGGTGTACGGCGGGAAGCTGTCATACACCATGCCAAAATCCTCGGTATGGCGAATAATAGGCGTGCCACGCAGACGTTTTAAAATACCAAATTGAATTTCATGCGGGCGCAGGGCATAAAGCTGATCAAAGCCCCGGCCAAAACTCGCCATATCTTCCCCTGGCAGACCAGCAATCAAATCCACATGCAAATGCGCGTGCGAATGATTGATCAGCCAAGAAATATTATCCGCCGCCTTTTCATTGTTTTGCTTACGGCTCACCAAGGCTTGCACCTCAGGATTAAAGCTCTGAATGCCGATCTCAAATTGCAAAGCACCGGCAGGAAACTGACTAATGCCCGCTTTCAGGGCTTCGGGCAAATGATCGGGCACCACTTCAAAGTGAGCGAATACCGGATCATCCGGATGGGCGGCAATTTTATCCAGAAAGAACTGCATAATCTTTAAGCTGGATTTGATATTTAGATTAAACGTGCGATCTACAAATTTAAACAGCCGCGCCCCGCGCTGATACAGCGTTTCCATCTCGGCCAAAAACACATCCAAATCAAAGGGCCACGCCGTTTTATCCAGCGCCGACAGACAGAACTCGCACTTAAACGGGCAGCCGCGCGAAGCTTCTACATACAATGTGCGATGGGCAATATCTTCGTCGGTATACAAGGAGTACGGCAGCGCCAAATCGTTAAGCGGCGGCTGCACACCCACATGCGTTTTCATCAAGGGTTGCGGGCCTTGCAAAATCTGCTTACAAAGCTGCGGCAAAGTCACCTCGCCCCAGCCAGTAATTAAATAATCCGCCAGCTTAACAATACTTTGCTCAGCGCTTTCATAAGAGACCTCCGGGCCGCCTAAGATAATCTTGATCTGCGGCGCCACGCGTTTGAGCATCGCTACTACCCGCTCGGTTTCCTCCACATTCCAGATATACACGCCAAAACCAATAATCTTGGGGTGTTTAGCCAACAATTGCTCGACAATTTCGGTGGTCTTGGTGCCAATCACAAACTCCGCCAGCTGCGTCTGACCCTGTAAATCACCCATATTGGCCAGCAAATAGCGCAGCCCAAGGGAGGCATGGGTGTAGCGAGCGTTGAGAGTAGAAAGAATAATCGACATGGCAGACATCTGGCTGAGGCAAAGGGGGGCATTTTACGGGTTTATGAACGCAGGCGGCGATCAAATACAGGGAATGCAAAAAATGTCATACCTCACCCGCTTTCGCTCTATAGAATTAAATTCTTCAGAAAAACCAACGCCGCCATCAAAAAAACAACCGTAAGCAAAACACTGAACTGACAAAGAACCAGCAACAAAGCAAACTTTCTACTATTTTTGAAACCTTCAAACCATCACCGTAAATACAAGCAGAGAAACCCCATGCAAATACAAAAACACGACAAGCGTTACCAGCTTATTAAGTACCTTACCAGCGCAAGCTTGTTAATATTTATGTCCATATCAAACATGGCTTTTGCTGATGACTTTGAAAACCCCGAAAAACACATTCAGCATGTTTATCAAGAGTTGCGTCATGATTTATCGGCCAACGAGTCGCTAAAAAACTGCAACGAACGGGCAATTAAAGATTATTTACTGGCCAAATTCGATACATTCTTAAGCACGCAAAATTTACTTCACAATATTGGATTCAAGCTTACGGAAGAATCCATTTCTAAATTTTCAGATGACTTTAAAGAGCAGTTAAATACTGAATTTAAAAAATATATTATTCAGGATAATTTAATTGCCATTAAATCATTCTGCTCAGCAACAAATTTAAAAACACAAAATAGCAATGTCGATTTTACGGTTAGCTATGTAGTCACATCGGTAAAATTAGCCAATAAAAAATCAAAACGTGTCGATTTTTTTCTTCTCAGGGGCTGGGATCATTGGCTGATCGCCGACATCATCTCTGGAAACGATTCGCTTGAAGAAAGATATCGCAATAAATTTGGAAAAACAATTCACACAGAAGGGTACACAGGCCTTCTAAAACAGCTTACAGAAATCAATAAAGAGCAAATAAAACCAACGCTGAGCAACTAGCACTCTCTATTTTAAAAAGCAATAAAAAGTCTATCTTAGGCGATCTAAATGCATAGCAAATTAATTCGTTTTTTCCTCATTAGCAGCTTTGCTTGTATTCCATTATCAATACTCATAGCGTATATTTTTGGCAATAGTGGCCATGGAGGATCGGGGGGCTGGGGTAGTCTTTTTCCTGCCACTATATGCTCCGCCATACTTTTAGCTCCTTTACTTTTGGCTGTAAGCATTTCTCTCAGGCTACACAAAAAGAATACAGAAGACCAAAAGCACACCTACGCAAAACTGATGCTATTACTAGCGGTTATTTCATTATTACTTGCACTATTTTCACTGGATTTAATCTTTTCCATCATATTCAGCAACTACAAAAGCATAACAGATCTATTATTTTAAACATTTACTAACCATATCCTTATTAAAAAAGCCAGATCATCCAATCTGGCTTTTTTATATTACTTCCAATAACATACTTAATGTTTCAAAATCTGCAAAGGCATACGCAGCATTTCGTCGCCATGGCTGGCAAAGTACCAAATGATCCCGATCAAAGCGCCAACGGTGATTAAATACCAAACTGTGGAAAAGATTTGCCCGTAGCGATCCAGCGGCAATAGGTGGCTTTGATGCCGGCCACGCCATTCAAAAATGATTTCTACACTGCCAATCAATAATAAAAACCCAAGTAATGCCAGGCCCAGTGAATAGCTAATAAACACACCCAGCGCCGCACCCACCACGCAGGCAATCAAGCCCAATTTGCTATTCATCGAAAAACTGATACTTTTTAAGATATGCCCGCCATCCAGTGGCAAAATGGGTAATAGATTAAAAAGATTAAGCAGTGCATTAAAGGTAGCCAACCCTGCAAACAGCATCGAGCCTGTCAACCAATAAATAATTAGGCAGGCAATTGATAACAAGAGGCCAAAGCTTGGCCCCATAATGGAAATCACCACATCCTGCCAACGGGTATTAATTTTTTCATCCGACAAAGCTAATCCCCCCATAAAGGGGATCAAATAAATACCCTTGGTTTTTAAGCCAAAATATTTCATTGCCCGAATATGCCCATATTCATGAAAAACCAGACAGGCAATCAGCGCAATTGCAAATTGAAAAGAAAATAGCCATGAATAGGCAGCAACACTGGCCCCGGCTAGGGCCACTTTTACCAGTTTGGCACTTTTCAGCAGTTTCAGCGCCAGCGCACCCAAGCCCAAAATACTGAGTTTATTGGGCTTTATATTTTGCTTTACAGGTATTTGTCGCTCAATATCCTGCGTATTTCGCTCGCCTTTAAGCGCCTCTTTTTCATCAATCAATAAGCGATATCTGAGAATAAAAGGCTGCCATTGCAAATCGGTTTCAAGATAAACGCGCGTCGTTGCCGCAGTGCCATCCGGGCTGACTGCCGACAGCTCAAATTGCAAAACACTTAAGCCTTCACGCTCTGCCGAGGCGTTTTTTTCAGCGACTAAGGTATTGTCCCAAAATAACTGCTGCCAGCCCGCTGGCGTACCCTCAAGCCTGAGCGATTTTCCAAGGCAATTAATATTTAATAATTCCACAGCATATCCAATTTAATCATCAATTAATCGTGCATAAAAACTGAGCAAATGAGTCTATTTAGCAGGTTTACAGATATTCAAGGACGCTCACACCCCCCAGGCCAGTGGTGATCTTAGTCAGCTTGCTAGGCCTGCGGCGTTTTGTACACTCAACAAAATGCGGGCGGGGATCCGCAAGTCACACCCTAAACCTCATTAAAACAAGCCACCATCTTGGTTAAATACGCCTCACTGCCCGGCTCACCTTCTGCGGGTGCCCAGCTGGCTTTTTCGCTGTCGCTGAGCGGCACATAAGGGCCGGCCTTGCTTTCAAAAAAGACCGAGCCACTTTCTAATGCCACCATGCTGTGAAACGCGCCAGCGGGAATATTGATTCCTAAATGGCCATCAGCAGCCAACACCGCCTGCGAGGTGATCTTGCCAGTCTCATCAAAAATCAGCACCCCAAAACGCCCGCTCAGCACAATCATGGTTTCATCTTTTTCCACATCTGAATGGCGATGCGGCTGCACATACGTGCCCGGCTCCAGCGCATTCAAAAGCCGGTGACAGGCCGATTCATTACTGGCATGAAAATTCAGATTTTTACGCAATCTTGGGCTGTCTTTTGCCGCTGCGGACAAATCGGCCAGCGTGCCTTTATTAATTAAACTCATCATATGATTGGTCTCTTTTGGAATCCGATTAGCCAGCGTTTTCAGCGAGCCTTGATAGAGAGCTAAACCTTGAACCACAGGGTAAAACGAAGACACAGCGTTTCACAGAGAACCCCACACTATCCTTGGCCTTCTCTGTGAAACGCTGTGCTCTCTGTGGTTTGAGATTTGACTCCCTTAAGCTTTACGCTGAAGTATCTTTGGAATGATTTGAAGCTGGCTCTAGGCCGCTTGCCACCCTGGAAGGGGGAACACTTTATCGTAAACCCAGTTATAGACAAAGGCATAAACCAGATAAAACGTAGCAAAGCCCAAGTCCATCACAAAGGCTTCCCAAAGACCGATATTCAGCCACCAAGCCACCAGCGGCAAGCTGACAAATAATAAGCCGCCTTCGAAGCCAAAGGCGTGCACAACGCGCTCCAGTGTATTTTTCTTAACCCGTTTTTTCCAACGAGCAAGCAAGTGATCAAACCCTAGGTTGTAAAGGTAATTCCACACGGCTGCAATCACCGACATCGTAACAGCCAGCACACCCAAATCCTGCATTGAAAAACCAAACGCCCAATGCGCCAAGGGTACAAACAGCAAGAAGCCAATCACCTCAAAACCTATTGTTTGCCGGATACGATCTGCCCGGCTTCTCATTTGCACTTTCATCATCTGGCTCTCATTTCAAAGGTAGCCACCATAGTAAACTGCTTCTATGATGGTTGTTAGTTAGAAACCATCACAAAAACAGATAGATGAAATATTCATTAGATCAACTCAGCGCCTTTAAAGCTGCCGCAGAATGTGGTTCTTTCTCTGCAGCTGCCCGCCGCCTAGGCCGAGCGCAATCCTTGATCAGCACCGCCATTGCCAACTTAGAGATTGATTTAGGCGTCAGTTTATTTCAGCGCGATGGCCGCTACCCCCAGCTCAGTGCAGAAGGTGCACGCCTTTTACCTGAAGCCATCGCCATTTTGCAGCGCTGCGATCAACTGAGCGGCATCGCCCATGGACTGACTGCGGGGCAGGAAGCCAAACTGCGCTTAGCGGTAGATGACTCCGCACAAATGCCTTGGCTGGGCGACCTACTGCAACAGCTTGCGGTAAAATTCCCACACTTAGAGCTAGAGCTGTTATTCCCGATTATGGAAGACCTCTACAAACTGCTGCTCTCAGGCCGGGTTGATCTTGGCATCAGCTACGAGGCCGCCGAGCATCCCAAAGAGCTGGCTTTTCATGCTTTAAGAGAGTGTGAAATGCAATTTGTGGTATCCCGCCAACACCCTTTAGCCCAGGAAAAAACCCTTACTTTAGAAATACTACAAAACCACAGGCAGCTGATGGTCACCGGCCGCCACAGTGGCGCAGAAAAAGAGCGCTTCAGATACTCCCCCTCAGTCTGGTGGGTGGAAGGTGATTGGGCCGTGCTGGAGCTGGTTCGCCGGGGCTTAGGCTGGGCTTGCCTGCCCAATCACTTTGCAGATCTGGCTTTAGAGCAGGATATTGTGCAACTGCCACTCCAACACTTTGAAAGCCGCTTACAGCTGGGCGTGCAACTGGTCTGGCACCCTGCTCACCCCCTAGGCTTAGCGGGGCAATGGCTGAAAGAAACTTTAATTCACAATTCAAGCCCAATAAGCGGCAAATCGGGGTGAAATAAACCCCTATTCAAGTTGTGGATTAGCCAAATAATTCAAACAGCCAGACTCTCGGTATAATCACCCCTTTGTCACCTTTCGTTCAGGCCAGCCATGTACCTGCCAGATCCTCGCCTCTACGCCAGAGTTAACGCACAAAACCCCATTATTCGACTGTTGATGTCGCTGCTGACCGAATCGTCCAGCGCGCTCGTCAGTCAAAAACGCGAGGAGCTCACACGGCTGCTCGCCGACACCCTAGCCATCAATGATCATGCCGGTTTAAACGCAGCCATGACGCAAGCACCGTCTTTAGACGCTTATCTGGAGCTATGGAGCCTGCTGCGCGCTGCCGTTGAAACTGCACCTAAAGATGCAGAGCAATACGCCATTCCTTTTGCCATCCCGGTTATTTTGGTGGCTGGTTTTAAAGGCACTACCGAGCTGGCAGGCCAGCTTAAAGATGTAGATGCCGTGCAGGCCCTATTAAAGCAGCACGAAGTCATCGCGCCCGACGCCGACGTTTGGCTATCCGCCAAATTGGTGCATGCCGAAACACTGGCCGGAGTTAATCCTTCGCAGCTGTGTCAATGGCGCGATCAGTTGCAATACGCCTCGGGCGGCTTGCCGATTGATTTAAACACCTCGCCAATGCCGCTGAAAGACGAAGCCGTTTTCCTGCGCTATCTGGTGGGCGTGGCGATGCAAAAGAAAGATGCAGCACCCGCGATTAAGCTGGGTGGCAATCTGGGCGCATGGGGCATGCAGTTGGCTAATTTAATTGGCGAGCAGCTTAAAACCAATGGCGTGACTTTATTTCCTATTCCACGCACCCCCATGCCGTGGCTGACTGCCGGTGAAGCAGGCCGCGAAACCCAGCTGGAAACACGTTTGCAGCTGATGACCAGCAATGCGCTGCGCAGCATACGCAGCAAAGGCCGCACGCCTGTCATCTGTATCGCCGCGCACGAAAACGCCGAAATCCGTATTACCTTTTCGACCATCGAAGATGCTGAGCGCTGGGAAGGCTTCGTCTGGCCGCTATCGGCTTGGGATCATGTCGAAAAAATCCACCAATACGCGGTCGAATTATTCCGTGAGTGCATGGTGACGGATATTCGCATTATCGAAAACGTACAGCCTGATATGGATAATGATCAGTTGCCGTTCTTTGTAACGGCGCATATTAAGGCGGTTGTGCAGCATTAATTGATTTTGTAGGGCGGAGGAGTCCCCCATAGGCGCGAACCAAAATACAAAAAGACCTTTTTAGTGCCTTCGGCACGTTGATTTTGGAGCGGTTGGCCACCGCGGGGGCCTTCCTTTCTTGAACGGCCAAGAAACGAAGCCAAGCCACAACCTCAAAGCACGAAGGCCCCTCATCTGCGGACAATCGAGCGGCGGCTGCGGAACTCGCTTCGCTCAAACAGGCATCAAAGAAACCCCGCCCGCTTGTTCCTCACTTCGGCGTGTTTCAAGGGGACTCTAAAGCCCCGTGCAGAGAACGCGGTTATTACGTTTTTTTTGCTGTTTACTAATAAAAAATAATTTGCTTAGCACGTATGGTGTTGCACCCGCCCTACGATAAATTTCCACTTCCAATATCGAGGCCACCATGAGCCATTATCAACACCACGTATTTTTTTGCCTCAACCAGCGCGAGCCGGGTGAGCGTCAGAGTTGCGCCAGCTGCGGCGCAGTTGAGATGTGGGAACACGCCAAGGGCCGCATCAAAAAACTAGGACTAAGCCAACCTGGCAAAGTACGGATTAATAAAGCAGGTTGCCTTGAGCGCTGTGAAGAAGGCCCGGTACTGGTCGTTTATCCTGAGGCCGTTTGGTATACCTATATTGATAAAAGCGATATCGACGAGATTATCGACGAGCACATTGTCAATGGCCGTGTTGTTGAGCGTTTAAAAATTTAAGCGCCCTCCAGCATGTATAGGGGCAATCCGCATTCGCCTGATTGCCCGTAGTTTTTTATCCACTCATCAGGCGGGGCCGCCCCGCAAAGCCACACGCTATGAGCACACCCCGTAAAGCCCCCTCTTTTGAACTCATTGAGATTGATGGTCCGGCAGGTAAACTCGAATGTTTACGCCTCTCATCCGCCCTCGAAACCACAGTCGGCATTGTGCTGGTCGCCCACCCCAATCCCACCGAAGGGGGCACGTTCAGCAATAAGATTGTGCATACCCTCGCAAAAACCCTCAGCCGCTTAGGCTATGTGGCCTACTGCCCCAATTTACGTGGCGTGGGCAACTCGGCAGGCACTTTTGAAAATGGCGTTGGTGAAGTCGATGATATGGCCGCCGTGCTGGCTTTTGCTAAAAGCGAGCATCCAACACTTAGTCGCCTGACATTAGCAGGCTTTTCCTTTGGTACCTTTGTGCAAAGCCAACTCTGCGAGCGCATAGGCAGCGATCAGGTGGAAGGCCTGATTCTGATTGGCCCTGCGGTCAGCCGACATAACTTCCCTGCTGTGCCCGTCAACAAAACGCTGCTGATTCATGGCGAAGAAGATGAAGTCATCAGCTTAGACACCGTACTGAACTGGGCCAGACCGCAATCGCTGCCCGTCGTGGTGTTCCCGGGCGTAGGACACTATTTCCACGGCAAGCTTACGCAGCTGGGCGATTGGGTGAATAAAGAATGGCGGATTAAATGAACCTGCACGCCGGGCCATTTGCAAACTGGCTGCTGCTGACGTCATACCTCGTCAGTGGTGGCCTGATTTTGCATGCAGCTTTGCGTATCCCATGGTTTGCCCTTACTCAGGAGCGCCTTACTGGCTGGTTTGGCGCAAGCGTGTTTGTGTTGTGCTTCTGGCAAATGAAAGCCAGTATTCAGCCGGGGCTGTCGTTTCACTTGCTTGGCGCCAGCGCACTCACCATGATTGCCGGGCGCGATAAAGCACTGCTGGGGCTGGCCGCCGTGCTGATTGCAGATACGGCCTACGGGCACTCTGCATGGGCAAGCATGGGCCTGTCCTGGCTGATTATTGCTTTTTTGCCGGTGACGCTCACCGATGTCCTGTTTAACTGGGCGCAGCGCGCTTTGCCCGCTAATTATTTTATTTATATTTTTGTAAATTGTTTTGCCGCAAGCATGCTTTCTATGTGGTGCACCGGCCTCTTTACCTGTGGCCTGCTTGCAGCCAGTGGGGCCTATCCTGTCGATTTTCTGATAGAAGAACAGCTGCCCTATTACTTTCTAATGGGCTGGCCCGAGGGCTTTACAAGTGGTGTCTATTTATCTTTATTAGTGATCTGGCGGCCCCAGTGGGTCAGCACCTTTAATGATGCCTTTTATCTTACTCACAAAAATTAGCCTGTTACGCCGCACCGCTTACAAAGCATTGCATCAAAAAACACATCGCCTCTTATTTATGCATGACAAGCACATGACTTAACTTGCCCTTTAATTACATTGAGGGCTATTGTTAAGCAAACATCTACAGCATAAATCACATGCACAGCATCCGCTTCCGCCTGAATATGATTTTCTTAGCCATCGTGACGCTGTTTTTGGCGACATCGGGCGTGATTTCCTATTGGCAAACGCAGCAAGAGCTTGAAAACAATATGCGGCTCTCGGCCATGGCCTTGCAAAAACGTTTGCAAACCGTTTTACCAGGCATACTCTGGAATTTCGACAGCACCCAGCTGGGCCTTGTGGTAGAGGCTGAAATGCAGTCTGCCGATTTAGCGCTGCTTTTGGTTTTTAACAACGAAGAGCAGGTTGATGGCCGGATCAATGCTCAAGGCAAAATGACCGTAGCGCATAAAAGCGCTGTGCCACCCAATGCACAGACTTTCCCTATTTACTATCCCGCCAATGAAGTATCCAAACCGATGGGAAAAGTAGTTTATGTTTTCTCAAGGGAAAAAATCGCCGCCCGCTTAAATCAAATGGTTGTAGCTAAAATCATCGAAGTTGTTTTGCTGGATCTACTCCTCTTTATGGCGCTTTCACACAGCCTGCTGCTGGTGGTGATACGCCCCTTAGGGCAGCTAAGAGAAGCCCTTGTCCACGCCGCTGATGCAAAAGACTTTGATTTTAATGACATCAAGCTGGCCCACAATACTAAAGATGAATTTGCCGATGTGGCCGATGCCGTACACAGCATTACCCGCAGGCTGTGTGATGATTTAGAAAGCCGCAAAGCCGCAGAGCACGCCATGCGCGTAACTAGGGATCTCACCGAAAGCGCGTATAAACAGCTAAATGAAACCAAGAATAATTTAGTTCAGGCCGAAAAAATGGCCTCACTGGGGGGCTTGGTGGCTGGGGTTGCCCATGAGGTTAATACCCCTGTTGGCGTTATTTTAACCAGCGCATCGGTTTTATTTGAGGACACGCAAGCCTTCAAAAACAATCTGGATGCCGGTGCCATCAAAAAATCAGAAGTATTGCGCTATTCCGAAATGGCGATTGAATCCAGCCGACTGATTCTGGCTAATGCAGAACGCGCCGCCCAGCTGATACAAAGCTTTAAACAAGTCGCGGTAGACCAGACCTCTGAAGCAAGGCGCAGCTTTGAGCTTGGGGAATACATTGACGAAGTCATTATGAGTTTAAAGCCCACACTTAAACGCACCTCGGTGCGCATTGAAACCAGCTGCAACGAGAAGATCAACCTCGATGGCTACCCAGGCGCTATTTCTCAAATCATTACCAACTTTCTGACCAATGCCTTAGCCCATGCTTTTGCTGAAGGGCAGGAAGGCCTGATTTCGCTGCAAGCCACAAAAATAGACAATAACGTCACCCTGCGTTTTGAAGACAACGGTATGGGCATTCCCAGCGAGCACTTAAATAAGATTTTCGATCCCTTTTTTACCACCAAAAGAGGCAGCGGCGGCAGTGGCTTAGGGCTGAATGTTGTCTTTAATTTGGTCACCCAAACCTTAGGCGGCACGCTGGTGGTGAATTCGGAACCAGGCCAAGGAACTTGTTTTATTGCCTGCTTTCCCCTGATTGCCCCACAGGGAAAGGATGGCAAGCACGCCTAAAATCACCCGTATTCTGGTATCCTTACGCCCATGACACATGCCATTCTTTTTTATTGCCGCCCCGGTTTCGAAGCCGATGTGGAGGCCGAATTCTCCTTTAAAGCAGATATCCCGGGTAAATGGGAAATTGGCCAGGGATTTTGCATCTTTTTGCCTAAGCGCCCCGCCGATTGGGACAAGCTTTACCGCACACTAGAATGTGGCGACTGGGTTTTCCCGCGCCAGATTATTTTTGTGGCTGAAATGCTTGATTTGCCGCCTAAAGATCGCCTTACGCCTATTTTAACTGCGCTTGACAACCTTCATGAAGCGCATAAAGGCCCTTGGCGTGATGTATGGATTGAATATCCTGACACCAACGATGGCAAGGAAATCTCTTCATTCAGCCGTAAATTTGGTGCACTTCTCGATGCAAAACTCGCCGCAAAAGGTTTAGCTAACCAAGCCGATGCCAAAGCACGTCTGCATTTATTTTTTCCAACCTTAGAGCGTGTTTATATCGGCTTTACCCGCCCTGATTTTTCTGTGAACTGGCCGCTGGGCATTCCACGCCTGCGTATGCCAACCGACGCCCCAAGCCGCTCCACCTTAAAACTGGCTGAAGCGTTTATGATTTTGGTGCCCGAATCAGCACAGGTAAAACCTGGCATGAGTGCCGTGGATTTAGGCGCGGCACCCGGCGGCTGGACTTGGCAAATGGTCAGCCGAGGCTGCACCAAGATTTTTGCTATTGATAACGGCCCCATGAAAGGCAGTATGGCCATTCACCCCAGCGTAAAACATCTGCGTGAAGATGGTTTCAGATATCGCCCCAAAAGCCCGGTGGACTGGCTAGTTTGCGATATGGTTGAACAGCCCGCCCGTATTGCTGCGCTCATTTCAGACTGGCTGGTAAAAGGCCATGCCCGTCAGGCTATTTTTAACTTTAAACTGCCCATGAAAAAACGCTGGAATGAACTGCAGCGCTGCCTTGATATTATTGATGATGCGCTCGATGGTGCAGGGATCCGCTATCAGATCCGCGCCCGCCATCTTTATCACGACCGTGAAGAAGTCACCTGTTATTTAACCAAAATTAAGCGCTAATTATTGCATTGCGTGAGGGGCTGCCACAGTCCCTTGCGCAAAATCCGTCTATTTTTAAAGAGAGTTGGTCCATTGTTCATCACTAAGCAACAGGGGTATCGCATGTTTAAAGAATTCAAAGAATTTGCAATGCGCGGTAATGTGATCGACTTGGCCGTCGGTATTATCATTGGTGCGGCATTCGGTAAGATTGTTGATTCACTGGTAAAAGATATCATCATGCCGCCGATTGCCATGCTCATGGGCAAGGTCGATTTTGCTAATTTGTATTTTTTATTATCCGAAGGTAAAACCCCAGCGCCTTACGCTACCTTAGATGCGGCTCAAAAAGCCGGAGCGGTCACATTAAACTACGGCGTATTTATTAATGTGCTGATCAGCTTTGTCATCGTGACCTTTGCCGTGTTCTTAGTCATTAAAGGCCTAAACAAACTGAAACGGGAAGAAGCAAGCGCGCCTGCCGCACCTGCTGTTACACCTGAAGATATCGAACTATTGCGCGAGATTCGCGATTTACTTAAAAAGTAAACGCTTACTTTTTAAATTTAAAGCATGGGCATTTGCCCATGCTTTCATTCCTTTTTTATCCTTACTCACTTTTCACCCGCGCTTCCTGCAATATCGCTCCATCTGGCTTATTGGGCAAAGCGATTTCTGGTTTCAGTCGGCTGGCTACAGATAAATCCACCGCATGAATGGGCAAGTCAGACCCTTTGCCCGCAATGCACACTTTATTTCTGCCTGTCCGCTTAGCCTCTAATAAAGCCATATCCGCGATATGAACTAACTCGCTAAAATCAACCGGCCCAAAAGCTGAAGCCAGCCCAAAACTCGCCGTAAACACAGGTAAGCCCGCCACAGCAATCCGCCCTTCCAGCGCGGCCCTTATACGCTCCAGTCCGCACAAACCGCCAGCCTCATCAGTATTTGGAAACACCACCACAAATTCTTCACCACCAAACCGCCCCACCAAATCCCCTGGGCGCAAAGCTTCTTTCATCACACGGGCAAATAAGCGCAAGGCCCGATCGCCCGTATCATGCCCGTAGCTGTCATTTAAGCGCTTAAAGTGATCAATATCTGCAAAAGCAATACAGGCAGGCTCGGGCATGACCAGCACTCTGGCCGCTTGATTTTCTAAGCTGCGGCGATTAAGCAAGCCTGTAAGCGGATCAGTGCGCGCTTGCAATTGTGATTCGCTCATTACCCGCAGCACCCCTAAGCGCATGCCCGCGTGAGCCGCAATCGCTGTTGCCCTGAGCATTTCATCCTCATCCGGCAAATGCCGCGCTGGGCCAACAATATGCATAATCCCAACGGCCTGCCCAATGCTGGTCAGGGGAATACACACGGCCGAGCACTCTCCACCTGCTCTGCCGCGCATATAGCGACATACATCCAAAGCGCTGGCATCTTCAAATTTCTGCACCTGTCCGCGGCGAAAAGCCAAGCATTGCACGGGTGATTTAACCCCGCAGCCAGACTCTGCCGAATAATTTTCACTGCGGGACATCACAGATAAATGCGCGGTACTGGAATCGGACATCAGCAGCGCCGTCGACCGCTGAGGCAGGCCCTGCTCAATGGCTTCAGAAACAATTCCGGCTGCATCACTATCGTTTTCGACCAGCTCCAGCGCGCGGTGCACCTCAGACGTAAAATCCTGCAATGCTGCATCCCGGATCAGGGCCTGCTCACGCTGCAGGGTAATTCTCTGAAACCGCCCGCTCATCATCACCGCCAGCCATATCACCAAGGGAATGGCAATCAGCAGGGAAAACAGCACAATACGCCCCAACTCTCTTACCGAAGCAAACGCCTCCCCGGTATCCTGCCGGACGACCACGCCCCAGCCATACGCGGCAAAGCCCAGCGCTCCTTTTGAGGAAGAAAAAGCCACCAGCTCTTCATCACCATGGTTTATTTCTGTAAGCACCCCGTTATTACCGCTGATCAGGGCTTGCACCGCGGGCGAGCGTTTAGCCAAGGCAAGCGAGCCAAAGGGCTCGCCTGCTGAATCGCTCAGCACACGGCCCTGTTTATCGACGACTTGTAAATGCACCTGCTTGTAGCCACTTTGATTCAGATGCGCTTTAGTCGAGCTGACAATCGCATCCACCACTCTTTCATAGGAGGCAAAATTAGCCCATACGCGCACTATTTTGCCCTGAGCATTAAAGACCGGAGCCGCAAACAAAAGGCTGACTTCCGGTTGCCCCAGCGCCTGAGCAAGCAAAGGATCTTTTCGGGCATCTGCATAATACGTTTGCCCGGTGCCTAGAGCCCCAGCACTGATTTTTTTAAACCAGTCCGTTTCCGCTACACTCCGGCCCATCAGCTTTTCAACTTCAATACGCCTCCCATCTCCACTCACCGTATTGCTAGCCACAATTTTTCCCTGCATATCCGCCGCAACCATCAAGTCATAAAAACCATAGGCACGGACATAGGCATCCGCAGCCTGTGCCGTCATTGCTGCGGAGCCACGCACATTGGGATTCAATGCAATCATTTGCACATCGCCATAGCGTTCAAACAAATTACGATCGATTTTATCGATGATGGCATCGGCTTGTGCCGCTAGATAAACGCCCGTTTTTTCTCTGAGGCTTAACTCGCTCCGCTGATAGGCCAAACCACCCGTCAGCAAAAGAGGCAGCAAGCCCAACAGTAACAGCCCCCATAAAAGCTGCCTGCTCAGGCGGTGTAGTGCTGTATGCTGCCCGGTAATAACTGCTTTTGCCTTATGCCCGCTAAACCATGCCGTGCTCATTAAATACCTCCGGCCCTTATTTCTTACAAAAACTTAAAATAATTACCAAAATTTATTTAATGTAGACCAGGATAATTAATACATACATCTTACCAACTCAAATAGGACGCTCAGCGTATTGGCTGACGGCCTGCCTCATATTCACAGCTCACGCTACAATAACGATATGAACAAACCCATCCACTTACGTATCCGCCAATTTATTCTGGAAGGCATACGCGAACGTCGCTTTTTGCCAGGCGCAAAAATCCCCACCGAAGCCGAGCTGGTTTTGCAATTTGGCGTATCCAGAATGACCGTCAATAAAGCCGTGCGTGATTTAGCCAGCGAAGGCGTGCTGATCCGCTTTGCCGGGGACGGCACCTATGTGGCCGAACGCAAAGCCGAATCACCGCTACTGGATATCAATAATATTGCCGAAGAAATCGCCTGCCGTGGCCACCGTTACCGCGCATCGGTTGAACTGCTGCGTGCCGAACCGGCTCAGGATGAAATCGCACTCTGGCTGGGCCTCGTGACTGGCGAAACGCTGTTTCACTCGCTGATTGTGCATTTTGAAAACGATAAAGCGATCCAGATTGAAGATCGCTACGTCAACCCCGCCTTTGCACCCGATTATCTGCAACAAGATTTCAGCATTGAGACGCCAAACGCTTACTTAATGAAAAGCTGCCCGCTCACCGATATCGAGCACACGGTAGAAGCCATCCTCCCCAATGCCAGCGAGCAAGCTTTACTCAATATCACCGCCACCGAACCCTGCCTGCGCGTGCTGCGCCGCACATGGTCGCATAAGCATTTAGTCAGCTTCAGCAGGCTGTTACATCCCGGCAGCAGCTACAAACTGCGCTCGCAAACCAGGGTGAAGAAGTAAGCACGTCTCAGAAAACTCAAGCCACTCAGCCACCCTGATCCCAAAGCGCAATAAAGCCATGTCATTGTTGAACTAAGGTAAAGAAATGTTGCTTTCCGCAGGCAGAGCCTGCCTTGGTCACGACGCCCTCTTTTAGCTGAAAAACATCCCAAGCAAGCTCTGAAGACAACGCCCATCCTATGTTCACAAGGATTCTCGTTCAAAACCTGTCCCATAGATATTGGTGAACCAAACGAACAGAGACCAGAGCATGGCTGAAAACCAAGCTGGGGAGGCCTTATGAAACAAAAACGAATCTGCACAGTTGTTTTATTGTGTAAAGCGCTGCTCTTTGCCCCGCTTGGCGTAGAGGCTGGCGAGCTTGTTTTTGGAAATATGCCTTCAGGGCTGGGCGAAGGAATTAAAGTTGATTCAGGTGATGTTCAAATCGAATTGAAAGGTGCTTTAGGCATCAGCACCATCATCAGGGCAGAAAGCCCTGACTCCTTCTTTACCAGTGGCAAGGGCATGTCCACTCACAATGATGGAGATCTGAACTACGAACAAGGCGATGTGGTATCTCAAGCACTGGACGCCTATCTGCAAGCTAATCTGTCGGCTGGCAACTATGGGCTGCGACTCAGTGGCAAAGCATGGTATGACCCAAGCCTATTGAATAATTCGGTTCCGCATGGGCATGTCAGCAATGATTATTCTGCCGGCCCATTAAATGATTCGGGCTTTGCCCCGCTCAGCCAGTTTAGCGGTGTTCAGCTGCACGATGCATATCGTGTACGGCCACTTTACTGTCTTTCAAAAAGCGCTCGAGCTTCGGGCCGGGCAGCAAGTGATTCCCTGGCGCACCCCCACGACTATCCTAGGCGGCATCCAGCAAGTTAACGCACTGGATTTTGCAAGTCTTCGCCGGGGCAACCCGCTGCCAGAAACCCTGAGCATCCCCGTTCCCGCACTCTATGCCAAGCTCAAAATGAATGAGCAGCTGTCTCTTGATGCCTACTACCAGCTTGATTTTCTACCTAATGCTTACCCCGGCTGCGGCACCTTTTACTCAAGCAACGATTATGCACAGACTGGCTGCAATAAATTAACCTTAAACGGAGCCATGCTCAGCGTCTTAAACAACAAGCCCATCTCCACCAACGACCAGCAATCCAGCACCAACGCTCTGGATTATATTGCCCGAACAGCCGATCTCATTCCGGACGAAGAACAATTTGGCTTCAGCTTTAATTACAAAATAACGGAGATGTCATCACTAGGCGTTTTTTACGCCCAATACACAAGCCGTAATGCCGTGGTTCAGGCAGAACGCAATGGCCCGGGGGTATTTCTGCCAAGCAAGGCAGAGCCCTCAAGTATCGCGGGGCAATACAGACTGGCCTACCCTGCCCACCGTCATTTATTTGGGCTCAACCTGAGCCAGAGACTAGATGGCGGCGCAGGCCTTTACCTAGAGTACAGCTATCGCCCCAATCAGCCTTTACCATGGAATGGCGCAGATTTTCTGAATGGTATATTGCTTGGTATTGGCCCACTGAAACAACTCTCTGACACAGCCACAGGCTATATTGCACAGGGCTATGATGATTTTCAGATAAGCCAATGGATATTAGGTGCAAAATCCCCTTTACCTGCTGCTTGGGGAGCAAATGCAACGCTTGCTGGCGAAATAGGCATCCGGCATGTCCATAGCCTGCCTGATCCTTACGAGAAACGCTATGGCCGCGGTGGCTTTGGAATGGCGCCCAGCTCAGCCTTTCCTGCCTGCACAGGCCCGCAAGCCGCATGCGCCGTAGATGGTTTTGTCTCCGCCACGGCTTGGGGCTGGCGGCTAAAATACGAAAATGACGTTCTGTCGCAATCCGGCAACTGGGTATTGCGGCCTTCACTATCCTTTGCTTACGATGCAAAAGGCTACTCTGAAGACGGCCAGTTTTCAGAAGGCCGCTACCTGTCTGTAGCAGGCATCAGCGCCATTTTTCAAAAAAACCATAGGCTGGATTTCCGATACATCAAAACAGGTGGCGGCCTGTATAACCTGCAAAAAGACCGCAGCAGCTTTATGCTCAGTGCACGCACCACTTTTTAATCAAATGACAATCATCTGCACGGCTTATCTGCCTGCTCGTCAGGCCAATAAGCTTTTAAATCCCGACCCCGTTCTTGCGAACAATGCAGATCCGGCACTTACCCATATCAGATTTGTCTATACAAAAACACCCCGCCACCCCCCATTCCAGCAACAAATCAATCCTTATCAGACCTTTCCCTGCTTGACATCAACAGCAAAATGCGTAAATGTATATACAATTACACAGCCAGCTGCCGATGATGACCCACACTACAGAATCGCTTTGGATTAACGCCCGCCTTGCTACCCTGTCCCCAGAGCACAACGCCGCTTATGGAGCGCTGCATGGCCATGCTCTATGGATTAAGGGTGAAGAAATCCATGCAATTCTGCCGCAGGAGCAAGCTCTTACCGAGTTTGCCGGCAGAGGTGAGGTCATTGATGTGGCGGGCGCTTGGATTACCCCTGGGCTGATTGATTGCCACACCCATCTGGTATACGGCGGCAACCGCGCTGCGGAATGGGAAAAACGCCTGACCGGCGTGCCCTACCAACAAATTGCAGCAGAAGGCGGCGGCATTGTGTCCACCGTCAACGCCACGAGGGATTTATCGCAGGCAGATTTAAGCGCAGCCAGCCTGCCACGACTACAAGCCTTAATGGATGAAGGCGTGACCACGCTAGAGATCAAATCCGGCTACGGCCTGCGCCTCTATGATGAATTAAAACAACTGCGCGTAGCCCGCCAGTTTGCTGACAACTATCCAGTAGAAATCGCCACCACTTTACTTGCTGCCCACGCACTGCCGCCAGAATTTGCAGGCCGCAGCGATGAATATATTGATGAAGTGATTCACCGCATTCTGCCCGCTGCCACCAGCGAAGATTTGGCCGAAGCGGTGGATGTATTCTGTGAGGGTGTCGGCTTTAGCCCGGCGCAAACCCGCCGCGTATTTGAGGCCGCAAAAAAACACGGCCTAAAAGTAAAAGGCCATGTAGAGCAATTATCCAATCTGCACGGTGCGGCACTGGTGGCCGAGTTTGATGGCCTATCCGCCGACCATATCGAACACCTCGACGAGGCAGGCATTGCTGCGATGCAAACTGCGGGCACGGTGGCGGTACTGCTGCCTGGCGCGTTTTACTTTTTACGCGAAACCCAAAAGCCCCCCGTAGCAGCACTACGGGCTGCAGGCGTGCCGATGGCGGTATCAACCGACCTAAATCCCGGCACCAGCCCCTTTGCCTCTATCCGCCTAGCGATGAACCAAGCCTGTGTGCTGTTTGCCCTCACCCCGGAAGAAGCCCTTACCGGCACTACCCGTCATGCCGCAGCAGCACTGGGGCGCGCCGCCAGCCACGGCCAGCTGGCGGCGGGTTTTGTAGCCGACTTTCTAGTCTGGAATATCGAGCATCCGGCCGAAATTATTTACAGCTTGGGCACGCCTCTGCTCAAACAGCGGGTGTTTAGGGGCCGTTAAGCCACAGCCGATTTTTTTACCGCATTTTCTAAAAGTTTAAACAGGATAAAACCATGACCGTTTGGACTGGCCGTATTGATGCTGCAGAAGGCGATGCAGCACGGCGCTGGCATCAAGTAGTGCAGCCCTTAGCCGCAAATCAGCCTGCAGGCATTGCCCTGCTTGGCTTTGCCTGTGATGAAGGCGTGCGCCGCAATCAGGGCCGGGTGGGTGCGGTGGCGGGGCCAGTGGCTTTGCGCAAGGCGCTGGCGAATCTGGCTTATCACCCTACGCTGCCGCTTTACGACGCAGGGGACGTGGCTTGTGAGGATGGTGATTTAAACGCCGCCCACCAGCGCCTTGCCGCTGCGGTGAGCCAAAATATTCAGGCCGGGCACTTATCACTCGTGCTCGGTGGCGGGCATGAAACGGCTTACGGGCACTGGCTGGGCATTGCCGACGCACACCCTAAGCAGCGCATCGGCATTGTTAATTTCGACGCGCACTTTGATTTACGCGAGGCAGCGGAAGCCACATCCGGCACGCCCTTTGCCCAGATCGCCGCAGCTTGCGCCAAGCACGGCCAAGATTTTCATTACCTCTGTATGGGCGTGGCAGAAACCGCCAATACCCAAGCGCTATTTGCCACCGCAGAGCGGCTCAAAGCTGCTTGGCGGCTCGACACCGAAATGACATCGTGGCAACTAACTGAAACAACCGCGCAGCTGCAAGCCTTTATCGATCAGGTGGATGTGGTTTATCTGACGATTGATCTGGATGTACTGCCCGCAGCCCAAATGCCCGCCGTATCTGCCCCAGCTGGTTTTGGCGTGGAAATCAGCGTGATCGAGCACCTGAGCCGCCTCATCGCCGCCAGCGGCAAACTGGCTGCAGCCGACTTAGTAGAATTCAACCCTCAGTTTGATACCGACAGCCACGGTGCCAAAGCCGCAGCCAGACTGGCATGGGCGATTACCAGAAGCTTTAAACCTTTGTTTGCAACAAGCACCACACCTTCATTTCCGGAGCCCAACCATGACTGACCCACGCCATGATCCTTCCCGTGTTATTCGTGCCCCACGCGGTAGCGAATTGACTTGTAAAAGCTGGCTGAGCGAAGCCGCTTTTCGCATGATTCAAAATAATCTTGACGCCGAAGTGGCCGAGTATCCGCAGTCCTTAGTGGTGTACGGCGGTATTGGCCGTGCGGCGCGCAACTGGGAATGCTACGACAAGATTCTGGAAGTGCTCACTCGCTTGGAAGACGATCAAACGCTGCTGATTCAATCTGGCAAACCGGTTGGTGTATTTCCATCGCACCCTGATGCACCGCGCGTACTGCTGGCCAACTCCAATCTGGTGCCTCACTGGGCCAATTGGGAGCACTTTAATGAGCTAGATAAAAAAGGCCTGATGATGTACGGCCAGATGACTGCAGGCAGCTGGATTTACATCGGCAGCCAGGGCATTGTGCAAGGTACGTACGAAACATTTGTAGCGATGGCCAAGCAGCATTTTGGCGGCGTAGCGCAGGGGCGTTGGGTGTTGACTGGCGGCTTGGGTGGCATGGGTGGCGCGCAACCTCTGGCCGCCACCATGGCTGGGTTTTCAATGATTGCGGTGGAGTGCGATGAAACCCGTATCGATTTCCGCCTTAAAACCCGCTATGTAGACCGCAAAGCCACCACTTTGGATGAAGCGCTGTCTATCGTGGCTGATGCAAAAGAGACCGGTAAGCCGGTATCTGTTGGCCTATTAGGCAATGCAGCCGATGTCTTTGCAGAGCTGGTTGCGCGTGGCATTACCCCAGATTGCGTCACCGACCAAACCTCGGCGCACGACCCAGTACACGGCTACTTGCCCCAGGGTTGGGATATTGCCAAATGGCGCGAGGCGCAAAAAACCGACCCTGCTGGCGTCACCAAGGCCGCCAAACAATCCATGGCCAAGCAAGTACAAGCCATGCTGGATTTACAAGCGCGTGGCGCGGCCACCGTGGACTACGGCAATAACATCCGCCAAATGGCGCTGGAAGAAGGCGTAACAAATGCATTCGACTTCCCCGGCTTTGTACCAGCCTATGTGCGCCCATTGTTTTGCGAAGGCATCGGCCCTTTCCGCTGGGTAGCGCTGTCGGGCGACCCGGAAGACATCTACAAAACCGACGCCAAGGTTAAAGAGCTGATCCCAGACAACCCACACTTACACAACTGGCTAGATATGGCGCGTGAACGTATCGCCTTCCAAGGCTTGCCAGCGCGTATTTGCTGGGTAGGCCTGAAAGATCGCGCCCGCCTTGCGCTGGCATTTAATGAAATGGTTAAAAATGGCGAACTAAAAGCCCCGATCGTGATTGGCCGCGACCATCTGGATTCTGGCTCAGTGGCGTCCCCAAATCGTGAAACCGAAGCCATGCTGGACGGCTCGGATGCGGTATCGGATTGGCCACTCTTGAACGCGCTGCTCAATACGGCTGGCGGCGCAACTTGGGTGTCGCTCCACCACGGCGGCGGCGTAGGCATGGGTTTTTCTCAGCATTCAGGCGTGGTGATTGTGGCTGACGGCAGCGATGCCGCCGCCAAACGCTTAGGCCGAGTATTGTGGAACGACCCAGGCACTGGCGTCATGCGCCACGCTGATGCAGGCTACGATATCGCCAAAAACTGCGCTAAAGAACAGGGTTTAGATTTGCCAATGCTGAAGTAAATCGCCAAGCCAAATCTCAAAGCACAGTTCCTAGGATGGGTGGAGCCGGTGCTTTTACGGCGATACCCATCGCAAGCCTATTGATGGGTATCGCAAAAAAAACTCCACCCATCCTACAAACACACTGGATCACACAATGAGCACATTCAATATCAAGCCCGGCCAATTAACGCTTGCAGACTTACGCAAGATTGCACGCGATGAAAGCATCACCCTTAGCCTAGATGCGTCTTCCCATGCAGGCATTGATGCCGCTGCCGCCACCGTGGCGCGTGTTCTGACTGAAGGCCGCACGGTTTACGGCATTAACACCGGCTTTGGCCTATTGGCCAGCACCAAGATTGCGACGGAAGAGCTGGAACTGCTGCAACGCTCCATCGTACTTTCGCACGCGGCAGGCATTGGCAAGCCGATGGAAAACGGCACGGTGCGTTTGCTGATGGCGCTTAAAATCAACTCGCTGGCGCGTGGTTTTTCCGGCATCCGCCGCTCGGTGATTGAAGCGCTGATTACCCTGTTTAATCACCAGATTTATCCGGTGATTCCGCAAAAAGGCTCGGTGGGCGCTTCGGGTGATTTGGCCCCGCTTTCTCACATGAGCGCCGTTTTAATCGGCGAAGGCGAAGCCTTTGTCGATGGTAAACGCGTCACTGGCGCAGCAGCGATGCAAGCGGCCGGTTTAGAGCCAATCGTGCTCGCCCCAAAAGAAGGCCTAGCGCTATTAAATGGCACACAGGCCTCCACCGCCTTTGCACTGGAAGGCTTATTTGCCGCTGAAGATTTATTCATCGCCGCATCCGTAGCAGGCAGCTTATCGGTTGAAGCCGCCATGGGCAGCCGCACGCCATTTGATGCCCGTATTCATGCGGTGCGCGGCCATGCAGGGCAAATGGATTCGGCGGCGTTTTACCGTGACTTGCTTGGGGAAACAAGTGAAATCGCCCAGGCTCACGCCAACTGCGGCAAGGTACAAGACCCATATTCATTACGCTGCCAGCCACAGGTCATGGGCGCATGCCTAACGCAAATCCGCAATTCGGCCGAGATTTTGCTGGTAGAAGCCAATGCCGTATCGGATAACCCGCTGGTGTTCTCTGACGACAATGTGATTTTATCTGGCGGTAATTTCCACGCCGAGCCAGTGGCCTTTGCCGCAGATAATCTGGCACTGGCGATTGCCGAAATCGGCTCGCTGTCTGAGCGCCGCATGGCGCTGTTGATCGACAACAATCTGTCTAAATTGCCCGCTTTCCTTGTGAATAATGGCGGCGTTAACTCCGGCTTTATGATCGCCCAAGTCACTGGCGCTGCGCTGGCTTCAGAAAACAAATCACTGGCTCACCCCGCGTCCGTTGACAGCCTGCCAACATCCGCCAATCAGGAAGACCACGTTTCTATGGCCACCTTCGCTGCGCGCCGCCTGAAAGACATGAGCGAAAACACCGCAGGCATTCTGGCGGTGGAATTACTCGCAGCTTGCCAAGGGATTGATTTCAGAGCACCCAACAAGGCATCCGATAAGCTGGAAGCCGCCAAAGCCCTGCTGCGTGCCGAGGTGACTTTCTACGATAAAGACCGCTACTTTGCACCCGATATCGAAAAAGCAGCGGCCCTGATCAGCCGTGCAGCTTACAACTCATTCAGCCTGCCAGGCCTGTTGCCTTCGGTGTAATTGCATCTTAAGCCGCCACAAAAAAAGCCCGCTTTACATCAGCGGGCTTTTCTTATTCGGCAGAAAAAAATTAAACCATCAGCGAATTGAAATCTCAACCCGCCTGTTTCTTGGCTCCAGTGTTTCATCTGGCGTCATCACCAGCAAATTGCGCTCGCCATGCGATTCCACCGTCAGGGCATGATATTCAAGCCCTTTTTGCTTTAACCACTCAGCCACTAAATTCGCCCTGACCAGAGCCAGCTCTTCATTAATGGCCGCACTTCCTAAGGTATCGGTATGCCCCACCACAGAGATATCTACCGCTGGCCATTTTTTTGCCTCGGCGATAATTTCTGGCAACAGCATTTCAGATGCTTCTGTCAGCATGGTATCTACTTGAAAGTACAAGAGGTAATGCTTAGGAATTTTAGGCCGTGCCGCCATGGCTTCGCCAAAGTCTTCCTGAATCTGATCTGCATCCACAGGGGCAGGCACTTCTGATCCATCCAGCGCGGCACCATATCCAGCAATATTAATCAGTTGCTCTCCCTGTTCACCCTTTACCTGCACCGCACCGGTGTGACCATTAGGGTTTTCAAGCAGCACAACATAAGAGTTTGAAGCACAGCCCTGTAGCAATACCGCTACAAACAATAAAAATGAGCCTGTAAATCCCTTAAGCTGATTCAAGCGCATGCCTTATTCCTCGACTTTGACTACAAATTGTGTGCCCCGCACACCAATAATACCGGCGGGTGTTTTAATCGCAACCGCATCTGGCTGCAATTTTGCAATCACACCAGATACGTAATTCATGGTGCCCTTTGCCATCATACTGACGAGGCTAAGCTTGCCCTGAGCAGGTGAATACAGGTATTCATCCACGGTTAGCTGGGTATCCGGACCAAAAGACATAATGGTTTCGTCTTTAAATGTAAGCCCCATACTGCTTTTAGCACCGGTTTTTAATACACTGCCTTGCATAACAGCCGTGCCAACCTCTGCTTTGACCACCTTCCCCCCCGTTGTGACCGAGGCCTCACCATTCACATTTTTCACATAGGCAATCGGTGTTTCAGCCGCCCATAGGGCAGAGGATAATAACAACCCGCAAATAAAAGTGAATTTAAACATGACTTTTTCTCCTTCACCGATGGAAAAGCTTTAAATACCATAAGCTTAACATGCATTTGTAAGCATTAATTGTCCATATTCCCCCAGCACTGACAGCCGTACGCCATCAGTTCTGTATATCATTAGCTCGTGTTTTCAGTATTCATTTTCTACAAATAGAATTCAGAATAATGAAAGGCAAGTGATAATCTAAATAAGCCATGCACAGGGCCTTTTATTGTGCCACGCTACTTAAAACCAAGTGATTAGTGTAAGAAAACACCTTCGGGCTTATATGAACAATACATCACTTCTGCGGCTCAGTATTTTTCTTCCGCTTACAGCTGCTTTAATGGGCTTAATCCTGCTATTAGCCGACCCAGCCCTTTTGCAATCACTGCGTAATAATATGTTTGATCAGTACCAGCGCTGGTCACCCAGAGAAAACACGGATGATTCAGTCCGTATTATTGATATCGACGATGAAAGTCTTGCCCGCATGGGGCAATGGCCTTGGCCACGAAAACAAGTTGCCGAAATAACAGATCGCTTGCATGGCGCGGGCGCAGTAGCCATTGGCTTTGATGTGGTATTTGCAGAATCGGACCGCACTACGCCCCGCGCCATGGCCAATCTCTGGGCGCTCAATGGCCCCTTACGCAGCGAGCTTGAAGCCCTTCCCGATCATGATCAGATGTTTGCACAAAGCATCAGAAAAGCGCCGGTTGTGCTTGGCTTTACGGTGCAGCGCGAGCGGCCACCCCAAGATGAAATACACATACCTGCCCGCCCTTTTCGCTATATTTACGCCGGGCCGCAGCCAGTGCGCTGGCTGCATTCATTTCAAAGCGCCATTCTAGCCCGCTCAGAATTTGAAAGCGCAGCCAGTGGCAATGGCGCGCTTAATTTTGTGCCCGACAGTGATGGTGTCGTTCGCCGTATTCCACTTTTACTGCGTGTTGCCAACGAATCTGTCCCATCACTGGATGCAGAAATTCTGCGCGTGGCTCAGGGCGAAAAAAACTATATTTTAAAATCGCAGGAAAATGGCCAGGGGATCAGCGAAATACGAATTGGCCGCTATACAATCCCCACCACCGAAAATGGTGAAGTCTGGATGCACTACGCCCCCTCTAGCCCCAGCCGCTATTTACCTGCATGGCAGCTGTTCACCGGGCAAATTCCTAAAGAGCAATTACAAGGCAAAATGGTGCTAGTGGGCAGCTCGGCCCAGGGGCTGATGGACCTGCGTTTTAGCCCGCTTGGCCGCATCCTTCCCGGCGTAGAGGCACACGCTCAGCTCCTAGAGCAAATCAGCTCCGGCCATATTTTGCAACGCCCTGCATGGGCCAGAATCGCCGAAATACTGGCCACACTGGCAGGCTGCCTTGCTATCGGCCTGATGGCCGTCAGAACCCGCGCACTGCATGCAGCCAGCATTACGGCAGCCTTACTTTTATGCTTGCAGCTGGGTGCGTGGTATGCATTTACCGAATACGCACTGCTGATTAACGCAGTGACCCCATCGCTGATTTTTACCGCAACATTTATTGCGGGCAGCCTATTGCATCACTGGATGAGCGAGCGAGAACAACGCTGGATTAAACAGGCATTTTCCCGCTATGTATCGCCAAACCGCGTCAGCCATCTAATTGAACATCCTGATTCAATGGCTTTGGGCGGCAGGCGGCAGGAATGCAGTTTTATTTTTACCGATCTGGCCGATTTTACCTCGCTGATGGAAAGTATCGATCCAGCCCAAGCGGTGGTCTTACTGAATGATTATCTAGACCAGATGATTGCCATCGCTTTTAAACATGAGGGCACGCTGGACCGGATTGTGGGCGATGCAGTTGCCATTATGTTTTCTGCCCCCATGCCGCAAGCCGACCACCGCGCCCGCGCCTTAAGCTGCGCCCTAGAAATGGATGAATTTGCCAGCCAGTATTCCAAAGCACTGAATGCCAAAGGACTGCATTTTGGCCTGACCCGTATCGGCATTCACTCCGGCGAGGTGATTGTGGGCAACTTTGGCGGCTCCACTATTTTTGACTATCGCGCCCTAGGTGATCCAGTTAACACCGCAGCTCGTTTAGAAAGTGTAAACAAACATCTGGGCACACATATCTGCATCTCAGAAGCCACTTTATCCGGCTGCCCGGATGCGCAGACCCGCCCGGTTGGACGTTTAGTCCTTAAAGGAAAAAACAAAGCATTGCAGGTTTTTGAGCCTCTCACCCCGTCGCGTCTCGCTGACTATGCCGGGCTTGAAGCTTACGAAAGTGCTTATCAGGCCATGGCTCAAAAATCACCGGATGCTATCCACCAATTTAACGAGATGGCCCAACGCTACCCCAATGATCCCTTAGTCCTACTGCATCAGCAAAGGCTAAACCGGGGAGAGCAAGGCGATTTAATTGTTATGACAGAAAAATAGAGGTCTATATGAGCACCGCAAAAATCAACCGCTTTATTCAAATTTTCAGCGATGCTTTTACCCGGCTGGATGCAGATGTTCCCATGCCACATATCGAGCGGCTGGCGATTTTAATCCACCGCGCCATGGAAAACAGAACCCGAAAGTATCACACCTCCATGCATATTTTTGAGCTGTGCGAAGGCCTAGGTGCAAGGCCCACACTGGCCGCTCTGTTTCACGATTTAGTCTATTACCAGCTGGACGGCTGCTTTCCCCAACAAACCCATTCTTTACTCAGCAAAGTGTGCCATCTCGAAAATGGCGGGTTTATTTTGCAGGAAATGAGCCATGACCCGCTTGCCACTCTGTGTGCAGAAATTTTTAACTTCAAACCCTATCAGGCCCTGCCGCTCTATGGCGGGATGAATGAATTTTTAAGCGCAGTGGTGGCTGTCAGGCTGTTAAAACCCTACCTGCCTCTGAGTGATTTAATCGCCATTGTGGCCTGTATTGAAGCAACCATTCCTTTTCGGGCAACAGACACCAATGGCTGTGGGCTGCTGGAAGATAAAATCAGGCAGCAATGCAAAAAACGGCTTGAGATAGTGGATGACGCACAATGCGATGAATATGTAACAGAGGTCATGCATGAAGCGATCAGCTTAAGCAATGTGGATGTAGGCGGCTTTGCCGAAGCCAACCCCAGCAAGTTTTTATCATCCACCTGGCTACTAATTGAGGAATCAAACACCCCGCTCAACGCGGTTGGTGTTTACACCCTGCAAGACTATCGGATGGCCTTACTCAGAATGGAAAAATTTCTGCACGGCTTAAAAGCAGACGTTGTGTTTCATCAGTATGCTGGCGTTCCAGACACCGAAGAATATCAGCGCCTGAGCAAGGCCGCGCATAACAATATTATGTTTTCCTGTGATTTTCTGGCCGCAAAACTCACCTCCATTGCCCTGATCGAAGCTATGGCCGTCGAAACGGGAGGGGACTGCCCTGTATCCATGTTTTTGGGCGATATTCACAGCAGCAGCGGCACTAAACCAGAGCGTGCAGAAGATTACCTGCCCCTGCCGCACGATGCGCTGGATATCAGGCCTGAGCTGCTGCAGGTTTTTGAGCAGGGGCGCTCAGAAGAAACTGAGCTGGATCTCAATGCCTCCCCCCTTACGGCCTTTCTTTACCGCTGCTTAGGACATCAAGGCACATTACAGGCGTGGAAACAGGCACAACGCTTTTTCTCCGGCGAGCTATCCTCGCTTGATTTTCTTAAAAGCCTAGACCCTAAACTGGTTATTGCCATGACAGAAGCCTGTATGCATATTGCCATTTCCAGAAAAGAAGAACTGCAGCATCTGCATAGCAGTTTATCTGCTGCAGCCGCTTAAACCACCCGGCTAAATATGCAGCCAACATCTTGTTTTGCTAAGCGGGCTTGCTTATCTGCAGAGCCTGGCAAGGCCTAATGCTTTTTTGCAAGCCACTCAGAGCAAGGGCAAATCAAGGCACGCCAGCAAAAGCATTAAAAAAAATCAGCACATTAAAAACGATGCAAGCCATTTGAAATAAATTCATACGTCATTTCTCCGGCTTGTAAGGTAAATAGTAATGTTCTTAATTTATTTACAAGAACATGCTTACAGCGATATAAAGCACCCTCGTGCAAATTATGCCATCAAGATTGCGATGTGAAGTTTGGTAAGCCATTGTCTTTTGCAGTACAAAGTCCGCCCCACAGGGCCGCGCTTTCGTCTCCAGAAACCTGTTGCTCCCCTCATCATCCATCGCGCTGTATCAATGCCTGCCCGATTGCAAATCGATTGCTTTGGGCAATGCATCAAATTTTAACGAAGGAAGTATTAAATGAAATTGCGCTCTATCGCCCTTACCGGCCTGTTTACCTGTTTATTAGCCCCTGCAGCCTCTGCTTTTGATATTGGCGGCCTGATCAAGGCGGGTGAGCAAGCTTTGCAAGCCGCTACACTTTCAGACACCGATGTTAAATCACTGGCAAATCAGGCTTGCGTACAAAGCGATTCCGAATCAAAAATTGCACCGGCTAAAAACAAATACAGCAAACGCATGGATGCGATTGCCAAAAAACTGGGCACGGATATCAACGGCCAACCTGTTAATTACAAAGTGTATTTAACCAACGATGTTAACGCATGGGCGATGGCAAATGGCTGCATCCGCGTATACAGCGGCCTGATGGATCTGATGACAGACGATGAAGTTATCGGCGTAGTGGGCCACGAAATGGGCCATGTGGCCCTAGGCCACTCCAAGAAAGCCATGCAAACCGCCTACGCTGTTGCTGCCGCACGCACCGCAGCGGGCTCATCCGGCAATGCCACCGTGGCCCAGCTCAATGGCTCTGATTTAGGCGAATTTACTGAAGGCCTGATCAATGCTCAATTCTCGCAATCGCAAGAATCAGACGCAGATAATTTCTCTTTTGATGTGTTAACACAGAAAAAATTAAACCGTGAAGCTCTTGCCTCTGCCTTCCAGAAACTGGAAAAACTGGGTGGCGGCGAGCACAGCATGCTGAGCTCGCACCCGGCATCTGCTGATCGCGCTAAAAACATCCAAAACCGCATCGCCAGCGGTAAATAAAAGCTAAAAGCTTAATACGCAGAGGGGCTTTGCTTTATTTTTAAATAAGCAAAGCCCCTTTTCACACACCCTTCCCCTGCGATCAATCTCTGCCTGCATCCATCTGAAGATACAAGCTTAAAAATCACTGCCGTTTTATTGTCTACTCTATTAATATATATGTACGCTATATGTCAGCAAGCCAACACACTGCATTAACTACCTTCAGGAAATCCATCCTTGCAGATCAAACCATTCTGTCTTTGCCTTGCTATTGTCCTGCTTTGTGCCTGCGGTAAAAAAGAAGAAATGGGCGACATGCCTGCCGAAGCAAGCACTGCCGGCTCAGCGGCAAATAGCGCCCCAGTCAGCAGCAAAGAACAGCTTAGCTCCAGCGCCAACACCTATAGCGATAGTACCCGCCAGTTTATCCGCACGGCCGATGCTAAGTTTCAAGTGAAAGATGTATATAAATCTGCACTGATTATTGAAGACATCACCGCTCAGCTGGGTGGCTTTGTAGAAAAGAACGCCATTAAATCTGAAATTGCCCAAATTCACTTTGAAGCGATTGGCGATAATAAAAAACTAAAACTCACTGAATACACCGTAAATGGCGCATTGATCATTCGGGTGCCCAGCGAAAAAACCCAGGATTTTCTGCGCCAAATTGCGGGGCAAATCACCTTTTTAAATGAGCGTACTTTCCTCGCGCAAGATGCACAATTTGAGCTACTGAAACAAAGACTGGGCGTTCGCCGCAATCAGGAAACGCAAAGCCAAATGGGCAAAGCCGCCAAAAACAGTGGCAATGCAGAAGACAAAGCCATTGCAATTGATGCACAAGACAGCAGCAAACAAGCCAGAGACAACGCGATTATTCTGGAAAAAGAATTCGCCGATCAAGTGGCATTCAGCAAAATCACTTTATTTTTGGATCAGCCCTCACAGATCAATCAAACCGAAGTCAGCGATACAGAAGCCATCATCAAACAAGCCCGCCCAAACTTTTTCTACCGTATGGGGAAAGCAATTCAATCAGGCTGGTATTCGGGGCTGGACGCCAGTATCGAGCTGATGAAAATCTGGCCTTTATGGCTGGTGATTGCAGCGATTGCTTTATTAATACGCAAGTTTAGAAAAACTAAAAAAGTATCTGAAATAAAATCAGAGCATGAAACAAAAATAAGCGACGTAGAGTAATAAGCAAGCCGCCTTGCCATTTAATCCTCTGAGCTTTAAAGCCCATTCTGCAGGAATGGCTTAAACTGCAAAACGGCATCCACCGTGCGGTCGCAGCTAAAGCCAGCCCTGTAAAAAAACTCACTTTTCGATGTTGGCTTGCCTTGCTAGGACGGCCCTAGCAAGGCTTCATCAATTCAAACATTCCGCACAAACATGCGCTTTTCAACCTAAAAACAAAGCCTCCGCCCCGGCCTTTTGCCGTGCTAAACCGTCCACTACATCCTCTGCCCGCCTGAGCGATTGTGCCAAACGATCGTCAGCAAATTCATCATATTCAACCGCCACGCCCTCTGTGTGGGTAATGCCGATATATGCAAATGCTGTTTTCACAGCGGCCTCCACATGGTTACTTGCTGCTAACCGCCCGCCTGAATCGTAACCAAAATCACCACGGGCAGATAACAACACCAGCCGCTTAGCTTGCCCGGTCAGCATGGGCCAGTAAGGCTGGCCTTTGCGAGTGCGATCAAAACCAAAAGTCACACCCACCCGTACAATATTGTCGATATATGCCTTAAATTGCGCAGGCGGCCCAAAGTTATACATCGGCACGCCCGCAACAATGACATCAGCAGCGAGTAACTCACTGATCAATAGATCGCTTTCAGCCAGCACATCTCTCATCCACGCCTCACGAGCTTCCACGGGCGTAAACGCAGCATGGATCCATTGCCCGGTAATAAACGCAGGCGGCGCAGCACCCAAATCACGGTAAATCACTCGCCCATGGGGATGCTGGTTTAGCCATTGCTTCGCAAAACGAGCGCTCAGGCGGCGAGTGTGCGATCCATGAAGATCTTCCCCAGAAAAACCACTGCGTGCACTTGAATCAAGGTGTAATAAGGTCGGCATGTTTTAAACTCCAATCAGTGATTAAATTCATTCATGCCTTAGTTTGTTTTAATTAATTCAACGCTACAAACGAGTAATTTTGCTGCTATAACTGATTTAAATTCATGTATGATTTTAAGTATGAGACCCAGACTCCCCTCCCTTTCTGCCCTGCGTGCCTTTGAAGCAGCCGCGCGGTTAAAGAGCTTTAAGCTGGCAGCAGAAGCGCTGTCCGTCAGCCCCACTGCGATCAGCCACCAAATTCGAATACTGGAAGACAGCTTGTCTTGCGCGCTTTTTGTACGCCAAACGCGAAAAGTTGATTTGAGTGCCGAGGGTGAATTACTTTACGCCGCCACAAAAGAAGGCTTTGATTGCATTGCGGCGGGCCTTGAGCGCTTGCGGGCAAGACAGCGCAGCACAGTGACGCTTTCAGCAACGCCTGCCTTTACCACAAAATGGCTGGTGCCCCGCATGGCGGCGTTTCAAGCAGCGCATCCTGAAATCGATCTGCATATTCACGCATCAAATCAAGCTGTGGATTTGCACTCAGGTGCCGTTGATTTAGCCATTCGTTATGGCCAGGGCAGCTATCACGACTTACTGGCCACGCGACTACTGCAAGACCACTTTGCACCCGTTGCCAGCAAGCAACTGCACATCCGGCAGTTATCCGATTTAAGCCTGCATCCGCTGATTCACTTTGACTGGCACAGCCCGCCACCAACGCATTTAACATGGACGGGCTGGCTACAAAATGCAGGGATAAGCGATCTGGATAGCACAGCGGGTATTCGTTATTCAGAAGAAAGCCACGCCATCCAAGCCGCCCTTGCCGGGCAAGGCGTCGCGCTGCTGAGTTTAGAATTAGTCAGAGAAGAAATAGCAATGGGCCTGCTGGAAGCGCCTTTAACGCCGATCGTCGAAGGGCTGGCCTATCACCTTGTACGTTCGGCACTAAAACCAGCTGCTGCGCCTGTAACCCTCGTTGAAGAATGGTTGATACAAGCAGCGAGCACTCACCCAAAAGAATACTCAGGCCTGTAGACACAGAAATCAGTACGCACACAAAGAACGCCCTACACCAGCCCTAATGCCGTTCACTTAAGGTATTGGTTTTGCTTCCCCCTTTGTAAAAGGGGGATTGAGGGGGATTTGCCTTTGGTTTTTTGCTTATTAAAGCTCAGCGTCTACTGCAAATCCCCCCTGGCCCCCCTTTTTCAAAGGGGGGAAATTAAGCAAAATCGCTTAAGTAAACGGTTTTACTACACCAGCCCCGCTTTTCTCTGTGCCCTCCCTATGCTTTTTTTAGCGCTGTGCCTGCTGATTCTTTTTACTTTGAAAGGTTTATTCCGCAAGCTTACAACGCCAAATACGTCTCAAACTTACTTCTGAACATCGAAAAAAAGCTTCTTACATTGCGGATATTCGATTGGGTGGCAAACAGGCGATGGGCCAGCTGGTGATAAGCGTTCATATCTGCCACCTGAATAATCAGCACAAAATCCGGCCCCGGCGAGACACGATAACATTGCTGCACGGTTTTTTCGGTGGCGGCGAGCTGCTCAAACTCCTGCATCTTTTCAGATGTCTGCACATCCAGCGTAATTTCAACGATGGCTGTTAAGCCTGCGCCTACTTTTTCTGGCGCTAAAATCGCCACCTGCTTGGCAATCACGCCTGCATCGATTAAACGCTTAACCCGGCGTAAACAGGTGGGCGGCGAGGCGTGCACCTTGGCGGCCAGATCTTGATTACTTAATGAAGAATCTTGCTGTAATTGTTGCAAGATGCGCTTATCCAGCTCGTCTAAAGCCGTAATGGACGTCATAAAAGTTCACTATTTAAATAAATATGAAATAAAAATTCACACAAATGAATGGTAATACATATATTTCATAATATATTAAATTTTGAAAGATATATTCACTACAAACCCTTTAGCATGGCTATATTCCAATAAATATTCCTTCCGAGGTTGCTATGTGCGGTATTGTCGGTGCAGTTGCTCAGCGTAATATCACCCCTATTTTGCTGGAAGGGCTTAAGCGGCTTGAATACCGTGGCTACGATTCCTGCGGCGTGGCCTTGCATGTGGATGGCAAGCTGCAACGCTCGCGCAGCACATCCCGCGTCACCGAGCTGCAAGCGCAAATCGATCAAACCGGCTTAGCAGGCTTTACTGGCATTGCCCACACCCGCTGGGCCACCCACGGCGTGCCTTCATCGGCCAATGCTCACCCGCATTTTTCTAAAGAACGCATTGCGCTGGTGCACAACGGCATTATCGAAAACCACGAAGAGCTGCGCGCCGAGCTGACCTCCGCTGGCTATGCATTTGAAAGCCAGACCGATACCGAGGTGATCGCCCATCTGATTGATCATCTTTACCATGGCGATTTATTTGAAAGCGTGCAGCAAGCAGTGAAACGCTTAACTGGCGCTTTTGCCATTGCCGTATTTTGCCGCGACGAGCCGCACCGCGTGGTCGGCGCACGTCTAGGTTCCCCCCTGATTGTGGGCGTAGGCCAGGGTGAAAACTTTATTGCCTCAGATGCCATGGCGCTGGCAGGGATCACCGACCAGATTATTTATCTGGAAGAAGGCGATGTAGTTGATCTGCAATTACAAAAATGCTGGATTGTGGACAGCCAAGGCAAACCAGCACAGCGAAAAGTGCGTACCGTACACGCCCACAGCGGCGCGGCCGAGCTGGGCCCTTACCGCCATTACATGCAAAAAGAGATTTTTGAGCAGCCACGCGCCATTGCCGACACGCTAGAGGGTGTTGCCAATATCATGCCCGAGCTGTTTGGCGATAAAGCCTATGGCATTTTTAAAGAAATTGATTCCGTACTGATTCTGGCCTGCGGCACCAGCTATTACGCCGGTCTCACCGCAAAATACTGGATAGAATCCATCGCCAAAATTACGGTGAATGTAGAAATCGCCAGCGAATACCGCTATCGCGATAGCGTACCTAATCCTAAAAGCCTAGTGGTAACCATTAGCCAGAGCGGCGAAACCGCCGACACCCTGGCCGCGCTCAAACACGCCCGCAATCAGGGCATGTTTCACACCCTTACTGTGTGCAATGTGGCCACCAGCGCCATGGTGCGCGAATGCGAGCTGGCCTATATCACCCATGCCGGGGTAGAAGTCGGCGTGGCCTCCACCAAAGCCTTTACCACCCAACTGGCGGCGCTATTCTTACTGGCGCTGTCTTTAGCGCAAATCAAGGGCAGATTGAGCGACGCGCAAGAAGCCGAGCACATCAAAGCCATGCGTCACCTGCCCGTTGCCATCAGCGCTGTGCTGGCGCTGGAGCCGCAAATCATTGCATGGGCCGAGCAATTTGCAGCCAAAGAAAACGCCCTCTTCCTAGGCCGCGGCCTGCACTACCCGATCGCCATGGAAGGCGCGCTTAAGCTCAAAGAAATATCCTATATCCACGCCGAAGCCTACCCCGCTGGCGAGCTGAAACACGGCCCACTGGCGCTGGTGACCAAAGAAATGCCTGTCGTTACCGTGGCCCCCAACGACACCCTGATCGAAAAGCTCAAATCCAATATGCAGGAAGTACGCGCCCGTGGTGGCGAGTTGTATGTATTTGCCGACGCCGATTCACGCATCACCGCCAGCGAAGGCGTGCACGTCATCCGCCTGCCCGAACACTACGGCCTGCTCTCCCCCATCCTGCACACCGTACCCTTACAACTACTGGCCTACCACACCGCACTGGCACGCGGCACGGATGTAGATAAGCCGAGGAATTTGGCTAAGAGCGTTACGGTGGAGTGAGGGGGATAGTTAGTTAATTTTTTTGATGTCGACAAATAAAAAAGTTTGACACAATATAAAAAAGTTTGACACAAACTAAAAAAGTTTGACACAACTTTAATACGACAATGACTATTTATCTTCAATAGTTTTTGGTCCTATACCGCTCTCCTTTGCCTAGGGAAAGCCCTTATCCTTCCCAAAAAGGAAGTGAGGGCTTTTTGTTATTTTACATTTTCATTCTCCTCTCAAGCCGTATACCCTTACCTACAGCACAAATCGCAAAAGCAATTACAAGGTGGACTTCGTGATGCAACATTTTTTGTAGGCGCTGATGGAATTGACGCCATGTTCCAATTCCCAGCCTTATGGAAACGATGCATAAGGTGGCAAAAGCACGTGTGGGACACTGCCTAGCTGATCACTATGTGAATGCATATGAAACTCACTTGGCAATGCCATCGTGGACAGATCTGGGATGCTATTACGAGCATGATTCTTAGTGGGCATTGGTGTCCGCAATGTAGCTTTTAAAGACAGATTAAAAGCCCCCACAGCAAGGCACAGAAAAAGGATGAGGTTTCTGAATGGCACGGATATTAGAGCAGATGTTTTAAAAATTATCCCTTGGTCCAGTTGAAGTAGGTTGCCAAATAAAGGTGCCTTTATTTTTTTGAGCAAGGTGGCACTATTTCTTGCAATTGCACTGAACCATCGTCCTGAAATTGGCAATCGAGAACATCTCCCTCTACCCACCCCATTTCTTCCAATAAGCCATCAGGAAAGAGCAATATGCCATCGCCGCTACCATCACCAGCGTCTTGAATTGTAGTGCACCACCTTTTAGCCATTACCATTGTCCTTACTCCAAATGAAAATGGTAAGCATCCAGCCGACCCACGTTGAATAGCGTTATCGTTCCTTGGGATGATCGTGTCCACGATAAACTTAGGTGGACACATGGACGCTATACTCCCACTTCAATCAACACCCCGCAGGTCTCGTCGCAAGCACAGCCCCGAGTTTAAGTCCGCTGTGCTGGCGGCTTGTCACCAACCCGGTGTTTCAGTCGCAGCCATCGCGCGCCAATATGACCTCAACGATAACATCGTGCATAAATGGTTGGCCGATGCGCGCCGCAGTACAGATCCAGAGTCTTCGTCGTTAACGAATTCTCGTGACGTATCTCCAGCCTCACCAGCATTGACCTTCATACCGATCCAAATCGCTGATACGCCAACTCCAGCATCTGCACCAATTCGTTTGCACCTTCGCCAAGGTCAACGCGATTTAAGCGTTGAATGGCCCGCCGATCAGGCGCAAGCCTGTCTGGCTTTAATTCAGGCTTTGTTGCGATGATTCACCCCGAACAGGTCTTCTTGCTGATCACGCCCATCGATATGCGCTGGAGTATCGAACGTCTGTCATTGCTGGTGCAACAAACGCTGGGGCGCTCACCCTGTGATGGCACTGCCTATGGGTTTACCAATCGATCCCATTCGCGACTGAAGTTATTAATCTGGGATGGCAATGGCGTCTGGCTCTGCCAGCGCCGTTTACACTCTGGGCGTTTCCACTGGCCGACTTTGGGTGAGGCTACTTTTACAATGCCCAGAGAACAATGGCATTGGCTCGTCAGCGGTGTGGATTGGCAACGTTTGTGCGCTACGCCGCCAAGTCATTGGCAGGTCTAGCTGGTATCGCTCGAGCCCAGTAAAATAAGGGTATGACACTCGCGCCCAATCATCCCTCTATGGCTACAAATTCGCCCTCGCTGGCGGAGGCTCAGGCTTTGGTGGCGCAGCTGCAGGCGCAACTTGCAACTCGTGATCAGCACATTCAATCTCTGGAGCTAAAGAACCAGAAGCTGGTCATAGAACTGGCGCATTTAAAGCGCATCCGCTTTGGCACCAAGAGCGAAGCCCTGTCGGTCGAGCAAAAGCAACTGTTTGAAGATGATGCGGATCAGGATCTGGCCGCCATCACCGCTGAGCTGGATGAAACGCCAGCCAGCAACGATGCCCCCGTTTCCCGCCTAAAACCACGCCCACGAGCGGGTCGTCAGCCACTGCCCGAACATCTGGAGCGCGTCGAGGTTCGGCACGAACCCGAGCAATGCACTTGCGGGCAATGCCAAGCCAAATTGGTTAAGATCGGCGAAGACGTGAGCGAACAGCTGGACATCGAACCAGCCCGTTTCTTTGTGGTGCGCCACATCCGCCCGCAATATGCCTGCCGCCAGTGCGAAACCATCACTGCAGCACCAGTTCCACCCGCGGTGATTGACGGTGGAATGGCGACGCCGGGCTTATTAGCCTGGGTGGCGGTGAGCAAATACCTCGATCACTTACCACTGTATCGCGTCGAACAAATTGCTGCGCGCCAACAAGTCATTCTGGCGCGTAGCACCTTGAGTGAATGGATCGGCCGGATTGGAGTGGCGTTGCAACCACTCGCAGACCGCCTGAGTGAGAAACTGCGCCAGCAAACCAGCCTGCATGCGGACGAAACCCCGGTGCAGCAGCTGGATCCCGGTAAAGGCAAAACCAAACGCGCCTATTTATGGGCGTATCGCAGCAATGATTTGAGCGGCAGCCCACCGATGGTGGTGTTTGACTATCAAATCAGCCGTAGTGGGCAACACGCCGCCCATTATTTGCAGCATTGGCGCGGCACGCTAATGGTTGATGATTACAGTGGCTACAAAGCTTTGTTCGCCAATGGCGTGCGAGAACTCGGCTGCTGGGCACACGCTCGACGTAAATTCTTCGAGCTGCATGCTGCGGGCGGACATCCGGTGGCGGCAGAAGCCTTGCAACGTATTGCGCGCCTGTACGCCATCGAAGAACAGGCCAAAGATCAAACCGCAGACCAACGCGCACAAAGCCGCGCCCTAAACAGTCAGTCCGAACTGCAATCTTTGCATGATTGGCTACTGAAACTGCGCCCTAATGTGGCCAATGGTGGCGGCTTGGCCAAAGCCATTGACTACACGCTACGCCGTTGGCCTGCTTTGATTCATTATGCCGAAACGGGCGATCTGCCGATTGACAACAATCCCATCGAGAACGCCATCCGCCCCATTGCGATTGGCAAGAAGAATTGGTTATTTGCCGGTAGCGAACGTGCAGGCAAACGCGCAGCAGCGATCCAAAGTTTGTTTGCCACAGCCAAGCTCAACGGGATAGAGCCATCGCAATGGCTGAAGGCTACCTTGGAAAAACTGCCCACCTGGCCCAATAGCCGAATTGATGAATTACTGCCGCTGCGCGGCTAATCCAAATCGACGCGATCGACTAGGTGGACACGCTGGACGCATACTGAAAATGCCACTTCAGGGCAACTTCTTATCAAGGTGAGTACTTTAATTAATATTCTAAATGGCAGCCATGCCATTTTATCTTTACGCAAAAAATAGGTTTCTAAATTAAATGTAAGAACAAATTATGTACCTTTTGCTGTAGAAACGTAGCGCTACCCATCAATTCTTGTGATGGTGGAGCGGTAGTACAATGGACTTGCCTTGTGTTTTTGATCAAGTGAGATGGTTACTATTTTGTCATGGCTGCGTGGAGCTGTTCTGCCGGAGATGATGCCTTAGCAACCGTGTGGATTTAGATTAATCACGCATTGGGCATGGCAAATGTCATGTTCACAGATCATCTCTCGATACTTGATCATTCCTTAAACTGTTTGAGTCAGGAGTTTGAAATGGAATGCCCTAATCAAAATTGTTATTGGGTAGCAGCAGGACAATTGCTAGCGGGTGAATATCCACGTGATCAAGACCTCAAAACATCCCAGCAAAAATTGCAAAAATATCTAAATGCTGGAGTGAGTTTTTTTGTGGATTTAACGCAAGAAGGAGAGCTTTCTCGGTACGATAATTTGCTGCCTGAGCTCGCCTTAAATGGACTGCCCATTGGATATATACGCTTTGCAATTCCGGATAAATCAGTTCCTGGCAACAAACTGCTGATGCAAAATATTCTGGATTCGATTCATCATGCAATCGGGCAAGGACATTGTGTTTATGTTCATTGCTGGGGTGGAGTTGGGCGAACAGGCACCGTAGTGGGCTGCTACTTAATTGAAAGGGGGATGTCAGGGCAAGAAGCGCTCATTCATTTACAGCAACTATGGTCGTCAGTCGATAAAATACATCGTCATCCAATCGCTCCTGAAACACAAGAGCAACGCCAATGGATTTTAGATTGGGCTAGCAATTAGTGCGTCTCAACTGCTTTACTAGGCCACAGTAATCACATATATGGCCCAAGCCGCGATTGTTATGAGTAGAGCCTGATGAATTGCTACCATGCTCCGGGCAGGGTGAGCCAGTGCACCGGTTAGAATAATCCCGCACTTTGGTCGGGTATTTTAATCCACGGAAGTACTCAGAAATAGATGTTCACTTCTGCCACTTATTGTCTTATTAAGTTATTTGGATCCACAGCAGACACATGCGCCCCCTACAACGCTTATGCATATTCAAGCGTCGTCCCTTCCTGCTCTGCTACTTGAATATGCGTAGTGGTGACATCATTGCACGTCTTCAGCTTCGTTAGCTTACTGGTAAAGATTCTCCAAATATGATCACTACTATTTCGGTGTGACTCAGGCTTTCTGAAACGCCCCAGATATAGGACGTCGTTAGGAGGGCTTTGTACTGCAATTAGAAACTACCGACAGGTGATGTCCTTAATTATTGGATTCACTGCTCCGTTTTCTCATCGCTTCTAAGCGCTCTTCAAGTGACAAAATTCGTGGTTTTGGCTGATCAAATGGGAATAGAAGATTTAAATAGTGACAGCGATCTAAAGCGCTGAGAGCTTTCAGAAATGTTTCTAGATGCCCTTGGCCGTATGTTTCAAGCCGTTTATAGGTTCTTAATGCAATGCCAGCTCGTGCAGCAAATTGTACTTGTGACTCTTTGCGTAATTTACGACTCCGCCGAATTTTTGCAGCTAAATATGCACACAACTCCTCATTAGAGGCTTGTTTTAAGTGCTGAGATTCTTGTTCAGGAGTCATTTTTTTTGAAATAGGCCAAATTTGGCACCATTGTAGCGGGTGTTTAATTCAGCTGTTAACAAACATCAAGCAACCTGCTAGCATTAGTGTCGTTAGCTAATAAAAAACACTACATCTTGTGTTTTTGTTTAGAAACCACGCAAAAACCAAAGGCCGACATGACGTCGGCCTCGGGAGTTTCTTAAACTGCTTGAGAACAATCTGAATTAGATCGCTTCAGTGGGGACTGCAAGCATACCTCTGATAAGGATCATTCTCAATAGGCGGTGATGAAAGGCGTGTATACCCACATCAACGATGAGATCTAACAATGTCTAATTTAAAGACAACCGGAAGTAAAGCTGCAACGGCAGCTTCTAAAACGTTGAATAACGGTTCTACAGGCGCAAATTCGCGTACAGCCGCAGCAAGTGCACTTTCTCAAGCGCACACACCACAGAAACAGACATCCGCAGCAGCCGCAACTGCTGCATCCAAAGTTTTAAGAGATGGTCGAACCAGCGCAACCTCAAAATCAGCCGCAGCAAGTGCACTTGCGCAAGCACGTGGAGGTAAAAAATGAATATCAATTTGGCCCATTTAAGAGTGCAAGCAACAAATGGTGGTTGGATTGATTTTGCCGTGTTTGATGCAAAATCAACGACTGGAAATAATAGTGCGCTTTTAGCCCAGCTAACAAACTCGGCTCGTCAGTCTGGGCTAAAAGTTGATCAATCTGCTTTGGCATTTCAATCAAGTGGAAGACTACAGTTTGTTGGTGATAAAAATCTAGTTTCATACTTAGCAAAGAGTTGGCGTCCTCACTGGACGCATACGATTAACGTCTAATTATTTAAGGGGGAATACAATGTTATTCCCCCTTATCTTTGCATCATCACGATCGTTCTTACCACGCGGCGAGATTCTAACCTCAGCAGGCAAACCTATCATTGTTCCGCTCATATTAATAAAGCCAGTAGCACCTTGGTGCGAGCATAGAAACGGATAAACACACTAAGGTGACCTTTTAAATCTCTGTAATTTTTAAGCCCCCACCGTAATGATAACCACACCTATTTATTGCTGATGATGTTTAGCCCAACCACCAAAAGGGATATTTTGGCTGCGAGCATGATGAACGGGCGAAGCTTCGTAACTCGTGCTGGTGTTTTCCATTTTATTTACATCATTACTAGCCTGCTGTTTATGGTGTTCATTCCAACCACCAAAAGGTGTTGCTTCGCTCATCGCGTGATGTGAAGACGGCGAGGAACTCTGCTTCTCTTCAGTAACCATGGACGTGGTTTTTTGTTCGGTAGCGGCGCTTGTTAAGGAAGCCCCTTCACCCCGGTTGCCATCTTTAGCAGAAGCAGAAGCAGACATCACCGCTGCAATCATCAAAGCAAGCACAAAATTGGTTTTCATAATCAAAATTCCTTTATGTAGAAAGAGATATGCAAAAATAGCCTTGTGAGAGAGCGCGTTTTTGGGCGTTTGCAATCTCGCTCACCATGACCAGCACTTATCGATCAATGCCGCATCACATCAATCAAATGCTTACCTCTAGTCTATAAAAGTGATCCCAACTGTAGCGTTGCCGCCACGTTACAATTTTGTCATTTGATAGTATTTTTTAATATAAATATCAAGATACGAACTCACCCTTTACTATTTTAAAATAAAGCACGTAATTCTTATTAAGAATAAGATTTCAAATTTGTCATTCAATGGCAATCTAATTGTTAATGAAGATCTTCTACACTCCATATGGCACACATAGTTAATATGTGTAGCAATTCACTTTAATTATGAAAGGAATACATATCATGCTGAAAGTTATCGTATTAATCATGGCATTAGCCTTTACAGGAAGTGTGATGGCAAGCCCCGGCCACAATGCCTCTGATCAGCATCGTGGTTGCACAAAACCGCCTGCTCAATGCTGATGTTATGGCCTTATCTTGAGATAGAAAATGCTAAGGTTGAAGCCGCTTCGTGAGCGCTTTTAAAGAACAGGGCAAAGATAATGGACATCAGAAATATTGAGCATTTCTCATTATTACAAACGGCAGCGAAGCCAGCCCCTAGGCTAGAGCCTACAACAGCACTCAACCCTATCTCTACAGTGGAGCGTACGGAAGGAGCTCGTGAACAACCTAAAGAAGTGGGTAAAGGGAATACAATTGATACTTATGCCTAACATTCAGCATCCAGCTTAAACCGGCAAAATATCTGTTTGCCGGTTTTTTTATATGGCATTAGAGGAATTTTTTTACAGTCGAGGCTCTTGCAAAAGTATTTTTTTTGCCAGTTGCAACACAATATAGTGTGCTTTATTTTGTAAAATTAACTACATGTAGATCTGGCGCTTAAATTTTATACAGTTTTGCAAGAGGCTCAGTCGCTACTTAATTCAAAGACCAGCAATACGTCGATTCACTTTGACAAGTAAGTCATTTCTTTTGCCCAAGCCACATAATTCTTGTGGTACTCAGCTAGGTCTTTTTGCCCTGCCGTTTTTATCACAAAATAATTTAATATTGGCAGTTGTTGCCGAGCAATCTGCTTGGCTTCAGTATTTCTGGTCGCCGTTAAAAATGAAGATAAGCTGGTTACGACTTGGCCAGCTTTCGCTTTAGCGGAGGCTTGAACCAAGCTATCAACAATCAAGGGCATATATTTTAAAATATAATCAGCATAGACGCGTATTAAAGGAGCTTGTTGCAACAAGACTTGTCGCTCCTGATCAAAATCTTCACGCATGATGATTTTCTTTTCATGAAAGACCACGGGGGCTGCTTCTGATGTATCGCATTCCCAGCCAGGTCGAGGTGTTAATAGCTCAGCTTGATATTGTTCTTCACGGTAAGGGTAAAACGGCATAGTGCGACAGCGAGATGGTTTGTTCGCATGAATACTGCAGAGATTGTCTTGTCCCAAAGCCGGGCATGCAAAAGAGGAAGGGATGTAGGAGCTTGGGACAATCAGCACAGCTAACTCTTTGCGATTAGCCAGCTTAATGGTGGTGCCTAAGCGGGAGACCATCGGGTAATCCTTGCTTCCTTCTCGCAAAGGCGTCCAGATCATCGCTAAAGGAAAGCGGTCTGCATGCAGAAAAGCATCCGCGATCGTTAAAGGTAATTGCCCATAGCAGCACTTGCCACATGCTGTGCATAGGAAATTTTTAGCCATCAGTCCTGCTCATCTATATCGATGACGGTCGTCGTTCCGCAGCACTTTTTGGCTTTTTTACCTGATCCACAATGACATGGATCATTACGGCCCACTTTAGTCACATGGCGCTGTGGCTCTTTAGGATTAAGCTCTCCACTGATATAGAACCATTGGCCATCTTCGCGGCGAAAGCTGGCCAACTCAGCCTGAATCATCTCTTGCTGATCTCGTTTAAAGCGAATAACAAACTCAACTTGTGCTGTATCTCCTGTTTCTATCGCCCGACGAATATCTAAACGCCGCCACTCACATTCTTCAGATAGCCTTTCTGCTTCTGCACGATTGAAATCGGCCCGTACCTCAGGCGCATGAGTACGCTCAATATGATCCAGCGAGCCTTGAACAAACGCCGTATACCGTGATCGCATTAAAGCCTCGGCCGTCACTGCCGGTGTACCTGCAATAATGGGACCACAACATTCAGAGAAGTTTTGTTTGGAGCCACAAGGACACTGGGTCATAGAGAATCTCTTTTCAAAAATATTACGAGTAATAAAAGAAAAATAATTGCTTAATGTAATCCAACCCAGCCATGGTAGCCAACATATAAGCCGACAAGCAGAATCAGCCCACCAGAAAAATACGGCGCTTTACGGGCAAACTCACCAAATCCGCTCCAGCGTTTTGAAACATGTTTCACGCTTAAGGCGGCAACTACACCTGAGAGCACCAAGGTTAAGGCAAGGCCAATACTAAAGCCTAAAACCAGCGTTGCACCAAGTGCAATTTTCTTAAGTTGCAGGCAGAGTAAAAGCACAGTGACCGAAGCGGGGCAAGGGATCAATCCTCCTGTTAGGCCAAACATGACGATTTGCCCCGTTGTGACTTCACGATTTGCAAAGCGGCGACGGATATCGTTGGCATGAGCCAGTTCATGCGGGTCTTGATAGCCCGGAGCGGACACATCCAGTTGCTCGTAATCTGGGATCGCATGGTGATGATGCTCAGTAAACTCTACATCATAATCATGGCTATGATGTTCATGACCTAAACGTAAGCGAGCTACAAATTGATGTGGTTCAGGGATTTCTTGCTCTGATTCAACAAAGCCATCACGTTGCACAAAACTAAAAGCTTGCTTACTGCCATCTGGGCGTTCGGTCTCGATATTCACTTGACCAGCATGCCAGTTTTGGCCGTTCGGGCTATGGCGATACAGGCGAAAGCGCGGTGGCACACCCTCTTCAAACACTTCCAAGCGCACTACACAATGGCCAGTATCGATATGTTTTACTTCGTCATGCTGGTGATCATGGTCGTCGTACTCATGTGCTGCACGCTGTTGCTGCCAGGTTCGCCACATCATCCACAGTGCCGTCGCAATAATCAGCACCGCTGAAGCCAGTTGCAAATAAGGCTCGCTGGTCTCGGCACTCCAGCGCTGGCCAAAGTACATTCCCCCCATCGCAATCGCCCAGACTACAGCGGTATGAGATAGCGTAGCGGCCAAGCCCAGCAGAACAGCTTGTGTGAGTGTGCCGCGCACGGCCACGATAAAAGCCGCCATCATGGTTTTGGAGTGGCCCGGTTCCAGCCCATGTAAAGCGCCCAGTAAAATAGCACTGGGAATAAAGAGCCAAGCGTTGCCTTGCTGCAGCAAGGTTGAAAAATCTAGCATGATGCGTCCTTATAAATACTTGGTAATGGCTTTAAATTCACGAATAGTGTCGTCCATACTCTGTATGCCATCGCGTACAACATGCTCAAGGCAATGGTCGATGTGATCATGCACAAGTATCTTTTTTGCATTGCCTACGGCGCTTTCGACAGCTTGGAGTTGTTGGGCAACATCTAAGCAGCTTCGCTCTTGCTCAAGCATGGTAATCACGCTGGCAAGGTGGCCGTGGGCGCGTTTGAGACGCTTGATGATGTCGGGGTGTGATGCGTGAATGCTCATGTTTTTACCTTATCCTATCCTGCAGGGTAGGATAAAGGGGAAGCGAAAAGACGGCAATCTATTTTTAACCGGCCACTTATGAGGCATAGGTAGCCAGCGTAAATTGAACCCCATTTCCCAAGAAGAAAGTCATTCAACTTACGCTGTGATTGTTCTCTAAATACTTTTGCAACAGTAGGCTGATTATTTAGCCACTTGAATCTCTGTAACAAGCAACTTGCCATTCTCACTAACCGCTTTAAATTTCACCTTATCACCTGCTTGCAAAGGCTCCAGCTGAGTCAGGTTTTTGGCAGTGAAAACCATGGTCATGCCAGGCATATCCAGATTTTTAAGTTCTCCATGCTTGAGCGTGATTTTTCCGGAAGATTTGTCGATTTTCTTGATTTCGCCATCGCTAAGGTCATCGCTATTCGCAAAAGATGTATTTAAAGCAAAAGCCATTGCTAGGAGGGCGATTAATCGTGTGCTTTTCATGATCTAAACTCCAGTATTGAATCGTTTATTTTGTGGCTGTTTTTACGGTAACAAAGCCTTTCATACCCGCCTCATAATGGCCAGGGCTCAGGCAAGAAAAGTTGATTTTGCCAAGCTGAGTGAATTGCCAAATCACTTCACCACTTTTACCTGCTGCTAAAGACAGCATATTCGGTTCGTCATGCTCCATTTCTGGGTGCTTTTTCATCTCTAAGAGATGCTCTTTGATTTCTTTCTCAGAATTAAGAATAAATTCATGTTTCACTTTGCCCGTATTTTTTACAGCAAAACGGACTGTTTCCCCTTGTTTAACTTCAATATTCTCTGGGCTAAAACGCATGGTATCGGCCATTTCAACGGTGATCGTGCGTGTGACTTTACTGGCAACACCGGGCTTACCAATATTGTCACCGTGGCCACCGGCATGATCGCCGCTGGCAAAGGTCAAAGAAGAAAGAAACAGGGTCGTGATTGCGAGTAAAGGAATAGTTTTCATGGTATCTCCAGGGGCTATTTATCATTAATGGCCAGATTGGCCTTTAGGTTTACGGACTTGTACTTCTACTGCGGTTTTCTGCTTACGTGGCATGCTGGCGTTGCCCTCGGCTTTAAAGCGGGCTGGCTCGGCGAGCGGGCCTTGATATTCATAAGCCACCGTGCCTGCAGGATGCTTGTACCAGCCAGGGTTTTTGTAATCGCCCGCTTTTTGATCACGCCTGACTTTCAGCATGCTAAACATGCCGCCCATTTCAACCGAGCCAAAAGGTCCTTCGCCGGTCATCATGGGCACGGTGTTGTCAGGTATCGGCATTTCCATTTCGGTCATATCGGCCATGCCGCGCTCGCCCATCACCATATAGTCGGGAATCAGCTCGGTGATTTTCTTGGCGAGTCCTCGGTGCTCTACGCCGATCATGGTCGGCAAATCGTGGCCCATGGCGTTCATGGTGTGATGGCTCTTATGGCAATGAAAGGCCCAATCGCCTTCTTCATCAGCCAAAAACTCGATCTGCCGCATTTGCCCTACCGCCACATCGGTGGTGACTTCCGGCCAGCGCGTGCTTTTGGGCGTGGGGCCGCCATCGGTACCGGTCACCATAAACTCGTGCCCATGCAGATGAATGGGGTGATTAGTCATGGTTAAGTTGCCGATACGGATGCGTACCTTGTCGTTTAAGCGCACATTTAAAGAATCAATGCCTGGGAAAATGCGGCTATTCCAAGACCACAAATTAAAATCATTCATGGTCATGATTTTTGGCGTGTAGCTGCCGGGGTCGATATCGTAGGCATTCAGCAAAAACACGAAATCCCGATCGACTTCTGCAATGAGTGGATGCTTGGTTTTAGGGTGGGTAATCCAAAAGCCCATCATGCCCATCGCCATTTGCGTCATTTCGTCGGCATGGGGGTGATACATAAATGTGCCAGGCCTTCGTGCCACAAATTCATAAACAAAGGTTTTTCCAGGCTGAATCGCTTTCTGATTCAAGCCCGAAACGCCATCCATGCCATTAGGCAGGCGTTGGCCGTGCCAGTGCACGCTGGTGTGCTCGGGGAGCTTATTGGTTACAAAAATACGCACCCGATCACCCTCAACCACTTCAATAGTTGGGCCGGGCGATTGGCCGTTGTATCCCCATAGATGCGCCTTAAAACCGGGGGCCATTTCCCTAACGACCGGCTCGGCAACTAGGTGAAACTCTTTCACGCCCTGATTCATACGCCAAGGCAGGGTCCAGCCATTTAAAGTAACTACCGGGTTATAAGGGCGGCCGTTTTCTGGAACTAAGGGCGGCATGGTGTCCGGCAAAGTTTGGCTAACCGGCTCCGGCAAGGCCGCCATCGCCACTTTACTCACACTGGCGGCAATCACTGCACCGGCCATACCGGCCGTTCTTAAAAAATCTCGTCTTGAATTCATCACTGCTGCCTTTTTAATGAATGAGCTTAATGCCCTGCATCTGCACTGGCACTTCCCGCTGTCACTGAGCTGATCATTGATGCACTGGGCTTGCCCATCAGTTCAGCTTGTAAAGCCGCATCACTAAGCCAGAACTGCTGCTCTGCCGTGATGGCTGAAATAACACTGCTAATTTGCTCACGAGAATCTGCTAATAACTCAAAGACACTGATCAGCATGCCGTTGTAACGCAGGGTATTTTCTTCTGCGATGACTTTTCGTAAAGGCAGCACTTCATCCCGGTAGTGACGGCTCATATCGTAGGCCGTTCGATAGGCGGAATAACTGCTGCGTAAATTTGAACCCGCTGCCCGCACAGTGGCTTCCAAGCGATTGGCCGCCACTAATGTTTGGGCATTCATGGCATCGCGTTGGCCACCGCCCCAGTCAAATAGCGGTAAACGCAGCGCAATTTCATATCCCTTGCGATTCTTTTTTGTCCCTTCTGCATTATCAAAGACAGTGTCATGGCGTACGCCTAACTCGATATCAATTAAGCTGGTCAGTCCATTCAGCCCCTGCGCCTTTGCTGAAGCATCAAATGTGGCCTTGGCTAGTTTGATATCTAGCCGTTCTTTACTGGCCAGCTGACTAATTTCTTCTGCACTACGAGGGCTCTTAGGGAGGTCGGGTAATTTATTGGGCAATTGGAGTTGAGCCGCTTGGGCATCATTTAAACCAAGCACCCGAACTAACTCTTCACGGCTAGCAAGGGCTGAATGTTGTGCAGCAGCCCATTGCGTAGCAGACTCAGCATAAAAAATTTGCTGTTTTGCATGGGCTAAACGACTGTAATTACCTACTGCTAATAATCGCCGGGCGAGTTCGGCACTGGCTTCTGCTGTATCAAAAACTTGCTTGGCATATGCCAAGCTCTGCTGCGCTGCAACCGCCTTTACCCACACTTGACGTATCTGAGTCACTTGCTCAATCGTATCTAAGCTCAGTTGCAGCTGAGCCTGCCCGATACGACGCTGCGCTATATCGTAGCGCTGTGGCAAGGTGAGCAAATCCAGTAAGCCAAAAGACAATAAACGGCCCAGTTCAAGCTCGCTGCCTAGGGTGACTCGCTCAAAAGTGAATAGCGGATTAGTGATACGTCCAGATTGCGCGGCGCTTGCAGCATCGGCCCAGTTTTGCGCCAACATCGCTTGTACGTTGGGGCTATTGAGCAAGGCCAAATGAACAGCACTATTTTGGTCTAATGGCTTTTGCAATAAATCCGTCGCCGCTTTGTCCATTTCAGTGCGCTGTGCTGTCGTCGTCGCCAGCGCCAGCTTGCCTTGGGTAAAAGAGACGGCCGTTTGATTACTTTGTGCGAGCGAGCGATCAAAATCGACACTGGCACACGCTGTTAATCCCAGAACAGACAGGCTAAGGACGATAAGCCTCATTCTCGACCCCCGAAATAGTTCACTCATGAGCAGCTCCATGACTTGCCTCGGGTTGAGCCTGAGGCGCAGAAGCTTGCCTTGCCTCTTTGGCATACATGCGCCAACCACCTATTTTGGCGACCATATCATTTGATTCACGCCAGGGAATAAGCACCTGTTCTCGATATGGCTGATATTGAGTAAGCACCGAGTGATACTCCAAGCGAGTGAGAGGGGCTGGGGGGCTGGTTTCATCCGATTGGGCCGCTGCAGTCGTCAAAAGCACACTAATAAAAAACAGGGATATGCATGGTTTCATGGCTGCCTCGACCCAATGGTTGGTTAAACTGACTAAGCCAGAAGTATAGGCACGCCATACCCATTGCAAAGATGACCCAAACATTACAAATTTGTCATTTTAAAAAATAAATAGAATTAGCTTACTTCAGTGATCCACCCATATTTCCTTGTGAAGTTAAAAATTATATTTTATGTAAGTTTTTTAAATGATGACAAAAATGTAACGTGCCAGTCAGCTTTTTGACCATTTCTATCAAGCAAAATAGCAGAGAGCGAACAGGGCAGAGTTGCTGCTTTTGTTAGTGCTCACAGTACTAGCAAAGGAATTGATTATGAAACGGAAACCAATATTTATGCTTACTATCCTTGTCTGCGCTCTTAGTTCTGGCATTGTTCAAGCGGAAGATCATCGGTACAAGCACTCCCATTCAGGAAGCCAACAGGCACGTAATAATAGTGATGTTAGTTTTGGCAACCCTGCGGATATCACATATACCGATAAGCGGATTCGGATAGAGCTCCGTGCTGATGGCTCTTTAGATAATAAAAATTACAATGTATTTGCACACGACAGCGTCAGATTTGAGCTTGTAAATGGCTTACAAGACACCGTCGCTTTTGTTGTTGGGGATGAAGCTAGTATTTATGAGTTCTCACGCCTATATGCAGCTAACTCGGAAGTTGCTATAAATGACTTCCATGCTGTGCAAGTTTATCCAGGCAAAAATCAGTTTTTTGGCTGGAAGTTTAGTACCTATGCGATAAGTAAGGTTCATGTTGCCTATGTACAGCGTGATGGGGCAATCGTAGGGGGAATGGTTGATATTCGTATAGAGCCTGAACTTAATAAATAGCCAGCTTGGCCTTACTTGAGGGTGCTCAGTGCTCGAGGGTGCTCAGTTTTTAAAAGTAATATAATCACATGCAAATATAAAAAAACAACGCGTAGTCAACTATTTGGTTGACTACGCTCGTCAAATGCTAAGTTAAAAAATGTCATGACTTAAAGGAAAAAACACATAAATATTTTACAAATCAAGCTTTACGGAAAACCTCTTTGGCTTACTCTTCATATTTTTGAACTACTAAAAATTTACGCTTAATTAAAATTAGGCCAATATTTGAAATATTATTTAAGCAATAAATGGAAAATAAACGTGCGCATTCTGATTGTCGAAGATGAAAGCAAAACGGCCGCGTATTTAAAACAGGGCTTAAGTGAGAGCGGCTATGCCATTGATATCGCCAGCAATGGCATTGATGGCTTACATAAAGCGCTAGAAGAAGAGTTTGATTTAATTGTTTTGGATGTGATGCTGCCTCTACTCGATGGTTGGGGTGTGCTTGATGGCCTGCGGCGCAGCAAGCAAACTCCAGTCCTCATGCTCACTGCACGTAGCCGGATTGATGATCGGGTGCGCGGGCTAGAATCGGGTGCGGATGATTACCTCCCTAAGCCCTTTGCCTTTCCTGAGCTGTTAGCTCGCATTAAAGTACTGCTTAAAAGAAATAATAAAGTGAGCCCCATCGAGACTTTGCAACTGGCAGGGCTAGAGCTAGATCCTGTTAAACATAAAGCCTACCGTAATCAACACCAGATCGACCTGACTGCCCGCGAGTTTGCCCTGCTGCATTTGCTGATGCGCCGCCATGGCGAAGTGCTGACCCGCACGCTGATTGCTTCCAATGTTTGGGACGTTAATTTTGATACCGACACCAATATTGTGGATGTAGCCATTCGCCGTTTAAGAGGCAAAGTAGACGATGGCTTTAGCCCCAAGCTCATTCACACCGTGCGTGGTGTGGGCTATGTTTTTGAAGTAAGGAATGAAGAATGATCGCCGTGCTCAGTGAGCTTTCTCAGGCGAGATATCAAGCATGAAAGTGCCAAAATCTTTAGCTTGGCGGGTAGGCGGCATGGTGGGGATATTCTGTGCCATCTTGGTTTTTTTAATTGCGATTGGAACAGATCACTTATTACGTTTGGCTTTAGATAAACGGGCCAAAACGGAACTGATCGGCAAAATGGAAGTTTTGCAGCAAGTGCTCAATGCCAATACGAGCGCTGATGAATCCAAGCTCTCCGCACAATTAGTCGGCCATCCTTATTTACACTGGGCCCTCGTTTCAGACTCAACCGTTTTAAAAAGTTCGGACCCTTTTGCCAGAGAGCAAGCCCTTGCCCAAGCCCTTGCCCAATTTAAATGGGCCGCCGGTGTATTCACTAGAAAAAACAACCTAGGTGATCCTATCTTACTAGGCATTCAAGCGCACCCTACACAAGCACAATGGTTACTGGTTTTTTTAGAAAGGGAAAGTGATCAAAAACTACTACTTCTATTTCGTCAATCACAGGCTTTAGCGCTACCATTTGCGGTGTTATTTATTGCGCTAGGCTCATGGCTGGTTGCTAAGCGCGCTTTGCAGCCCTTGCAAACCTTTAATGCCTTGGTGAGCTCTGTGACCGCAGCATCATTACATGCCCGATTAGGTATTGAAGCAGTACCAAGCGAATTACAAGAACTAGCAATCAGCTTTAACGGCATGTTGCAGCGCTTAGAGAATAGCGTTGAACGATTATCACAATTCTCTGCCGACCTAGCGCATGAAATGCGTACGCCATTGAGTAATGTATTGGGCGACATTCAGGTCAATCTGAGTAAAACTCGCGAGGTGGCGGATTATCAGCGCGTATTGGCCTCGGCCGAAGAAGAGCTACTACGGCTAAATCGTTTAATTAATGATCTTTTGTTTCTAGCCAATGCGGAGCAAGCCGAACAGGCTTTGAATCTAGAAGAAATAGACTTAAAACCGCTAATTGAAATGTTATTTGATTTTTTTGATGCGCTTGCCGAAAGCAAAAACATTCAACTCATACTGAGCGGCAGCGGGCAGCTCTTGGCCGATAAATCCATGCTGCAACGAGCCCTAAGCAATCTACTCTCAAATGCAATCCGGCACGCTGATCTTGCCAGCATCATTACCGTGGCTATAGAGCAAGATCAGCAGGCACTGGATATTGCTATTACAAATCGTGGAGAGATAATTCCTCCTGAACATCATGCACACTTATTTGAGCGTTTCTATCGAGTAGATCCTGCCCGCAGCCGCAACGATGGAGGCTCAGGATTGGGCCTCGCCATTATTTCCTCAATCATGAAACTACATCATGGTGATGTCGAGGTAAGAAGCAGTTCAAATACCACGACGTTTCGACTTCGCTTTAAAGATACACCAAGATAAGAATGGGCAAGGTGCATAAGCTAAATTAGATAAGGCGGCCAAAGCCGCCTTATCTAATTAGCGAACAGGTTTTATTGCACTCACGGTTGTGGGCATGCTTGTTCCTTCGGCTTGCAATTCGAAAGCCACTTGATGACCGATCTCTAATCCTTTTAATAGTGAACGGTGAGCCACTTTGAAACCCATGGTCATCGCGGGCCAGTTGAGTTCTTTAATGGGTTGATGGGCCAAGATAATGATTCCTTCTTTTTCTTTAATCCCTTTAATGATCCCAGAGCCTTTTATTGTTTGTACCACCAATTTGGGCATTGTACTGTGATCCATATTTTCCATTGATGTTGCATTACTAGGAGAAGCAAGCATCAAACTGATGAGCAGCAAAATAGTAATGGAAAGTGATTTTTGCATGAAAAAATCCTTTTTACAGTGAAGTTGTACTTAAAAGGCTGGAGCCACGGCGGCGACGCATTAAGTAATACGCCGCAGGAATCACAAACATGGAGAGCAGCGGTGCAGTGATCATGCCGCCAACCATGGGGGCGGCGATTCGGCTCATAACTTCTGAGCCTGCACCGCTGCCCCATAGAATCGGCAACAGACCAGCCAAGATGACTGAAACGGTCATGGCTTTGGGGCGCACTCTGAGCACCGCGCCTTCACGAATTGCATCCAAGATTACGGCCAGCTCTAGTGGCCCATCGCCTACTTGCCGCTTCTCTAATGCCTGCTTGAGATACAGCAGCATGATCACGCCAAATTCAGCCGATACCCCAGCCAGCGCAATAAAGCCGACTCCGGTGGTGATGGATAGGTGATAGCCCAGCATATACAGAAACCACATACCGCCCACCAGCGCGAAGGGCAGCGTGGCCAAAATCAGTAGCGCTTCATCGATACGCCTAAAGGTGAGGTAAAGCAGCACAAAGATAATCATCAGCGTGGCTGGGATCACTAACTTGAGCTTGGCATTGGCGCGTTCTAAAAACTCAAACTGCCCTGAGTAGGCCACGCTTACGCCGGGACTGAGGGTGACTTGGCTATCAATGGCGGTTTGCAGACGCTGCACCACGCTGACTAGATCGCTATCCCTTACATCAATATAAATCCACGAGGCAAGGCGGCCGTTTTCGCTTTTAAGCATGGGCGGGCCATCGGTGATGCTGATTTTGGCGACCGATCCCAAGGTAATTTGCTGGCCGTTCGCCGTCACAATCGGCAAATTACGCAGCGCCTCGGGGGAATCTCTTAGCTCACGCGGATAGCGCACATTGATCGGGTAGCGGGCCGTACCTTCTACTGTTTCACCGACGTTTTCACCGCCAATCAAGCGGGCGACCACCGATTGCACATCGGCCACATTCAGGCCGTAGCGAGCGGCGGCTGCGCGCTTGATATCCACATCGATATAGCGTCCACCACTGAGCCGCTCGGCCAAGGCCGATGAAACGCCGTTGACAGTTTTGGCGACTTTTTCGATGGCAATTGCGGTGGCATCGATGCTGGCGATGTCGGTGCCTGCCACCTTAATGCCGATGGGGCTTTTAATACCGGTGGCTAACATGTCGATACGGTTGCGAATTGGCGGTACCCATAGATTAGCAAGGCCGGGGATTTGCACTGTGCGATCGAGTTCTTCCACCAGTTTTTTTGGTGTCATGCCGGGCCGCCATTGATCTTGCGGCTTAAAGTGGATGGTGGTTTCAAACATCTCCATAGGCGAGTTATCGGTGGCGGTTTCTGCTCGGCCTGCTTTACCAAAGACGGTGGCGACTTCGGGGATGGTCTTGATGAGGCGATCGCTTTGCTGCAGTAACTCGGCGGCTTTGGCGGCGGAAAGGCCAGGCAAGGCGCTGGGCATATACAGTAAATCGCCCTCATTCATTTGCGGCAGAAACTCGCCGCCTAATTGGCTCGCTGGCCAGAGCGCGGTGATAAACACCAAGACCGCCACGATTAAGGTGGTTTTAGGGCGTTTGAGCACCGCTTCTAGCATCGGGGAATACACCTTGACCAAAAAGCGATTCAAGGGATTACGGTTTTCATCGGGAATAGCGCCGCGTATCCAATAGCCCATCAAAATCGGCACTAGCGTAATGGATATCCCCGCTGCCGCTGCCATGGCGTAGGTTTTGGTAAAGGCGAGCGGGCCAAAGAGTCGGCCTTCTTGCGCTTCTAAAGTAAAAATCGGAATAAAAGACAGGGTGATAATCAACAGGCTAAAAAATAGAGCAGGCCCCACTTCGGCGGCGGCGTGGCCGATGACTTGCCAATGCTCGGCACCCACTAGTTTTTCACCAGGATGAGCATGGGCCCATTCTTCGAGCTTTTTATGCGCGTTTTCTATCATCACCACGGCGGCGTCGACCATGGCCCCGATGGCAATGGCAATGCCGCCTAGCGACATAATATTCGCGTTTACCCCCTGATAATGCATCACGATAAACGCTGCTAATACGCCCAGCGGCAGGGAAATAATCGCCACCAGCGCCGAGCGTAGATGCCATAGAAACACGGCACAGACGAGGGCGACGACGATAAATTCCTCGAGCAGTTTATGGCTGAGATTCTCCACCGCATGGTCGATTAACTGGCTGCGATCATAGGTGGTGACGATCTCTACTCCAGCTGGCAGGCTTTTCTTTAGCTGCTCTAGCTTGGTGTGCACCGCGCTAATTGTAGCGCGGGCGTTTTTGCCTGAGCGTAAAATCACCACGCCACCGGCCACTTCACCTTCGCCATTTAACTCGGCAATGCCACGGCGCATTTCTGGCCCAATCTGGATGCGCGCCACATCCCCTAACTGCACCGCCACGCCATTGGCCGATGTTTTAAGGGGAATGGTTCTAAAATCATCCAGCGTTTTTAAATAGCCGCTGGCACGTACCATATATTCGCTTTCAGCCAGCTCAATCACCGCGCCACCGGTTTCTTGATTGGCTTTTGCCATTGCATCGATGACCGCATCATGGCTGATGGCATAGCTGGCTAACTTCAGTGGATCAAGCACCACCTGATATTGCTTGACCATGCCGCCAATCGACGCCACTTCGGCCACATTGGGCAGGGTTTTAAGCTCGTATTTAAGAAACCAATCTTGCAAACTGCGCAAATCGGCCAAGCTATGCTTGCCGCTTTTATCGACCAGCGCATATTCATAAATCCAGCCCACCCCTGTGGCATCTGGCCCCAAGGCGGGGCGAGCTGCGGCGGGTAATTTAGCTTGCACTTGATTTAAGTATTCTAAAACGCGAGAACGCGCCCAATAGAGGTCGGTGTTGTCATCAAACAAAACGTAGACATAAGAATCACCAAAAAAAGAAAATCCCCTGACGGTTTTAACGCCTGGCACAGACAGCATGGTGGTGGTGAGCGGATACGTGACTTGATCCTCCACAATCCTCGGCGCTTGCCCCGCATAAGGCGTGCGAATAATTACCTGCACATCGGATAAATCCGGCAAGGCGTCAATAGGTGCATTTTTAACCGCCCAAACGCCCCAAGCCACCAGCATAACGGTAGCGAGCAAGACTAAAAAACGGTTACGAATCGACCAGTAAATGACTTTGGCAATCATGGCTGACCTCCCGTGGCAACGACCTTAATGTTTTGCACCACGCTGCCCTGCTCAATAAAGGAGAAATTCACCTGCTGGCCGACGCGAATTCCCTTGGCTAGATTGGGGGTGGCCAAGGGAAAAGGCATTGTCATGGCGGGCCAGTTGAGGGAAGCAATCGCACCGTGCTCTAGCGTAATTTGCTTGCTGTCGATAGCTTTAACGATGCCTTGGCCTTGGTGTGTTGCTTGAACAGGGGCGGTGGTAGCGTGGTCGGAATGGGCTGAGGTGGCGGCAGAAGCCGCAGGGTTCATCCTTGCCAATACCCCACGCAAGCTGGCCTCTGAATCAATCATAAATTGCCCAGACACCACAATCTGCTCACCTTCTTTTAAACCGGAAATAATTTCAGTTTGCCCTTGATGCTCGCGGCCTGTTTTGACGTCACTGGGTGTAAAGCGCCCTTGGCCGTCGCTCATAATCACCACGCTGCGTTTGCCGGTGGCGATAATGCTTTCGCTAGGGACAAGCAATGCCGAGCTGCTATCAGGGTTGTCCAGAGCAATGCGTGCAAACATGCCGGGGCGCAGCAGCCCCTTGGGGTTAGGAACCTCGGCCCGTACTCTTAGGCTACGTGTTTCCTTATTCAGCTCAGGCACGAGAGCGGTGACTTTGCCGCTGATCGGCGCATTGGGCTGGGCCGTAAAAAGGGCGTGAATTGGTGCTCCGATTTTGAGCGTGGCAGCTTGGGCCTCAGGCACTTCGGCCTCGATCCACACGCTGGACAATCCATTAATCCGCGCCAGAGGCGCACCAAGGCTCAGTACCATGCCTTGCCGTACGGATAGCTCGGCAATCATGCCGCTGCGGGGCGCGGTGATAGTAATGGTGGCTTGCGGCTGGCCACTTTGTTTTAGGCGGGTAATCTGTGTCGTGCTCATGCCAAGCTGCTGCAGGCGAGAGAGCATAGCACCTGCTAGCTCGGCATCATGGCGTAGTGCTAGATATTCATTTTGTGCTGCCAGCCATTCGGGCACGCGTACCTCGGCAATCGGTGTTCCGGCTTGAATGATATCGCCGCTTGCCAGTGGATATACCCGCTCCACAATGCCATTGCTACGTGCTTGCACAATGGCCACGTCTCGATCGTTAAACACCACGCTACCGGGCACTTCTATTCCCTGCGATATCGTGCCGCGCTGAGCGGTGGCCAACTTAAGACCGGTGTTTTGTGTGAGGCTCGGATTGATCTTAATACTGGCATTTGCCGTGGATGAAGATGAATCAGCGGTATCGGCATAGCGAGGCACCAGCTCCATGTCCATAAAGGGAGATTTACCTGGCTGATCGAAATGCTGTTCTGGCTTCATCGGGTCGTACCAATAAAGGGCTTTGCGGGCTTCGACGGGAGCACTGGCGGTGGCGTGGTTTGGCGTTGGCTTTAGCCACCAACCTGCGGCAGTTCCAATAAAAAGGGCGGCGATGGCTAAGGCGATGGTACTGTTGCGAGTCATGATTAATGGCCTCCAGTCAGGAAGAAGATTTGTGCCTGAATGGCAGCAAGGCGGGAGGTCAGATCAAGTGCGCGTAATTGGGCTACTCTTTTCGTTTTGCGCGCTTCAAGTACTGCATTGCTATTCGCTTTGCCAGATTGCAGGCCTGCTAAGGCCAGCTCAGTTTGCTTTTGAATTAAGGGCAGTGTTTGTTGCTTTAGCCTTTGCAACTGGCTATTGAGTGCATTACCTTGCGCATTTAACTCGGCATATTGCTGACGATAGCCCGCACTACGAGCGGTTTTTTCTGCTTCGGCTCGTTGCAAGTTGGCGGTAGCGGCAGCGATTTTGGGGTCTTGCCGTGAGGCGGTAAAAAACGGCAGGTCAAAAGAAACCTTCACCATCGCTTGGTTTTGCCCCATATCGCTGCGCTGCAGCGCCAGCTCCAAGCCCCAGTCGGGCCGCTTGCCTGCTTCCATCAGAGCCAATTCGGCACGGGCGGCGCTAATTTGCGAGCTGGCCGCGTGCAGATCGGGCTGCTGGCTAAATTGGTCAGATTGATCGTTGGAAGTTGGCTCGCGTTGCCATACAGGGAGTGAGCCACTGATGGGCTCGGCGGCGCGATCTGGCCCAATCCAGCGTGCCAATAGCGCGCGTGCCTGTTGAATCTCACTGTTTAAGTCATCGCGCGCGTCGGCTAATTGCTGGGTTTCTAGCTGTGCGGCTAAGGCACTGTCGACTGTGCCCCCCCTGCTATAGCTGCGCGACTGAGGTTTAAGCTGTTTTGATTTTCGATGACTTGCGCATCAAGAATCTGATCTTTTTCTTGCGTGTAATAGAGGCTTAGCCAAGCGAGTGTGGTGGCGCGTTGTACATTAAGCTGTGCAAAGCGATACTGGGCGCTACTGGCTTGCCACGCTGCCGTGGCGATTTGGCGCTCCGCTGCCCGCTTGCCCGCATTAGGAAACTCCTGCATCAGGCCAATGCTGCGCATTGATTTGCCAATACGGTATTGGTCTTCTCCCTCTAGCGGAAGGTTATCAATGGCAAAAGAGAGCTTAGGGTCAGGTAAAGCACCAGCAGATAGCGTTAAAGATTGAGCTGCAGCAGCGCCTGATCGACTGACAATGAGATCAGGGGCGTAATTTTGAGCCGCAACGAGGGCCTCATCTAAGGTCAGTGCCTGTGCGCTGGCCACGCAGAGTAAGAGCACAATGCTGCGAAGTGCATAAGGAAACATGAGTGTTTCTCCAGATCATACTGAATACGAAACACCAAGACATGAAGGCGAGCGAAGACACGCCGCAGTCCTAGTGATGTTCAAATGGATCAGAGAAATAGGCTAGTTGCGAAAGACTTGATATTGGATACGTAAGGGCGGGGAGGATGCGAGCAGTGTAGGTGGCGCTGTTAATTGCTGATTAGCCATCGGCAAATAGCTATCGAATAAAGGCGCAAGATAAAACAGGGTAAATAGCTGTGGGGCAGGCAGATCAGGTGTTTTATGTGCTTCTGATTGCGAATCTTTTTGGCAGTGTGCTTTACACACTAAAGGCTGTTGATTGGCCTTCATTTCGACACAATCACTCATGTCGGCCATTTGCATCATAACAGGCGTAGTAGGCAAGCTTGCTAGAGCATCCGCGCAGGCATAAGCAGCTACAACGAACTGGCTGAATGTCAGCAAGATCATCATAAACAGGACTGCGAGCGGATGAGCTAAAAAGCGATGTTTCATGAGCCTAGCTATTAGTGGGTGCAGTGTGAGCTTACAGTAGTGTGGCACAAACTTTTTGATAATGCTTAAGATTGGACGTTGTTATCGCTTAAAGCGGCATACCAACAACTCCTTTAAAGGTGCGGCTTGGGAGCAAGTCATGTCGCAAACAATATTCCCTGTTTATTATGCTTTCATAAAATATTTATTTTTTTAATTACTTCTACTCAGTTCTTAGGGCTAGTCTTTTGCAGGTCAATGTCCCAGCGATTGGCTTCTTTGACCTTTATTTTTCTTTTTCAGTAATGACCATCTCACGAATAGACACAAGCAAAGCTAATTTCTGTTCTTCATTTAGTACTTCAGCAGCCTGAAGAATAGAGGCCGTCAATTCATTCTCACAGTAAAAATAAGCAACTGGCACATCAAGCACGTTCGCAATACGTTTAAGCGTATCGAAGTCGGGTGTGTGCTCCCCACGTTCGTATTGGTTCATGCGTGCGCTAGCATTATTGGGATTGCGCATGCCACCCCATCCAAGCGTGCAGTATCAGAGCACGACGCGCTCGATATACTGAAGCATGATCCTTCATGCATCGCAAGCTTGATATCGCAAAAAGAGTCGCACGTAGGTCATTAAAACAAGCTGCAGCTTTGATGACGCACCGTTTTACTGATCTAATTGAAGTGTTTCAATACTCAGGTAGATAGGCGAGAGCCTATCTATCGCGGTTATACTTATGATTGATTTTATTTACAAAGGTTGAAATAGTGCGGGGTCGACGATTTAAAACACAAGCGGATATAGACCGTTATATTAGCCAAGGATACGGTCAGGGAGAAGGGCCTCAATACCTGCCTTGGCTCCGAGTACAAGATGTTCCCTCAAAAGGGAGATCACGCAAAGTACAGGGAACAAAGGTAGATCGTCTTCACCATCTACTTTCCGATGTAGAGTTTGCCTGCTTTCTTACCTTAGAGTTCTCCGAACAAGTCATCGACATCAGGGAGCAATTTCCGCTATTTCCCACAGAGCAAGCGATTGACATCGCCAATCAACTCGGAATCCGCTACCCGCTCTACCGTGGCACACAACTGCATTTTGTCATGACCACAGATTTCTTGATCACGTTACAAGCTACCGACGGCACACGCTATCTTGCCGCGCGTTCGGTCAAAACCGAGGGCGATCTATTACCCTCCAGTGAATTAAAACGCACAATCGAAAAATTAGAACTAGAGAAAGCGCTGTTGCAAGTGCAAGGTGTGCATGACTGGAAACTCGTCACGGAAAAGACCATGGGGGCCACACTTATAGAGAATCTGATCTGGTTACGCAAAGGAAAAACTCTGGAGCGCCACCTTCTCAAACCGGACACGCACTCACAATTCATACATGCGTTAGAATTCTATGCCAATAAAGAGCGCACATTGGCGTCGGTCATCCGTGCTTCTGCAACATCAACCCATATCCCTTACACCGACGGCATCCTCCTTTTTAAGTATTTGGTGTTGAATAAGAATATCTGCTTTGACATCACTAAACAAGAATTGAAGCTGACCGGGTTTTGTCCATTGTTGACAGCAAGTAATATGCCCGTATCCAAGGTATTAAAGGCCGCATAATATGACCAAATTCATCAATGTGAACAGCGCCTTTGAATCTATCACTCAAGAACCACAGTTCCTGCATCCCGCCAGAATTCTGTGGATCGATAAAGAAAACGATTCAGCGGTTTTAATCACCATCGAAGATCCGCCCAAACAGCCTTGGTCAATATCATTAACGGAATTGGATTCACTGTTACAGGAAAAGAAAATACGCCACACAGTCATCAAAGTGCCGGCCTTTATGCTTGCACTGGAGGATGAGATCGACACAAAAGCCAAGCACATTCGAGAAACTAGTTGGGAGAGAATACAACCGCTATTAGAAACAAAATACCTCGGTGAAATTTTCGTCCCTCAGGCAATGGGCACCATGATCGCGGCGCATGCTAAAGCCATTAATTTGCCACGTAAAACCTTATATCGCCTACTGTATCGCTATTGGCTGTTTGGTGGAACCAAGAATGCTCTGTTACCGAACTATGTCCGCTCAGGTGGTGCGGGTAAGGCGAAGACCTTTGCTAAAGGAAAAATTAATGGTCGCCCACCCAAATACTTGGGGTTAGTGACGGAAACCAAGGCAAAAATACTCACCGAAGAGGACAAAGCTGCAATCAAGATTGGCTATGCCCTATACAAAAACAATGTGGTGGAATGTGTAACAGATGCCTACAACAGAACCTTAAATAAATTTTACCGCGCAGAGCATTCCGTCCCTGGGTACTCCGACGATGACTTCAACTTAAAACCAGCACACGAATTACCCAAACTGACCCAATTTCAATATTGGGGCAAGAAGGCCTTCGATGCCATTACTGTCCTTCGTAGCCGGAAAGGAGAGCGTAAGTGGGAAAAAGACCATCGCGCCTTAATCGGCAGGGCCAATCAAGGACTGTTTGGACCGTGCCATCGATTTGAAATCGACGCAACGATTGCCGACGTCTACCTAGTCAGCCGCTTCAATCGCAACTGGATCATTGGTCGGCCAGTGGTATATGTTGTAGTCGACGTATTTTCGCGAATGATCGTCGGCATCTATATCGGACTGGAGGGGCCAAGCTGGAACGGCGCACGACAGGCATTGTGGAATGCATTTAGCAATAAGGTCGACTTTTGCCGCCAGTTTGACATTCAGATCAACCCCAGTGATTGGCCATGTCATCATTTACCACAAGAAATCTGCGCTGATCGAGGTGAGATGCTAGGGATTGCGGCGGAGAATCTGGCCACAGGCTTGGGAATCGACCTAGCCATCGCGCCACCATATCGCCCAGACTGGAAAGCAATTGTAGAAAGCCGGTTTCGGGTACTCAACCGACTGACGCAGATTCAATGGGCGCCAGGCGGTGTTGCACAACGCATCAAGGAACGTGGCGAACGGGATTACCGCCTCGACGCGACACTTGATTTGCACGAATTCACCAAGATCATGGTTGCCAGTGTGTTGCACTACAACCGGCATAGTCGACAACCTGACTGGCTGAACAAAGACATGATCGCCCAAGAAATTGACTCTACGCCAATCAGCCTCTGGAACTGGGGTATAGAACATGGATTTGGTGCACCCAATATCCATTCTCCCGAGTTGGTCTACCTGCACCTGCTCCCGAAAGCAAAAGCTAGCGTGCAAGCCGGCGGCATCTACTTTGAAGGCATGTTTTACACGTCTGCATCCGACGGAGATGGAATGAAGTTCGCCCGTGCACGCGCCAAGGGCCGCGAACCCATTGATGTCTGGTATGACTCAACTAAACCTGAGCACATATGGATACGCAACGAGGACAAGTCGTTCACCACCTATCATCTGCGTGCGTCCGAAATCAGATACCGAGGACACCGGCTAGAAGAAATCATGGATATGCTGGAGATCATCAAGCAATCATCACCTGACGACCAATATACTGAACTAGTCAGCAAGGTACAGCTAGATGACCAAGTGCAAAGCATTATCAATCAAGCTACCGCAGAAAAGAAACTAAGCCAGGAAGATATCTCCTCAGCACAGCAGGTTGCCGGTATTCGAGCCAATCGTACCATTGAACGCGCGGCCGAACGTGCAGCTCACACCAACCCCGTTGTCACTACACCAACAATCAACACAACGCCTACAGTACAGCCTGTCGCCAACATTTCTGAGACCTACGGTCAACGCGGTGGTGAGGTCATCGACTTACTGAGTCGACTGCGTAAAAAATAGCGATCCACATCATGAACAATACAACACCGATCTATGCCACTTACACCTCATCGCTCGTTCCTGAATATCAGAATAATGCCTTAATCGAAGCACTACCGCCGATTTGGTCTGAGCAAGATGCAGCAACTTTGATTGCGCATTTTCCAACGCGTGAAGAGCATGAGCATTCATTACCTAAAGAAATTCGCCTACATTGCATTAATCGCCTCAGAAATATCGTACAACCATTGCCAATTCACCTCGAGCTAGAAAGTGCTATTTCTTCGTTGATTCGCAGCGGGTATGTGAACCGTAGTCCGATGGATCCTGCTACTTGGCGTCATTTGCATACCTTATCCACCGATCAGCGCGCGCTGACGAGCTTCCACTCCTCCGCCTCCACATTCAGTTTAGTAGGACTAAGCGGTATCGGAAAAACAACGGCGCTTGAATCCATATTGCGGCTTTATCCCCAAACTATTCTCCACAAGAGCTACAAGAGTAAGGAGTTTGTCCATACGCAAATCGTCTGGTTGAAAGTCGAATGCCCATTCGATGGGTCCTTGTCAGGTCTATGCCGAAATTTCTTTAGAGCCGTCGATCAAGCATTAGGAGTGGATAAATACGCCAAGCGATATCAATCTAAAGGCGGCATTCCAGAAATGATTCAACGTATGGAGCAAATCGCCACCACCTACTTTGTAGGTGCGATCTTCATCGACGAACTTCAGCATTTGAACGCAGCTAAAACCGGCGGCAAAGATAATATGCTGAATTTCTTCGTCAATCTGGTCAACGCAATTGGCATTCCCGTCGTCTTCATTGGCACCAATCCCATGGTGGAACTATTTGCTGATGTGTTAAGGAATGCCCGACGTGCGTGTGGCTTAGGCACCTATGACTTCAAACAGCCCAATGAACACGACCCGGCATGGGATCTATTGGTGGAGGCCATCTGGGAATACCAATGGGTCAACTCTATCGCCCCTTTGACGCCTGCCATCAGAGCCACACTGTACGACTTAACTCAGGGAGTAACCGATTTCCTCGCCAAGCTCATGATTCTCGGGCAACGCTATGCGATACAGTCCAATATTGAGACTCTGACAGAAGAGGTTTTTAAGCACGTCGCCAATACTAAAATGAAACTGCTCAAACCATTGGTTGCGGTACTGAGAAGCCGTGACCCGAAAAAAATGCGCCTGTTTGAAGACCTGATGCCAACCGATGATCAGCTCAACGCAATGATGGAAGATGCTGGAGTCTCATCTACAGAAAATCGTTTGTCAGTCATACGTCAAGCAAAAAAAAACAGCGTTCCCATTGTGGGGCCTGATACCACGGCACAAGCTCCGCAAACACTAGTTGCTAAGGTCGCGCTTCCTAGTGCCGCGATCTCCACAACCATCGCACAAGCAGTTGATCCTATTGATATTTTACGCAAGGCTTGCTGGCTGCAAGTCGATCCGCTCGAGTTTTCAGATGCCTATCGTAAAAGCGCTTGAACGAGGAACCAAGCTTTGCTTCTTTCCTACTAGCCTACCTGATGAATCAGTATTTAGCTTAATTGCAAGATACCACCAGCTGTCTGGCAACGCCGATGATCGTGATACGCTTCGTGAGCTGTTTGGGAAACATACCATTGTCGTCACTTCGCACCTTCCAAGTTCAATCGATAACTTAGTCGGGATACTTCCAAGTGGTATGCCTATCGATGCACAAGACATCATCAACAGGCACACCATCTTCCCCTACTATCGGCCGTTTCTAACTGAACGACAAATCTCCTTGGGCGTGGCTGCCATGAAAAGCGATTCCGCCATTGGTCTCAAGACTATGATGGGCCTCGTTGCAAGCCAGGTTGGCGGGGGTAACCCCTATCGCTTTTGCGCACAATGTGCAGAGCAGGATAAACATCTTTATGGTCAACCTTACTGGCACCGCGCCCATCAACTCCCCGCTGTCCACATTTGCCATGAACATGGCACTGCGTTGTACGCGATTGATGCCAGTTGGGTGGATCGACACCGACATAGCCTGTTTCTGCCAACGACACCAGACGTAATCAATTTTGCAACTCAAATTGCAATTGAAAAGAGCTTGTCAACTTGGATGCACAGCTTATCCATCTGCAGCAAGCAAGTATTAGATGCTGAGCTTGGGGCTATATCCCCAACTCAATTGAGAGGCATTTATCGTGACTTAGCCTCAGATTTGAAGCTAACGCATGCTAGCGGCAGATTGCGTGTACCAAAATTCTCTACCTGGATCCTACAAAAAATCGCTGATTTACCAACAACTGGCACATTCCAATTTACCAAAGCAGAGAACTCTGGGAAGCCCGAATGGGCGCTCGGCCTATTGCGCAAAGCACGTAAATCGACGCACCCGCTAAAGCATCTCCTACTGATGCACTGTCTCAATGGGAATTGGGCTACTGTCATGACCAGCTCGCATAAAAACAAAAAGCCATTGCCACAAACAAGTATTCAATCAACATCGTCGCTACCAAAGCCATCTTGTGTACTAAGCGAGCAATTAAGATCCATGCTTGTCGAGGACAAAAAATCACTGCGGCACTGCGCTCAATTGCTGGGTCAGTCGGTGACTACATTACGAGTAGAAGCGACAAGACTGGGGCTCCAAGTTCCCTCACGCCCAAAAACATTGAATCCGCCCAAACTTGCGGAGCTTCGCACAGTACTCGCGTCGACAACACCACTAAATACCTTGGCACAACGCCATGAAACATCTGTGGTGTCGTTGTATCGGATTTTGCGAATGTACCCTGATGTCGCAATTGCTAGAGACAAATTGATCCGTGCACTGGAACAAAAAATTAGAAGAAAAAGATTCTCTCTAGGATGTCAAAAAACGCTTGCCCGTGGGCTTCCTGATTATGCCTGGCTGTACAAACATGACCGACAGTGGTTAAGCGAAACGATCGCGACCACCCCAAAGAAAAAAACAGTTTCTGCTACTCGAATTGACTGGGGAATGAGAGATCGTGAATTTGCAGAAGCAGTGATGAAGCACAGCCGACAACTCTATGCCATTCAGAAACCTGTATGGGTGACTAAAGCGTCGATAGGCCGGTCGATGCGTAAGCGATCGATATTGGAAAAATACTTATTAAGATTACCACTCACCGCTCAAGCCTTGGCTACAAATATCGAATCAATAGAAGACTTCCAATGTCGGCGTTTGCAGTGGGCCGCCCTGCAAGTAAAACAGCTTCATCCAGCCCCACTACCATGGATGTTGCTCCGCATTGCCGGACTAAAATATGTCGGGACTGGAAAGGTGTCTAAGGTATTGGATAAGCTTATCAATGAAGCCCACGCGGACGTCATTTAAGAAACTAACATCATGTTCCCTCAAATTAGCGCACGGCATAGATTCAAATACAGGTGATGACCACGTTTTTTCTGACATAGCCCCTACCACCAAATTCTCCCAACTTAGATTCCGATGGGCCACGCCACGTCCGAGTTATCCCTGCTTTAGCCAGCAGCGCCTGAGTATTTATCTTGGTACTGCTTATTTTTTTAGCATCCCAGTCAGCAAATCGAAGAATACTCTCGACTGCGGAAAATATAACCACTGATGTCAAAGCAATATTTGAGATAATAATTTTCTCGTCTAGACGATTTAACTCCCCTAGTGCCCACAATATTCGTCTGGCACTAAAACACCAAGCAGTTTCTTTGCACAAATCAATCGTGGCAAATAAGATGGGAAAACGCTCACGGTTTGCTTTTGTAGATTTTATATTCTTTGTTACACCTGCGAGAATTTTTGCCATTCCAATACGCTGTGGCTTTCCCTCCTCCTCAAATAATTTGCGCGAATAGTCCTCAGCCAGCAAAGCATATTCACGGTCTAATACATCATCAGATTTAGATTTGGCACCTACAGCGAAATCATCCGTCTTTGCATCGCCGCCTAGTACCGTATTGTTCAGCCACTCTTTGTCATTGTCATACAGCCAAGCAACTGTACGAAATTGCTTCTTCCATAGTTGCTCCATTGATAGGGATGGCACCTTCTTCAGCGCCGATGCAATTTTTCTTCTAAATTCGTCACGTATTGAGTTCTGAGAAGAATCCGATTTTTTCCCCTTTTTACGCGCAATAGCATCATCCTCATTCGCCAACACTTGCAAATGATTATGGAAATTGTGCGCAGTCCCAAACAAATACATCCCCAAAATAATATGACGAGTAATCGGCATATCTAACGCCGATTCAATATAGCTTAAACGTAACCACCAACTCGCACGCTTCATCGAAAATGCGGGATCAACTTTGCTTATAAATTCACAACCGAGTTCGTCAATCATCGACGCCTGAAAATCCTGTAATGCAGGCATTGAGCCGCGAGAGTAACCTCGCTGCCTAATTTTCTCTCGATAGGCATTCATCAATATTTCAGGATGATACGGAGGTATATTTTCAGCTAACAATTCCCGGGCAAAGAGCCCATAAGCGATTTCAAATGGATTGGCCACTTCATCTTGCTTCTTTTTTTCCAAATGAATCGAACATACGGGACAGGCCCCCCAAGGAACAGACAATAGCTTTTGGGGGCGTAGAAAAGGAAAACGGCAATTTTGGCAGCTACTGATAAGTAGCTCCTTGTGCTTCCAGCAAACGGTCACGCCTGGCATTTGATGAGACCTGTGCCAATAGCCAACACCATGTATCTGCTCATCGTCGACAACACAGCTAATGCACAACTTTGCATTGCCCACCATCCCAACAACGTGCCTCGGGAAGTGCGTAATCTTTGCGTTCACATCAGTCTCGCCGGCAGAGGGCAGCGGTGCATTGGGTCGCCCCAGAAATGGCCGGAATGCGGGGAGCAGAGTGTTATCTTGTAGAATTTTAGCTAGATTAGCATCGGCGTCACCAGGCAAGCGGGCAGCTAACACCTCTATGTAGGCAGGAACGACGCTCCCTAAGTTTAATCTAACCCGAGAGCAAAGCTCGCCGAACGTTGATTGTTCAGTCCTATTGCCCGAGATAAGATGGTATCGAGAGACGCGTGATATTAAAGATTCATCAGGTAGAGAAGGAGGGAAAAATAGAAGCTTGTCTTGCATTATCGAACGTCGCCCATGCCGGTGCTAATATGGAAAATATTGTGTCAAACTTTTTTATTGCAAGATTTCACCATAGTTTTAGTTTTAGCATACTTGTGTCAAACTATTGCAACTAGACGCATGAGCACGTTTTAACGTATGCCATTGATTTATATAGGCCAGTTGTGTCAAACTTTTTTATGCGTCGACATTTGATTAATTTGATAGATATAAAGAAGAAGGCCGCTAAGCAATTTGCTAGCGGCTTTTTTATATTAAGTAGCACGATAGATTGGGCAGGTTTTATCTGCCAAAACATTTATCTAGATACAAAGTTAGGTGGAAAGCGCTTTACCCCAAGGTTTGACGACAATAATCGACGATTAAATAGAATTTTAATGTAAGAATTTTCACGTATCACTTACCCAATGCCGACACTACACTGTGAAAATAATTTGGCCGAATTGAGGCTGCGCAAATAAATTGGAACCCTTCGCTCAATAGGTTTTGTTTTGCAACATCACGTTATTTTCGCCACGCCCTTATGTTGTTGCCTCTGAACATGGCGTTTTTATGCACCATGAGACGGTGGTTTTTTTGCAGTTTAAGGATGGCTACATCTTGTTAACCGTCTTAATCCGTCAGCAGTCCCTATCCACGAAGAGAGCTAGAAATGAAGGCATATCAAGACATCAACAGCGATTCCGGTGTCTCGGCATATGAGTATGGAGACGATTGGATCAAAGTGCAGTTCAAGCATGGTGGTATTTATGAATACAGAGCATCGAAAATCGGTTCCGCACATATTTCAACAATGAAACGCCTCGCCAATTCCGGAGATGGATTAAATGCGTACATCATTACCAACCCCGACGTTCGAGATGGGTGGTCTTCCAAATCTTGACAGAAAAGACGGCCAACCCAACGTTCGAGGCGACCTAAGCAAATAGCCGCGCAGGCGCCTCAACTACGCGTTGGGCATCAAGGAGTAGTAATGGCAATTGACTGGAATGCCGTAGCAACTATTGCCTCACCGGTGATCGCTCTGTTTGTCGGCGTTTGGGTGGATAGGCTATTCGAGAGCCGCTCAGTACTTATTTCCTACTTCAGCCACGTTTCCGCATTTCGCCACACACCATCTGGTGGGCAACCACTTCAGGTACATACGCATTCTGTGGTCTTGCGCAATGCAGGGCGCAAAAGCGCAACGAATGTTCGATTGCATCATTCTATTTTGCCTGAGTTCAACATCTGGCCAGTTATAGTCCACAACATTGAAACCTTGCCTGATGGTTCGCAAGATATCCTCATCCCCACTCTTGTTCCGGGAGAGGAAATTACTGTTTCTTACTTGTATTTTCCTCCCGTAACTGCTGGTCAGGTAAATGCGGGGGTGAAATGTGACCAAGGTTTTGCTAATCAAATCACAGTGCTTTTACAGCGCCAGTTTCCACGCTGGTTCAACCGCACTGCGATTGCATTGTTTATTGTGGGAGTGGTCACCGTTTGTTACCTCGTCTATGTTGGCTTCACAGTCATAGCCATGTAGGGCAAGTTAGCTTTACCAACCCGCGCTGAACAATGCCACCAACCACAAACCACCCACTCAATTACCACTCAGCTTGCCATGCCTGACACGCGGGTTACGCCTGCGGCTAAGCCGCCCTACGCTGATAAATGTTCTTTTACTGAGTTTTCGTATGTCTTTTTATCGACGATCAAATGTGGCGGGTGGGTCGTATTTTTTTTACAGTAGTAACGGAATGACGACAAAGAATTTTGACTGATGATTGCGTCAGCATGGCACTACGAAAAGCCATTATCAATGGTACGGCGGGACAGGCCATTCCAAATTGATGCATGGGCACTGTTACCCGATCATTTACACACGGTCTGGACTTTACCGGCTGGCGATGCCGATGTTGCAACGCGCTGGCGTTTGATTAAATCTGCGGTGACGCGTGCAATTGGCGCAACATATTTTCGAGCAGGATGGCAAACACAGCGCCGCGCAAACAAGCAATGCAGCACGATTTAGCAGCATCGCTATTGGGAACATCTGCTTCAGGATGAAAAAGATTTTATCCGCGAACGGCAAGGTATTGGTAGCGGGTCAGGCCAGTAGTAAAAAAAGCCTGATTTGCCTACACCGGCTGGAGCCTTAAAATTACTCTTTGGGCGGCTTACTCCATCCTGCAGGGAATAGCACTATGCAAGCCATCGACAAGCGATCTGATTCAAGAAGTCTCTTTGTAGCGGCCGCCCCGGCTAAGGTCTTTGCCGCGATAAGCGATCCTGCCCAGCTTGCCCTTTGGTGGGGGCCGGATGGCTTTAGGAATACGATTCAGCAGTTTGATTTCCAGCCGGGCGGCACATGGCGGCTCACTATGCACGGGCCACAGGGCGAGGCTTACCCAAACGAAAGCCGCTTCACCCGCATCGAGCCAGACGGGCTAGTCGAGATAGAGCACCTGTCTGGCCATCACTTCATTCTGAGAATTGAACTCAGGCCCATTGAGGGTGGTACTCAAATCCATTGGCTGCAAACCTTTGATACTGTTGAGCATTACAAGCCAATCGCCCAATTTATTGCTACGGCCAATGAGCAGAATTTGCAGCGGCTGGCCGCAGCGGTGTTGCGCTCACAAGGTAATGTAAGCTAAGCCCTGCGCGGCTTAAATTGATCGCCCCGTGCTGAGCGGTGATAGCAAGCACAACTCCCACTCGATAACCGCCCAGCCTGCCATGACTAATCATGAGTTTGCAGCCGCTCAGCAGCCCCCTGCCCCAAGCATCCAAGGCCAATCAAGGTTGCTTTCACTGCTTCATCGAGCGGGGTATGCGGCTCCCCGCCCAAGGTTGCCATTAAGTATGCGTTATTCATGCGCACGGGGTAACGCCAAAGATAGCGCATCTCAAGCAGCTCACGCAGCGTTTCAACAAATGGTGACATCAAGCGTATCAGCCACCACGGAAAGCGACGAAGCCTGGGCCGAAGGCCGCCATCCGCCTCGATAACACGGCAAATGGCTGCCGACATTTGCGTACCATCGGCATCCCAATGCCCTGCCATATGAAAGGAAGCAAAAGGGGGGAGTTTATCCCTGCACGCCAGCAGCCCGACCATGGTACGCGCCACGTCTGGCAGATAAGACCATTGATGGCCGATGCCACGATCGTTTGGCTGTGCGATCGCCACCACCGCCTTTCCCGGCTTGATCAGCCCTTGTGAGAACCAATTATTACCCACCTTGGGGCCAAAAAAATCGCCGGCTCGCACAATAATGACCCGCGCCCCCTGATGCGTGGCGGCCTGCAAGCGCCGCTCCATCTCAACACGTATTTCGCCTTTGCGCGTTGGCGGATGCTGCGGCGCATCTTCAGCCAGCAAGGGGAATGCATCAAGGCCGTAATTGTAGATCGTACCCGGCAATACGATGGTCGCGTGTTCGGAGATGGCCGCAGCGATCGTGTTATCAAGCATGGGCAGCACAAGCTCCCCCCAGTTACGATAGCCGGGGGGATTCACCGCATGCACAATGGCAGAACAACCACGTGCTGCCTCAAGCACATCGTCCCTATTTAGCGCATCACCGCAAAGCCAGCGAATGCCATCCTTTAATTCCGCCTGCACCGTCATCCCGCGCTTAAGTGCCCGCACCTCCCAGCCTGCATCACGTAGCTGACATGCGACTTCTCCGCCAATTCCACCTGTTGCACCGAGTACTAATGCCACTTTATTTGTGTTTACCATGATCGTTCTCCATCTGTTTGAACAAAGTTGTGATGGAGAGATTCTGGAGCGGATGAGGTAAAAAAGAAATTGCCGAACTTAATGTAGCTGCTATACATTTATGCATGGACAATGATATTGCTTGGGAACTCTGCCGCTCTTTTCTGGCCGTGCTGCAAGAGGGTTCGCTCTCTGGGGCAGCACGCTCCTTGGGCATCACCCAGCCCACGGTCGGCAGACATATTGCAACCCTTGAGAAATCTCTGGGTGTTGCTCTTTTTACGCGCTCACAAACGGGCTTAATCCCCACTGAGGCGGCACTTGCAACCCGCAGCCATGCCGAGTTAATGAAGAGTGCCGCCGCAGCATTCCAACGCGCCGCCGAAAACCAGGGTGACGGCGTAAAAGGAACGGTACGTGTATCGGCCAGCGAAGTGATCGGCGTTGAGGTGCTGCCCGCAATCATTGCGGATCTGCAGCAGCGGCACACCCAGCTGAAGGTAGAGCTGGTTCTGACCAATCGTTTGCAAGATTTGCTGCACCGTGAGGCCGATATTGCGATCCGAATGACGGCCCCACAACAAGACTCGCTGATTGCACGGCAAGTTGGCACCGTAACGCTTGGTTTGTACGCGCACAAAAACTATCTGGAACAGCGTGGTTTCCCTCAGGCGCTTCCTGATTTAACAGATCACTTACTCATTGGCTTTGATGAGGAAACGCCCTTTATACGTGCCGCCCGCAGGCAGCACCCCGAATGGAAGCGCCAGGCGTTTTCTTTGCGCACCGATAGTGATATCGGCCAGCTGGCACTCATCCGCTCGGGCTGTGGCATTGGCGTGTGCCAGGAGGCACTCGCTCAGCGTAACCCTTTGCTGATCAGGGTACTGCCTCAGCTATTTGAACTCAAATTAGAAACCTGGGTTGTCATGCACGAAGATCTTCGCCATAGCCCGCGCTGCAAAGAGACCTTTGACGCACTGGTCAAAGGGCTGGCAAACCATGTGAACTAAGCGATGTTCATAGCACGGTGCAAGGGTGTTAATCAGAGTGCAAAGCTTTGCAGGGTAGTGGCGAACAAAGTGCTGACACAGAAGCTAAGTAACGATCAAACCCAATGATAGAAATATCCATTCATTATCAAGTCAGCACCATCCATGGCAAAAGTTAAAATACTGTAACTTTATCAAAAACATATGGCACCTTGCCCTGAAGCAACAGGGGCAAAAACAAGCTTAAATCCTGCAATGCTAAATAATCGCCTAGCCGATAAAGACAAATTTAATCTCATACTGACTATTTTATTCATCACAGAGAAATTAAATCAGCAGGACTATCGTACCTATCCTAAGCTGCAAGTTACAGTAAATATCAGGTATTGATGAATGAGTGGAGTCCAGATACCACTTTAAAAAACGGGGCGTAACCGAAAAGCCTTACGAGTAGGATGTGACAAGGAGATTTTTATGAGTGATACCGCAATAGAAAGCTCGTCAGCAGATTACGAAGTCACTGTATCGTCCCCCGCAACAACAGAGCAGGTCATTGAATTCTTGAGATCTAAAGGCTTTACTGGAAATGTTGGCATTAATCCCAATTATCCAGGCGTGATTTGGTTTGGTTCTTAAGGACTAAGCCATAACATAAATATCAAAGCCCACTTTCGTGGGCTTTGATATTTGGGCGATAAACAAGATTCATGATATTGCCAGCAACGCAGCACAAACTAGATTACCGCCCGAATCAGGGGCTAATCCCACATGCAGGGCTGATTAGGCTGCTCAGCGGTAATTTTCATATGACTGCGCTAACTCATACCCATTGCTGGCTGCAAACTTCTTGTGAGTAACCTTTGCAATTGCCAACAGACTGGCCACACGCGGCACAAGAAGAAACCAGCCAAAATCGCCAACAGGAGATGCTGCGGATGTCCCGAACCGGGACGAGTGTGAAACATACTCAGCAGCGGTGATATTTTGAAAGAAATAACCATAAAACGTAATGTCTACTCCCGGGGGTATTAGCCCGGACAGGCGCAGGCTAATGTAGTCGGCCGCCACGACCAGAATCTGAAGAGCAAAGCACACACACATAAGAAATATGAGGTCCAGGAAGTTTGCCCTTCTCCCAGATTGAAGCGACGCAACGGCAAAGCCACTTACAGCGCAAAATGCCAGGAGAACCGCCCCCACAGGAACAATAAACCAAAGCGTAATGGAAAAGATGTCATATCCCAACCCCCGCTGAACAGCGAAATTCAGAGCAACAGTAAGCAGGAGCGTAACTACGCAAAGTATCCAGGCTTTGAAAGGGGAAAAATCAATCGAAATGGTTTGGCTCATGGCAATTTACCAAGGATGAAATGCGAACATTCATTAAACGAGATGCGCAGCCAGCCTCAATACGTCCCTAATAGCGCAGTGTTGCTTGCCCAAGTTTCAAACTTCGCGGGAGATATAAAGCAGACTCTCACATTTCAACAAAAATGCTGCATTTTACATTCTTACTAAGAAATTACGACTAATTCAACAAGTCACCGTTGTAAAAGTGACAAGCCTGCCTGATCAAGCGTTTGCAACGCTAGTCAGCGAAAGGCTCTTTCAGTAATGATTGGGGATATTGTTTAAAGCGGCAGACAGCGGGGCCTGCCAGCGTGCATCAGTACATCGTAATTTTTTTCCTCAACAAAAGCCCCTTGCAACGCTTAGCTTTTGCGTTACCCCTGCCTTACGTCATCGCCGCGCCAACCGCTTGCCGCACCGGTATCCCCGCTGGATCAAAGCCTTCAAGGCAATGAACATTAATGCCCAAGTTGTCTGGGGTAACACGTTTGCGGTGGAAGGGGTAGATGCCACAGACCTTACAAAAGAAATGGCGCGCAGTTTTGGTATGAAATTGATATTCGGTCAGCGCCTCTTCCCCTGCAATCAAACGGAACTGGCTTTCATGCACCTTTACCATGAGCGCGTTTTTCTTGCTGCAGATAGAGCAATCGCACATGGTCAGCTCGGGGAAATCGGTTTCAATCTCAAAACGAACAGCACCACAATGGCAGCTGCCAGCGTATTTTTGCATTGGACGGGCCGACATAGATTCTCCGCAGTAAATGGCTACATGATGACAACAGACTGAATATGGATCGAGTATTGCAGAAAGCCAGTGATGCGGATAGAGCAGAATGTATAAGTCTTTGCATCAGTTTGCAGCCCCCTCCTTTTGCAAAGAGGGAGCCAGAGCACAGCTGTAAAACACACCTGTGCAGACATGGCCTGAATGCGCGGTAAGCCAGCCCGACCTAAACCAGCTTGCTTTAGGGCAGCGCAAACTGGATTAAAAAATCAATGAAACTGACGCACTTCTACCGGCGCACGGCAGGCCACGGCGGCTTTGCGGCCCCATGCTATGGCTTCTTCCAGATTGGCCACTTGCAACACCCAAAAGCCGCCGACATGCTCGGTGGTATTCAGGTATGGCCCTTCGCTGACCTGCAGCTGGCCATTAGCCTGCAAGCTGATGGATTTTGCGTGCGCTGCCGAATGCAGACCACCAACAAAAACGCGGACACCCGCAGCCACCATTTCATCATTAAGTGCGTCGATGGCAAGACCCATGGCCGGATCTTCTGAAATGGATGGATTGTAGCCACTGGGGCGGTGGATAGATAAGCAATACATTGCCATGTGATTTCCTGCTGGTGATTGAGAAAAACGCTGATTGTTTCAGCTCAGTCATTTTTGCTCAGGCGCAAACGCCTACTCAAAACCATTTTGAAAAAGCAGCTCCGCCTGATCAGGCTGCACACTAAAGCCGAAATAATGATCAAGAATGTTTTGCATTTCATCCGCGCTCTGAATTATTTTAACGCTGCTATCTATTTTACTGCGAAGACTCAATTGCCGGTTATGCAACACTAGGCGTTGCATGCCATCGATACGTGTAACCATCAGATCACGCAAAAAAATTGATTCATTTGCGGTTGCCGCAAAATAATTACCAACATGGCAATCCGGCGGATAAGCGCTGGTTAAATCAAACCAATATAAATTATTCCATTCGCCTTTTATTTCACGCTGCAAATACCAGCCTGCAGGTGTTTGCTCGGGCAATAAACGATATTGATCAATGCCCTGATCAAACACCACGCCTGCCTGCAATGGAACAGGCTCACAAATCCCTCCTCCGCCAAAGCCCGCATCTAATAGCCACGTTTGCCCTTCCTGCTCCACCGTCATAATTAAGTGCGATCTGGGGCGCTCTTGCACCCGCTCTTTATTCAGTAATACCCGCGCCATATGCAGAGTTGTTTTCAAACCGAGGTGATTTAATAGTGATGCGAACAGCGTATTAATTTCGTAGCAATATCCGGGGCGGCCTTGAATTAATAGTTTTTCAACTAATGCATCATGATTCAACTCAGGGAGATTGCCCAGCAAGAGATCAACATTGCCAAATGCAATGGATTCAACATGCCGCCTTTGTAAAAAAGCCAGCCCTGCCCGATCAAGCGTTGGCCAGCTTATCAGCGAAAGGCGTTTTAAATAGTGCTCAAGCCAAGTCATAACAATATCTTTTCAGGCTGCAGACACCCAAGATTGTACTGATGAGTTAGTGCTTTGTAATTAAATGGATTAACCCGCGCTAAGGAATGCTCCCGGCCTGAAAATGAATAAAAATATCCGCCTTAAATAAAATCAGCCACATCACAAAGCCACCGGCCCACAAGCGTGCGGTGTAACTTCTGCCACTCAATAGTCTTGAACCCTGAGCCAATATTCTGGTCTATTTTCTTTTTCCAAACGCCGCACGCAAGAGGAATACTTTGCCTGACCACCCCACAAGCTCCGTCCCCACCAGCGATTCGGACTGCTGGATGCTTATTTTTATTGCATGGCTGATTGCCGCCAGCGGCACACTCGGTGCTTTATTTTTTGGCGAAGTGATGGGACTTCCCCCCTGCACCCTGTGCTGGTATCAGCGAATTTTTATGTTTCCGCTGGCCATCTTCCTGCCGCTGGCGCTGTTTCCAACAGACACTAAAGTCGCCCGCTATGCCTTGCCTTTAGCGCTGATCGGCCTTGGATTTGCAGTTTTCCACTGGCATTTACAGCTGGGCCTGATTTCGCCCTCTGCCAGCCCTTGCGCCCAAGGCTCATCCTGCTCTGAAATCGAAGCCGAATGGCTGGGCTTTCTGACTATTCCACTGATGTCGGTCTGCGCCTTTGCGCTGATCAGTATTTCTTTATTCGCTACATTAATTCAGGGTAAGAAATGAAGCAAAAAATCATTTTTATCATCGCAGCGCTGATTTTATTAGCGCTATTTATTATTGGAACGCTGGCCTTTAAAAACAATCAGCAGTCGGCCGCTCAATCCAACATCCAAGTCAATCAGGAAGCCTTAATGCGCATGCATTCGCCCATCATTGGCGCGCAAAATGCCAAGGTAACGATTGTTGAATTTATTGATCCCGCTTGCGAAGCGTGTGCGGCGTTTTACCCTTTTGTAAAAGAGCTGATGGCCAAAAACCCAGAGCAAATTCGCCTTGTAATGCGTTACGCCCCATTGCATCAGGGCGCAGACCAGGTCATTGCCGTATTAGAAGCCGCGCGTAAACAAGGGAAATACTGGCCAGCACTAGAAATTGTGCTTGCTACGCAAGATAAATGGACCCAAAACCACCAGGCCAATGCCAATCTCGTTCTGCCGCTGCTCGCCCCGCTGGGGCTGGATATGGCGCAATTACAAACAGATATGCAGTCAGACAGCATTCAAATGCTGATCCAGCAAGAAAAGGCCGACGCACAAGCGCTGGGCGTAAATAAAACGCCAAGCTATTTTGTAAATGGCAAGCCATTGCAAAGCTTTGGTTATCAACAATTGAGTGATTTAGTGAATGAAGCGCTAAATCAGTAAACAAACCGCAACAAAAAAATAGCCCCTATGCTTACACAGGGGCTATTTTTTATGCATTTTTGAGCCGCTAAAC